>NZ_JASHKT010000015.1:0-88940 GCF_030056855.1 Rhodococcus sp. IEGM 1354
ACGATGTCATGAACGTCTCCGGCCACCGCATCTCCACCTCCGAAGTCGAATCGGCGCTCGTCACCCACCACAGCGTCGCCGAAGCCGCCGTCGTCGGAGCCGCTGACGAGACCACCGGTCAGGGCATCGTCGCGTTCGTCATCCTGCGCGCCGGCGAGGAGAACACCGGCGACGCGTTGATCGCCGAACTCAAAGCCCAGGTCTCCAAGGAAATCTCACCGATCGCCCGACCGCGTGAGATCTCCATCGTCCCCGAGTTGCCGAAGACCCGCTCCGGCAAGATCATGCGCCGCCTGCTCCGTGACGTGGCCGAAGGCCGCGAACTCGGCGACGTCTCCACCCTCGTCGACCCGAAGGTGTTCGAGGCGATCAAGAAGGGTCGCTAGCGCTCCCATGTGAGTGGAACTACGTAGTGGGCTACGAAGCTCGGAGTGGAGCCTGCGGAACGACCGCAGGCTCCGCACTCACATGCGGCGCAGCCGCTCCAGCACTCAGATCGAACACCGTGTAATCGCCGACGGTCCTCGGTGAGAAAGTCGCAGCCACCCAGTCACCGATCACCGACGGCCTGGACTTGCCCGTTCCCGCGATGAAGTAATGGATCTTTCCCGCGGCCACGTCGGCCTGGAATTGAGCGAGTGTGGGCGACGGGTCGGTTCCGGAGAATCCGCCCACCGGCATCACCGGGTCGTCGGTCGCGAGCTGTAGAACCGCGGCGGCATTGGATCCGATCGTCGCCGCGGCCCAGGTGTACTTCTGCGGATCGGCCTCGAGGAGTCCGGTCAGCTCCTCGTCGGGAGCCGGTGGGGAGCCGAATTGCGTCGACCGCTCGGCATCTTCACCCCCTCGACCACTTCGATACGCAGCCTGGTCGAACGCAACGGCAGGCCCGGCCGACGGGCCACCTCCCGTGTGCGGAGTGACCACGGTATCGGCGACGTAGGCGACGGGGCCGGCAAGAGCGACCGCAATTGCCATCGCCCCCAGTGCAATCGAGATCGATCGGGACCGGCGGAACACCAGGGCCACTGCGACGAAAACCCCGACTCCCAGCACCACCCACCGCAGCCACGGCAGAAATTCGGGGGTGCGGGCGAGAAAGACGAACGAGGTAGCCGTCGTGATCGCCGATGCCAGCACGAGAACCGCGCGCCACGTGGCCTTTTCACGCCGCATCCACAGCTCACGGAGAGCCGCTCCGACGATGGCGGCAATCGCCGGAGCGACGACGATCGTGTAATACGGGTGGAAGGTGCCCGACATGAAGCTGAACACCAGCGAGCACCCGACGAGCCACAGTCCCCACATCACGAACCAGGCGCGTTGAAAGTCCCCCCGAGGAGCTCTGCCGCGCACCACGATTCCCGCGACCAGGAGCACCAGCGCGGCCGGAATCAGCCACGAGATCTGACCGCCCTGGGCAGCCGCGAACATCCGGGTGATGCCCGTCTGCGGTCCGTGCCCACCCGGCCCGAAACCGCTGGCCTGCACTGCATCACCGGCAGACGATCCGGCGGTGCCCGCGTGTTCGTTACCGGTCAACCTGCCCAGTCCGTTGTAACCGAAGGTCAGATCCAGAATGCTGTCGGTTTTCGATCCACCGACCCAGGGGCGGTCCTCCGCCGGCACCAGTTGCACGATCGCAACCCACCATCCAGCGGAGACGAGCACGGCGGCACCGGCGGCCAGCAACTGCAGAAGTCGGGTTCCGAGCTTTCGCGGACCGAACGCTGCGTAGGCCACGGCAAGAGCGGGAACGACGAGGAAGGCCTGCAGCTGTTTGGTCAGAAATCCGAGACCCACGACAGCGCCCGTCAGCACCAGCCAGCGAGTGCGTCCGTCTTCGAGAGCACGCAGCATCGCCCACGCTGCCCCCAACAGGGTGAGGGTGAGCAAGGCGTCGGGATTGTCGTAGCGGAACATCAGCGCGAAGGTCGGCGTGGTGGCCAAGATCGCGCCCGCAATCAGCGCGGCCCCGTATCCGAATCGACGGGCGACGGTCGCGTACATGATTCCCACGCTCAGCACGGCCATCAGCACCTGCGGCAACAACAGCGACCACGAGTTGAGGCCGAAGATTCGTACCGAGAGCTCCATGATCCACAGCGATGCCGGCGGCTTGTCCACCGTGATGGAGTTCGCGGCATCGGACGAACCGAACAGAAACGCCTTCCAACTGATCGAACCGGCCTGCACGGCCGCCGCGTAGAAGGAATTACCCCAATGTTCGCGGTTCAGATCGAGGGCATAGGCCCCTGCTGTTCCGACGAGAAGGGCGGTCAGACCGGGCAACGCCCAGCGCGGTCGACTCACGTCGCGCTCTGAAACGGCGGTCACAGGAAGGATGGTCACAAACGATCACTGTTGCCCTCGACCCTGAGGGTCCGCTGCCGACTTCCTGGCAATCGCCTGTCTGTGTCCAGCGATCACCGAAACGAGCTACGCAGGTGAGTGGAAACTCGACCCCTGCTACGAGTTTCCACTCACGTGCGGCGCAGCCGCTCTACACGCTGTCGAGCGACTGGTCTCGCGTTTCCTTCATGATGATCAGCGAGATCAGGGTCAGCGCAGCGGCGATGGCGAGATAGACGCCCACCCAGCCGACGCCGTAGGAACTCACCAGCCAGGTTGCGATGAACGGAGCCACTGCAGCTCCGAGGATCGACGCGGTGTTGTACGAAATTCCCGAGCCCGTGTAGCGCACGTTGGTCGGAAAGAGTTCGGGCAGAACGGCACTCATGGGTCCGAATGTCAGGCCCATCAGTCCGAGGCCGACGCACATGAACACCAGCATCTTGCCTGCCGACGCGGACGACGGGTCGGCGAACCAGTGGAACGAGAGTCCGAACAGCACGATCGCCGCGGTGATGACGATGAGCGTCGGGCGTCGGCCGTACTTGTCGGCGAGCAGCCCGGCGACCGGGATCAGGGCGGCGAAGAACAGCACCGCGATGAGCTGGAGCTCGAGGAAGTCCGTGTACGGAATCGCGAGCTTCGGCCCGTTGACGTCGGCCACCTTGCCTGTTCCGTAACTGACCACCCACGTCGTCATGATGTAGAAGAGCGTGTAGGTGGCGAGCATGACGAACGTGCCGATGATCAGCTGACGCCAGCTCGTCTTGAACACCTGAGCCAACGGGGTCTTCACCTTCTGCCCGCGCTCGACGGCCAGCTTGAACACCGGCGTCTCCTCGAGCTTGAGGCGGACGTACAGGCCGATGATCACCATGATCGCGCTGAGCAGGAACGGAATGCGCCAGCCCCACGTGAGGAACGCATGGTCGGTGCCGGAGTTGGCGGAGTCGTAGCCGGTCGCGATGACGATGAGCAGGAAGATGCCGTTGGCGAAGAAGAAGCCGATCGGCGCACCCAACTGCGGGTACATCGCCGCCCAGGCGCGCTTGCCCGGCTTGGCGGTCTCGGTGGCCAGCAACGCCGCACCGCTCCATTCGCCGCCGAGGCCGACGCCCTGGGTGAAGCGCATCAGCGCCAGCAGAGCCGGCGCCCACAGACCCGCCGCGGCGTAGGTCGGCAGAAGCCCGATCGCGAATGTCGCGACACCCATCGTCAGCAGGGACCCGACGAGGGTGGCCTTGCGTCCGATGCGATCACCGAAGTGGCCGAACAGAATCGAGCCGATGGGTCGCGCGACGAACGCCAAACCGAACGTCGCGAACGACGCCAGCAGCGCGGTCGTGTCGTTGCCCGCGGGGAAGAACAGGCGGGGGAAGACGAGCACTGCGGCCGTGGCATAGATGTAGAAGTCGAAGAACTCGATGGACGTACCGACCATCGAGGCGATGACGATGCGGGACCGAGGCACCTGAGGTGCGGGAATTGCGCCGTCGTCCGTGACGGCGTGTGGTGAACTCACGAGTGCTCCTGAAGGGGAAAGTTCCCTGAAAATTACCTGATGAACACCTGAGAATTTCACGCCCCCGGGCCGTTCGTTGCCGATTCGTGCAACATTCCCGTGTTTGTGCCGACGGGCGGAGAGGTAACCGACGAAGGGCCGAGCGTCGCTCGGCCGCCGCGGGACAGATAATCTGCTACTTAGGCACTACTGTCGATACGATCTTCCGCAACACCGAGCAGAGCGATCACCGCAACACCGAGCACAGCGATTACAAGGGGTCGAGAGTTGAGCGTCAGCAATGACAAGGGATACGGCAACGGCGTCCCGAACACGATTTCGTCGATACCTCTCACCGATGTCGATGCCCGCACACCCGGTAGCGCGAGCATCGGAAACCTCGTCAAGGACGCCACGACTCAGGTCTCGACGCTGGTGCGTGCCGAGGTGGCCCTCGCCAAAGCCGAGGTCACCGGCGAGGTCAAGAAGGGACTGCAGGGCAGCGTCTTCTTCATCGTCGCGCTGACGGTGCTGCTGTTCAGCTCGTTCTTCTTCTTCTTCTTCGCCGCCGAGCTTCTCGACGTGTGGCTATACCGTTGGGCCGCGTTTCTGATCGTCTTCGTGTTCATGGTGCTGGTTGCAGGACTGTTCGGGTTCCTCGGATACCGCAGGGTCAAGAAACTGCGTAAGCCCGAGAAGACCATCGACTCGCTGAAGCAGGCGTCGTCCGTGCTGCCGAACCAGCACGAGAGCGTTCCCGGAATCCCCGGCTACAAGAAGTAGACGACGCCCGGCGAGTCGAGCAGTATGAATCATCCCGATCCGTCCACGGTCCGCTACCCGGGACAGTGGATCCATCGCGACATCCATGCCAACGGAATCCGGTTCCACACCGTGGAGGTCGGCGAGCATGCTCCCGACGCCCCGCTGGTGGTATTGCTGCACGGCTTCGCCGACTTCTGGTACTCCTGGCATCACCAGCTCGATTCGCTCGCGCGTTCCGGAGTGCGTGCGGTCGCTGTCGACCTCCGCGGCTACGGCGACTCCGACAAGCCTCCACGTGGCTACGACGGATGGACCCTGGCCGGCGACATCGTCGGTCTCGTTCGCGCGCTGGGTTACCCGCACGCGACGTTCGTCGGCCATGCCGACGGCGGCCTGGTGTGCTGGGCGAGCTCGGCTCTGCATCCGCGAATGGTCCGCTCGATGGTCCTGATCAACGCACCGCACCCGATCTCGCTGCGCCGCGCCGTCCTGAAGGATTCCGAACAGCGCGGTGCCCTGCTGCCGCACTTCGTTCGGTATCAGGTTCCGCTGCGCCCCGAAAAGCTGCTCACGCGTCGAGGGGGCGCGGCAGTCGAGGAGTTGATGCGCAGCCGCGCCGGGTCGCAGTGGCAGCGCACCGACGATTTCGCCGATACCGCAGGCAAGATGCGCTCCGCCATCCGAATTCCCGGGGCCGCGCACAGCGCACTCGAATATCAGCGCTGGGCGTTCCGTAGCCAGTTCCGCGCCGAGGGCCGACGCTTCATGGACGCCGTGGATGTGAAGACCTCGATCCCCGTCGCGCAGATCAGCGGTGACCTCGATCCGTACGTCCTACCCACCACCCTCGATCGCGATCGGCACTGGGCACCGGGGCTGACCCGTCGAACGGTGCGGGACGTGGGGCACTACGTGCACCAGGAAGCCCCCGACGTCGTGTCCGAGGAAATCCTGCGCGTCGCGCTCGAAAGCTGACGTCCCGCCGTCAGACGATGCAGTCGCCGGTACCCACACTGACCGGCGCATCGAAGCTGCGAGCGAGCTCGTCCGCGATCTCGGTTGCGGTCAAGACGAATCCGGTGTCGGGGTCGTCGACGGCGGCACCGAACACCACACCGAGCACCTCACCGTTCGAATTGACCAGTGGCCCACCGGAATTGCCCTGCCGCACCGATCCGCGCACCGTGTAGACCTCGCGTTGAACAGTTCCGGTGCGGTAGATGTCCGGTCCGCTGAGATTGATGATCTCGCGAATGCGCGCTGGGCTCGCCGTGTACGGACCGCCGCCCGGGTAGCCGAGCACGATGGCGTCGGATCCGGATTCGGCGGGTGCCGGCGCGAACGGCAGCACCGGAGCCTGCAACTGCGAAACACGAAGCACTGCAACATCTTCTTCGGGATCGAACAGGACGACGTCGGCATCGAGAGGGCCGTCCGGAGAATCGACGGTCACCTGGGAGGTACCGGCCACCACGTGGGCGTTGGTCATCACCAGATCCGGCCCGACGACGAATCCCGAACCCTCGAGCGCCTTCTGGCAACTCGGGGCGATTCCGTTGATCTTGATCACGCTTGCCCGCAGCGCCACCGGGACGGGGCCTGCGGCGATCCCGGAGTCGGGAGCGGCGACCTCGGCGACCGGAGTGCGTCCGAACGGACCGATGACGTCCGGCAGCCCGGACGTGTCGAGCAGCGCCGAGAATTCCTTGGGCACCTGACGCAACCAGTCGGGTGCCACCTCGTCCACCTTGCCCAGGACCGTCGAGCCACGCACGGCACTGGCCACCTCGGGTTGCGATGAGGACGTCAGCGGAATCGCCAGCAGCCACGCGGCCGCGAGCACGGCCGCGGCCTGCAACCCGGCCCCGATTGTGCTGTCCACGGATCTGGCTCCGCGCGAATGTATTCCGCTGCGCAACGCCCGCCCCAGAACCATGCCTGCTACTTCACCGACGATCACCAACACCACGATCAACGCGATGCCGACGAACACCCGCATGCGCGAACCGTCGACGTGTTCGAGCACGTGCGGTGCCACCAGAATGCCGGCGACAGCCCCGAGCACAACGCCGAGAAACGCCAGCGCCGACGCCACCGCACCCTGTCGCCATCCCGACGTAGCCGCCAGCAGCGCGACGGCGACCACCGCGATATCGACCCACCCTGAACCCGTCACCGATCGAGCCTCGCTCCTACCGCAGTCAAGCTGGCCTCCAGATCGCGTATGTCCCCCGTGTCCCACTCGGACTCCCAGCCCGACACAGCGAGCAGGCCCGCCAGAATACCGCCCGTGAATCCCCACACCAGCATTCCCTGTGCCGAGAAGGCCGGGCCCTGGTAGCCGGCGGGGTGCCGCACCTGGAATCGGTTGGCCGGATCGAGCAACTCTCGCAACGGAACTCGTACCACCCGTTCGGTCTCACCCACGTCGACCACCCGAACCGGACTCGGCTCCTGCCAGTACGAGAGCACGGGGACCACGTCGAATCGGGACGGCGGCACGTAGATGCCGGGCATCGTCGCCAGCGGCACGACGCCGGCCGGGTCGAGACCGGTCTCTTCCTGAGCCTCGCGCAGCGCAGTTCCGATGGGCCCGTCGTCACCCGGGTCGGTGGCACCGCCGGGGAAGGCGATCTGCCCACTGTGGTCGCGCAAGGTCGACGCGCGCTGGGTCAGCAGTACGTCGGCCTCGGCGGGTAGTCCACCGGGCGCGGTCGGGTCGGCGGCCGCGGGGCCGCCGAACAGCACCAACACGGCCGCCGAACGGGTTCGATCGGCGGGCTGCGCCTGTCGTTGCAGCACCGGGTTGATTCCGGTGGTGTCGGTCAGTCCGTTCGCGCCGCCGGCGACGTCGAGCATGCGCCCGAGCCACTCGGGTGCGCTCACGACGAGACCCCGAGGTTCTCACGGACTGCGTCGGCGATGTCGTCGACGCTACGAAAGGGTTGAGGTAGCACCTTGGCGACAGTGCCATCCGCAGATATCAAAACGGATACGGGCAGCACGTTCGGCGCTCCCAAGGCCGCTGCGACGCGTCCTGCACCGTCCTGAACGCCGGGCAGCGTGACGCCGTACTCGGCCAGACGGGTCAGCCCATTGGACTCGTTGGCGTCGTTGTGGACGGTCAACACGGTGATGGCATCACCCGCCCGCTGCGCGTATTGCTGCAAGTACGGCAGCTCCTCCGCGCACGGGCCACACCAGTAGGCCCAGATGTTCAGCAGTGCGGGTCGCCCGGCCAGAGCCTGGCCGAGGTCGACGGACGAGCCGTCGCCGATGCATTCGAGGGTCATGCCCGTCAACGGACCCGTCGATGTGCCAGACGGCGTCGGACATGCGGCGAGGCCCGCGTTCTCCCGCAGAGGTGCAAGTGCTTCAGGGGTGTCGGCTGCACGACGCTCGGCCGTCGACGGGCCTTGCTGTCCCAGACCGGGCCCGGCGGCGGGCTGCGTTGCCGGAGCTTCATTGCGTGGCCAGAGGGCATAGACCATGCCGACGACGAGGATGAGCGCGACCAGAGACCAGCGAAGAGCGGCCTTGTTCACGACACGATTCCGGCGAGAGCGAGCAGATGATCGGTCTCGGGACCCCTCACCAGGGCTGCAGCGGTCGCCGGATCGGTCGGGCCGAGGCCGAACGACGGGCAGTCCTTGGCCAGGACGCACACCCCGCACGCCGGCGTGCGGGAGTGGCAGACGCGTCGACCATGGAAGATGACGCGATGGGAAAGCAGAGTCCACTCTTTCCGCTCGATCAGCTCGCCGACCGCGTGCTCCACCTTGACCGGGTCCTCCTCCGCCGTCCACTGCCAGCGCCGCACCAGCCGGCCGAAGTGGGTGTCGACCGTGATGCCGGGGACGTCGAACGCATTGCCGAGCACGACGTTGGCCGTCTTGCGGCCGATTCCGGGCAACGTCACCAGATCCTTCAACGAAGCGGGGACTTCGCCGTCGAAGTTCTCCAGCAACTTCTGGCCGAGACCGATCAACGAGTTGGCCTTGTTCCGATAGAACCCCGTGGTGCGAATGAACTCCTCGAGTTCGGTCCGGTCGGCCTCGGCGTAGTCGCGGGCTGTGCGGTATCTCACGAACAGGGCCGGAGTGACCATGTTGACGCGCTTGTCGGTGCACTGCGCAGACAGGATGGTCGCGACGGCGAGTTCGAGGGGCGTGGTGAAGTCGAGTTCGCAGTAGACGTGCGGAAACGCGACCCCGAGCGTTCGGTTCATCCGCCGGGCCCGACGCACGAGGCCGAGTCGCGTCTCCTCGCGTTTGCGCACGTCGGGGCGTTTCGGGGCTGTCGATTCCACGCCACAACTGTACGGACAAGAATGCGTAACGAACTACGCGAGCGCGCCGAGCTGTGTTTGTATCGAGACCTTTTCGGTGTTAACTGGCCGGTATGCAAGGACTCGCCGTGGTGCTCTTTCCGGTACTACTCATGCTCTTCGCACTCGCGATGGAGCGCGTCGAGTTCCGGCTCAGCAAGCTCGGCGTCCGGGAGCACGAAGTAGAGGAATTCCTCGATCAGGCGAGCAAGTCCGAGGTCGCCACACTGGCGAACGAGGGCTTCCCCCACGCCCTCGCTCGGTTCAACAACCGCAAGCGTCACCAGACCCCTCCGCGCACGATCGACACGCGCGACGGCATGATCGACCAACGGGCCAGTTGAGCACCCATTTGTCCGCATTCGGATGAATTTATGGTGAACGCGAACAGACGCCCGGTTCCTCTGGCAACCTGTGGTGGCGTCGATCACTCGGTTTCGGCCGAGTCGAAGTAGACTCCCCTGAGGTAATTGTTGTGTTTGAACATTGCATCGGCATCGACGCCTGAATCGCACACGCGATTCGGTGGGTGAGACGAGTGTGTACAAACGCCTTCGGGGGTGCGGGTCACCGCATCGCCGACATCCCAAAAGGAGCGCAAGTGGACGACGTCCTGGCACGGGCCGGCATCTTCCAAGGAGTCGAACCCTCTGCGGTTGCGGCACTGACGAAGCAGCTGCAGCCTGTCGATTTCCCCCGGGGACACGTGGTGTTCAACGAGGGTGAGCCCGGAGACCGGCTCTACATCATCGTTTCCGGCAAGATCAAGCTCGGGCGACGCTCTCCCGACGGCCGCGAGAACCTGCTGACGATCATGGGACCGTCGGACATGTTCGGTGAGCTCTCCATCTTCGACCCCGGCCCCCGAACCTCCTCGGCCACCACGGTCACCGAGGTGCGCGCGGTCAGCATGGATCGCGCTGCCCTCAAGGACTGGATCGATCAGCGCCCCGAGATCGCCGAGCAGCTGCTGCGCGTCCTGGCTCGCCGCTTGCGTCGCACCAACAACAACCTGGCCGACCTCATCTTCACCGACGTCCCCGGACGCGTGGCCAAGGCGCTGCTGCAGCTCGCGCAGCGCTTCGGCACGCAGGAAGCGGGATCGCTTCGCGTGACCCACGACCTGACGCAGGAAGAGATCGCTCAGCTCGTCGGTGCCTCTCGCGAGACCGTCAACAAGGCACTGGCCGATTTCGCACACCGCGGATGGCTGCGCCTCGAGGGCAAGTCCGTGCTGATCTCGGACTCCGAGCGCCTGGCTCGCCGAGCTCGCTAGCTAGTTCTCCCTGAGGTAGGCCAGCTGCGTCTTGACCGACATCCGCGCAGCCGGCCACAACTTCTTGTCCACGTCCGAATAGACGTGGCGTACCACCTGCATCGGTTTGGCGTCGTCTCCGATCTCGGCCAACGCCGCCCGCACCTGATCCAGCCGCTGCCGACGGTGAGCGCGATACAGTCGCGCCACCTCGGCGGTGTCCGGCACCTCGGCCCCGTGCCCCGGCAACACCGTCTTGCCCGCACCGGCGGCCTCGAGTCGATCGAGCGAATTCAGATAGTCCGCGAGCGAGCCGTCCTTCGGATCGAGCACCGTGGTGCCGCGGCCGAGGATCGTATCTCCCGTCAGGACCGCATCGTCGAGCACGAAGCTCACCGAATCCGCCGTGTGACCGGGCGTGTGCAGCACCCGGATCCGTAGACCCGCCGCATCGATAACCTCGCCGTCGGCCAACCGCTCGCCGCCGCCGTGCAGGAACTTCTCCCCCACCGCCCGCACCGGTGCCCCCGTCTTGCGGTGAAACCGCTTCAACCCCGCTGTGTGATCGGCATGGCGGTGGGTCACCAGGGTCAGCACCACCGTGCCCGACGCGGCGACGGCGTCGAGATGGGCCTTGTCCTTCGGACCCGGGTCGACGACGATGCACTCCTCGGAACCCGGTGCCCGCAGAATCCACGTGTTCGTTCCGTCGAGCGTCATCTTGCCCGGGTTCTCCGCGAGCAGGACCGACGCCGAGGGCGTCACATATCGGACCAGTCCGTAGGCGGGATGCGTCAACTTCGAGTCGGCCATTGAAACACTGTAGGACGCCCACTGTTCTCGAGGTGGAACAGGACCGGTGACGACGACTAACGTCGACGCGTATGAAGATCGGACTCGTCGGAGCCGGCCCCTGGGCTCGCAAGACTCAGGCCCCCTCGCTACTCGCTCATCCGGGAGTGGACTTCACCGGAGTGTGGGCTCGCAGACCGGACGCCGCGGCCGAATTGGGTGCACCCGTCTACGAGTCTTTCGACGCCCTGCTCGATGCCGTCGACACGGTGGCGTTCGCCGTGCCCCCGGCCGTGCAAGCCGGGTTCGCCCTCCGCGCCGCGCGGGCAGGCAAACATGTGTTGCTGGACAAGCCCATTGCCGCCACCGTGGCAGAGGCCGAGGAACTGGCCGAGGCCGTCACCACCGCCGGAGTTCGTTCGATGGTGACGCTGACACTCCGATTCGCTCCGGAGACAAGGCAATTCCTCGCCTCCACAGCGGGCCGCCCCTGGGCAGCCGGCTCCGGAACCTGGTTCTCCGGCGCCACCCTCGGCGGGGCGTACTCGGAATCGCAGTGGCGACACGACGACGGGGCGATCCTCGACATCGGGCCGCACGTCTTCGATCTCCTCGACGCGGCACTGGGAACCATTGCCCACGTTGCCTATTCGCACCGTGATACGCCGTCCGACAGTTGGACCGTTCTGCTCGAACACGAGGGCGGCGCGCGTAGCACCGTCCAATTGTCGCTGCGGACACCGGTCATGCCGTCGCTGATGCGAATCGAGCTGTCCGGGCCCGCCGGAGTCGACACCTTCACCGACCGATCCACGTCGTCGACCGACTGCTACGCCGTACTGCTGGACGAGTTCCTCGAGTCGGTGGAATCGGGTGTCGACCACGAATGCTCGGTACACCGAGGACTGCACTTGCAAAGGGTGATCGATCGGGCGCGGGAGTGGGCACCCTGATCGTGTGACCACGATGGACGTCGAAGATGCGATGTTCCACTACACGTCGGCGCCGCATCGCTCGATGGACGAGTACACGGCGTTCGTCTTCGACTCGTTCCGAGACTGCAGATTCGCATCGACGATGCGGTGGGTCTGTTGGAGTACCCGCGTTGGATCAGGGACCCGACGCCGCGCCCGGCTCGACGCCCCTCGCACCGGTACGACCGAGCGTGTCACCGGCCATACCGTGGTGACCACCGTCGACCGACCCGGTCTGGACCTCGAGTTGGGGTCCAGCCGGGCAGCCCTGTGCGCGGGCGTCGCATCGCTGAGCCCAGGGTGCGTGAACGGAGACGTCGTCACCGTCTGTACGACGGCCTGTCCGACGACGATCCCCGATCACGCCGCGAATGCAGACCTGCTGCGTTCCGCGATCGACGAGACCTGCTCCGCCTTCCACGGCACGTCGACTACCGCAGTTCGACGATGAGCTCCACTTCCACCGACGCACCGAGCGGAAGTTCCGCGACGCCGACGGCAGAGCGGGCGTGCTTGCCCGCGTCACCGAAGATCTCACCGATGACGTTCGATGCTCCGTTGATCACCCCGGGCTGACCGGTGAACCCCGGCGCAGATGCGACGAAGCCAACAGCCTTGATCACGCGCGCGACCGAGTCGATCCCGACCAGCGCATGCACCGCGGCGAGCGCGTTCAACGCGCAGACCCGTGCGGCTACAGTGGCGTCCTCGGCCGAGACCTCGGCTCCGACTTTGCCCACGGAGGTCAGGTTTCCGTCCACGATCGGCAACTGACCGGAGGTGTGGACGAGCGAACCCACCTGTACGGCGGGTACGTACGCGGCCAGCGGCGGAACGACGTCGGGCAGCTCGATGCCCATCTCGGAGAGGCGTTCGCTCCAGTTCGCCACAGCGTCAGCCCTTCGGACGCTTGAAGTACGCGACCAGCGTGTCGCCGCCGTTCGGTCCCGCCATGATCGTCACGAGCTCCCAGCCCTCGGAGCCGTAGTTGTCGAGAATCTGCTTGGTGGCGTGAATCAGCACCGGTGCGGTGAAGTACTCCCAGATGATCTTTTCGCTCATGACTCGAAGCCTATCGCCCACCGGAGTACGAGGGGTGCGTCACTGCGATCGGGTGATTATCGGTTCTGTCGGACGACCGGCATCGCGTCTCTATATGGTCGAGGCGTGGGTACATCGAAGCAAGAGGGATGGCCGGCGAAGGCGGACGCCGCGCGGCTGCATTTCGTGTCCGGCAAGGGCGGTACCGGTAAGTCGACGGTCGCTGCCGCGCTGGCGTTGGCGCTGGCCGCAGGTGGCCGGCGAGTGTTGTTGGTGGAGGTCGAGGGCAGGCAGGGCATCGCGCAGCTGTTCGACGTGCCGCAGCTACCGCCGGTGGAGACCCGCGTCGCCTCGGCGGACGGCGGCGGCGAGGTCTACGCGCTGGCGATCGACATCGAGACCGCGTTCCTCGAGTATCTCGACATGTTCTACAACCTCGGTTTCGCGGGCCGCGCGATGCGCAAGATCGGTGCCATCGAGTTCGCGACGACCATCGCGCCGGGCCTGCGTGACGTACTGCTGACCGGCAAGGTCAAGGAGTGCGTGGTGCGGACCGACAAGAAGGGCAACCGCGCGTACGACGAGGTGGTCGTCGACTCGCCGCCCACCGGCCGCATCGGGAACTTCCTCGACGTCACCAAGGCCATGGCCGACCTGGCCAAAGGCGGGCCGGTCCGCTCGCAGAGCGAGGGCGTGGTGCGGTTGTTGCATTCGTCGGACACCGTCGTGCACCTGGTCACCCTGCTCGAAGCATTGCCGGTGCAGGAGACGGCAGATGCGGTACGCGAGCTCGAAGCAGCCGACCTCCGACTGGGCACGGTGATCGTCAACCGCACCGAGCCGACGTACCTGCCTGCCGACTCCCTCGAGCCCATCGCCGAGGGCGAGATCGACGCCGTCGCAATTCAGGAGGGTCTGGCCAAGACGGGAATCACGTTGTCCGAGGCCGATTTCGCCGGTCTACTGACCGAATCGATCGAGCACGCGTCGACGCTGTCCGCTCAGGTCGAGAGCGCAACACAACTCGACGAACTCGACGTCGCACGCATGACGCTGCCGATGTTGGCCGACGGCGTCGACCTCGGCGGCTTGTACGAGCTCGCCGCCACGCTCGCAGAACAGGGTGTCCGATGACTCGACCAGCAGCAACCGAACTCGACGTCGACCGCATCCTCACCGACCCCGCGTCACGAATCGTCGTGGTCTGCGGCGCAGGAGGCGTCGGGAAGACGACCACCGCAGCGGCGATGGCTCTGCGTGCCGCCGAACAGGGCAGGCGTGTTGTCGTGCTGACCATCGATCCGGCTCGCCGGCTGGCTCAGGCCCTCGGGCTCGGCGACCTCGACAACAGTCCGCAGCCCGTGAAATTGGGTGCCGACGCCAAGGGCGAACTGCACGCGATGATGCTGAACATGCGGCGCACGTTCGACGAGATGGTCATCGAACATTCGACGCCGGAAAAAGCGGCTCAGGTTCTGGCCAACCCGTTCTATCAGACTGTGGCGTCGTCCTTTTCGGGCACGCAGGAGTACATGGCGATGGAGAAGCTGGGGCAGCTGTCCCTCGACGCGTCGTGGGATCTGATCGTCGTGGACACTCCGCCGTCGCGCAACGCGTTGGACTTCCTCGACGCACCGCAACGGCTCGGGTCGTTTCTCGACGGTCGTTTCATCCGGCTGCTGACCGCTCCCGGACGAGGAATCACCCGCGTCGTCACCAGCGCGATGAGCCTGGCGATGCGCGGCGTCTCGACCGTCATCGGAAGCCAAATGCTTTCCGACGCTTCGGCTTTCGTGCAGTCACTGGATTCGATGTTCGGCGGTTTTCGCGAACGCGCTACGCGCACATACCAATTGCTCCGCGAGGACGGCACCAGTTTCCTCGTCGTCGCCGCTGCCGAGCCCGACGCGTTGCGCGAGGCCGCGTTCTTCGTCGAGCGACTCTCCGCCGAGGACATGCCGCTGGCCGGACTGGTGGTGAACCGGACGCATCCGACGTTGTCGTCGGTGCAGGCCGATCATGCGGCCACGGCCGCCGATCTGTTGGACCGGATCGACGACCCCGGTGCCGAACTGACTGCTGCGGTGCTGCGTATCCACGCTCAGCGCGCTGTGACCGCGGCGCGCGAGGTGCGGTTGCTCAAACGCTTCACCGGCGCGCACCCCCGCGTGCCCATCGTCGGTGTTCCGTCCCTGCCGTTCGAGGTCTCCGACCTCGCCGCACTACGCGCGGTGGCCGATCAGCTGACCCGCAGAGGCTGAATCGGCCGTACCGGCAGGCGGCTAGATCGCCGCCTGCTGCTGACGCTGGGTCTCGAAGAATTCGGACCAGGAGTCGACCTCGGGGTGCTGCTTGAGCAGTGCCCTGCGCTGACGCTCGGTCATGCCGCCCCACACACCGAACTCGACGCGATTGTCGAGCGCATCCGCACCGCACTGCATCAGAACCGGGCAGTGCCGGCAGATGGTCGCGGCCTTGCGCTGCGCTGCACCCCGGACGAACAGCTGGTCCGGATCCGTGCCCTTGCACCGAGCGTGTGACACCCAAGCGATACGTGCTTCGGCTTCCTCTACATCGAGTCGCGTCGGCGCGGTTGTCGTGTGCATGGCGGATCCCCTTTGCGTCTCGGTCGCCCTCACTGGGCGTCCTGGAGGCTCCGAGCAGTTTGTACCTCGATGTCGAAGCACAAATTCTAGGAGCTGCCCCACATTCATTATCAAGTGTTATGCGAATCACACTGTGCTCATAATTTAGGTAAACCCGGCCCCGAATGCAAGACGGTGAGGTCACATTTCTGGTACGGGCGTCCCGAGCAGGGGCGCAGCGCACAACGCATGCGGGGCACTGCCGATCCGAACGAGGCACACGTACGCTGTGCTCTGTGTCAGTTGGAAAAACCGTGGCGAAGCTCGCCGGATGTTCAGCACTCGCCGGTGCATTGCTCGCCGGCGTGATGTTCCCCTTGGCCGGTGGGTTCGGGTTCGCGTCCAACCGCGCCGCCGATACCGTCGACAACGTCTCGGCCGAGTTGGTCGAGGGTGCCGTACCTGCTGTTTCGACGATGACCGACGTCAACGGCAACCCGATCGCGTGGCTGTACGAGCAGCGCCGCTTCGAGGTACCGAGCGACAAGATCTCCAACGAGATGAAGCTGGCCATCGTCTCCATCGAGGACCGGCGCTTCGCGGAGCACCAGGGCGTCGACTGGCAGGGCACGCTGCGCGCGTTCCTGACCAACACCACGAGCGGCCAGGTCCAGCAGGGTGCATCGACCATCGACCAGCAGTACGTGAAGAACTACCAGCTGCTGGTCGTGGCGAAGACCGACGCCGAGCGACGCGCCGCCATCGAGACGACGCCCGCCCGCAAGATCCGTGAGATCCGGATGGCGTTGACGCTCGACAAGGAACTGACCAAGGACGAGATCCTCACCCGCTACCTCAACCTGGTGCCGTTCGGTAATGCCTCCTTCGGCATCCAGGACGCGGCTCAGACATACTTCGGCATCGATGCCAGCCAGCTCAGCGCCGTCCAGGCCGCGATGCTCGCCGGCATGGTCCAGTCCAGCTCGGCCCTCAACCCGTACACCAACGAGGAGGGTGTGATCGAGCGCAGGAACACCGTGCTCGACACGATGATCCAGAACCTCCCCGAGCGTGCGGCCGAGCTCACCGCACTCAAAGCCGAGCCCCTCGGCGTGCTGCCGGTCCCCCAGACCCTGCCCCGCGGCTGTATCGCGGCAGGAGACCGAGGATTCTTCTGCGACTACGCGTTGCAGTACCTCGCTCAGGCCGGAATCAGCCAGGAGCAGATCGACAAGGGCGGGTACCTCATCCGCACGACGCTCGACCCCGCGGTGCAGAACTCCACCAAGGCCGCCCTGGTCAGCAACACCAGCCCCTCGCTCGACGGCGTGGCGACGGTGATGAACGTCGTCGCCCCGGGCCAGGACCAGCACCGCGTCCTGGCGATGGGCAGCAGCCGCACCTACGGCCTCAACGCCGACGCCGACGAGACCGTGCAGCCGCAACCACACTCCCTCGTGGGCAACGGAGCCGGCTCCATCTTCAAGATCTTCACCACGGCCGCCGCCATGGAACGCGGACTGGGCACCAACGCAACGCTGCAGGTCCCCAAGCGCGTGGAGGTCAAGGGCGTCGGCGACGGTGGTGCCCGTAACTGCCCGGCCTCCACCTACTGCGTGGAGAACGCGGGCAACTACCCACCCGCGCTGTCCATCACCGACGCGCTGGCTCAGTCTCCCAACACGGCTTTCGTCAAACTGATCGAGTCCGTCGGCGTCACGCCGACGGTCGACATGGCCGTTCGCCTCGGCCTCCGCTCGTACAACGACCCGGGTTCCTCGGGTGCCGAGCAGTCGATGGCCGATTTCCAGAAGAGTCAGAACCTCGGCTCGTTCACCCTCGGACCCACGTGGGTGAACCCGCTGGAGCTGTCCAACGTGGCTGCCACGTTGGCTTCGGGCGGCAAGTGGTGCCCGCCCACCCCGATCGACTCGATCTTCGACCGCGACGGCAAGCCCGTTCCTGTCGCTCACCAGGCCTGTGAGCAGGTCGTCGAACCCGGTCTGGCGAACACCCTCGCCAACGCGATGAGCAAGGACGACCAGGCAGGTGGCACGTCTGCTTCCGCCGCTGCCTCGGCCGGCTGGAACCTGCCGATGTCCGGTAAGACCGGCACCACCGAGTCGAACCGGTCCTCGGGCTTCCTCGGGTTCACCAACAACTACGCCGCCGCCGTGTACACCTACGGCGACTCACCGACGCCTAGCGAGATCTGCTCGTTCCCGTTGCGGCCCTGCGGTTCGGGAAACCTGTACGGCGGTAACGAACCCGCGAGAACCTGGTTCGACGCCATGAGCCCGATCGCCACCAACTACGGGCCCGTCCAACTTCCACCGGTCGATCAGAAGTACGTCCGCGGCTCGGCCAACGGACAGGTACCCGACGTCACCGGCCAGAGCCAGTCGTCCGCGACGTCCACGCTGCAGGGTGCGGGCTTCCAGGTGACAGCGGTGACGACGGCCGATCAGGCTGCGCGCGGGACCGTGGTGTCGACGTCACCGTCGGGCAGCGCGGTTCCCGGATCGAACATCACGATCTATGTCAGTGACGGATCGGTTCGCCCGGCACCGGCTCCGGCCCCTGCCCTGCCGCCGGGTATCCAGATACCGGACCTGCCGCCGGGTATCCAGATACCGGCGATCCCCGGGCTCACCGCTCCTCGCTAGTGCCTGCGGCAGTGGTGTGGTTACGGCCCTCCTGGGGCACATAACCGCACCACTGCGCGGAGCGCACTACAGGCGGTCCTTGACGGCCTTCGACAGGCGGGATCCATCGGCCTTGCCTGCGGCGAGGCCCGACGCGATCTTCATGACCTGACCCATCTGCTTCATGGCCGGTCGCTCGCCCAATTCTTCGGCAACCTGGGCGATCGCGGTGTCGACGATGGTGGCCAGTTCCTCGTCCGTCAGCGGAGTGGGCAGGTACTCGTTGATGATCTGCGCCTCGGCGTGCTCGTTGGCGGCAAGTTCACCGCGGCCGTTCTGGGTGTAGATCTCGGCCGATTCGCCGCGCTTCTTCGATTCCTTCGCCAGCACCTTCAGGACGTCGTCGTCGGTCAGTTCGTGGGCCTCCTTGCCGGAGACCTCCTCGGTCTGAATGGCGGCGAGGATCATGCGCAGCGTTGCCAGCCGGAGCTTGTCCTTCGCTTTCATCGCTGTGGTCAGGTCGGTTCGGATACGGGCCTTGAGTTCGGACATGGCAGAAACGCTACGCGGCCCAGCGGTCGGCTCGCGCGTCCATATCGGCTTGCTGCCGTATCGTGGACTGGGTGGCCGTTCACTTCAGTTCCTCGTTACTGCCAACCTCGACGCAACTGCGCAACGCCTCCACGCAACTGCGCTCCGTTGCCGAGCACACGCGCGACGTCGTCAGAGCGGCACCGCTCAAGAGTTCGGTGATCGGGACGGCGGGTGCTGCGGCCTTGGGCATCGGCTACGCCACCCTCGTCGAGCGCAACGCGTTCACGCTCCGTGAGACGTCGATGGCGGTGCTCGAGCCCGGCTCCGCAACGCTGCGCGTACTGCACATCAGCGACCTGCACATGATGCCGGGCCAGCGGATGAAGCAGAACTGGCTCCGCGAGCTGGACCGCCTCGAACCCGACCTCGTGGTCAACACCGGCGACAATTTGTCTCACCAACGCGCCGTTCCCAGCGTCGTGCAGGCCCTCGGGCCCCTCTTGTCGCGGCCCGGGCTGTTCGTGTTCGGCAGCAACGACTACTTCGCGCCCAAGCCGAAGAACCCCTTCAAGTACTTCGACAAGAACCACAAGCGCACGACGGGCGAGTCGCTGCCGTGGCGTGACCTGCGGGCTGCGTTCTCCGAACGCGGTTGGCTCGACGTGACGCATGTCCGCCGCGAACTCGAGGTCGCCGGAGTCCGGATCGCATCGGCGGGCGTCGACGATCCGCACCTGAAGCGCGATCGCTACGACACCATCGCTGGCCAGCCGAACCCGTTGGCAGATTTGCGCCTCGGCATCACGCACTCCCCCGAGCCCCGGGTGTTGGACAAGTTCGCACAGGACGGTTACGACCTCGTCCTCGCCGGGCACACCCACGGCGGCCAGCTGTGCCTGCCGTTCTACGGTGCGCTGGTGACGAACTGCGAGATCGATCGCTCTCGGGTCAAGGGTCCGTCCAAGTGGGGCGCGCACACGCAGCTCCACGTGTCTGCCGGTCTCGGGACGTCGCCGTACGCGCCTGCCCGCTTCTGCTGCCGCCCCGAAGCAACCCTGATCACGCTCACTCCTGCCCCCAGAAAGGGCCCGAAGGACGCCTCCGACGAGGGCGTTTCGCGTTCTGAGGCAGTCGTGAGTTAGACTTCTGCAGCGGTACACGGGGTGTGGCGCAGCTTGGTAGCGCGCTTCGTTCGGGACGAAGAGGTCGTGGGTTCGAATCCCGCCACCCCGACAGTTGGATGACGATCAGGACCCGCTCGATTCACTCGAGCGGGTCCTTTTCCGTTGTCGGGTCGGCGTACTGTGAATCGTCCTTGCTCGGAACCAGCGAACGGATCTCACGCCCCATGCCGACCCCCACCCGCGTTCATGTCACCCATCGGTTCGCTTCGTCTCCCGACGTCGTCTTCGCGGCGCTGTCCGAACACGAGAACCTCGGTCCGTTGTTCCTGGCCACGATCCGCCGTGTGCGCGACGGAGACACCGCACGCAACGGCGTCGGATCGGTTCGTAGCCTGAAGCTGGGGCCACTCCCCGCGTTCGAGGAGACCACCACCGTCTCCGAGCCGAACACCCTCATCGAGTACCGCATCACCAAAGGTGGCCCGCTACGCGGTCATTGGGGTGTGCAGAAGCTGACACCCACCTCTGACGGCGGCACCGAACTCGACTACACAATTGGATTCGACGCCCCGATCCCCGGACTCGCCGCGATCGTCGGCAAGGCACTGACGTCGAGCATCTCGAAGAACCTGTCGCGCCTGGCTCCGTAGCAGTACGTGCGGCGTCATCCTCGAGTATGACGATCTCGATACTCTCGTGCGACGACTCTCCGTGATCGACGCGCCAGAGTCGAGGCATGGACATCGTCAGAACTCACAGACTCGGCAAACGCTACGACACGCATGCCGTCGTCGACGACGTGAACCTTCGCATTCCCGAGGGCTGCGTCTACGGCTTTCTCGGTCCGAACGGATCCGGAAAGTCGACGACCATGAAGATGCTGCTGTCCCTGATCCGACCGACCTCCGGTGAGGTGGAGATCCTGGGCAGGCCGATGAATCATGGCACCCGCCGCGAAGTGCTCTCCCACATCGGATCACTCATCGAATCCCCACCCGGATACGGTCATCTCACGGGTGCGGAGAACCTCCGTATCGTGCAACGCTCGCTCGGATTGCCCGCCGAGCAGATCGAACGCGCAGTGGCGACCGTCCGCCTGCAGGAACATCTCGACAAGAAGGTGAAGAACTACTCACTGGGGATGAAGCAGCGCCTGGGTATCGCGATGGCGCTCGCGCGCGAACCACGACTTCTGATTCTGGACGAGCCCACCAACGGATTGGACCCGGCCGGTATCGAGGAGATCCGCGGCCTGCTCCGTCATCTCGCCGAACACGGTGTGACGGTGATGGTCTCGAGCCATTTGCTCGGCGAGATCGACAAGACGGCGAACATGCTCGGAATCCTGAGCCAGGGCCGCCTGATTTTCCAAGGCACCCGCGACGAGCTGTTCGCCGCCTCCACTCCGGACGTACTCATCGACGCGACCGATCCCCAACGCGCGAATTCGGTTCTGCAACAGAAGCTCCCGGTTCAGGTCGAAGACCACACGTTGAGGCTCTCCGGCATCGACGATCGAGGTACCGCACAGGTGGTGGCAGAACTCGTCGGTGCCAACGTAGGCGTCTTCGGCGTTCGGCGCGACGATCAATCGCTCGAAGACGTATTCATGAATCTGACGAAGGGCGGCCGATTGTGACTGCGGTACGCAACGAATTCGCCAAACTCAGGCACCTGCACATCGGCGCGATCGCCGCAGTGTTGGTCGCCGCGATCGTCGGGTTGACCTTCGTCGGCGCTCTCACCGCGGCGACGTCGAACGATTCGACCGCGGTCTCCTGGGCACTGCCACTGGCCGGTCTGTCCCTTGCCGTCCCCATCGCGTCGCCGCTGCTGATCGCAGTGATAGCCAGCCGCACAGTGGAAGTCGAGCACCAGTCCAACGGCTGGCTGCTGAACCAGACCACTGGAGCCGACCGCGGAGCACTCGTCCGCGCGAAGCTCGTCTCCACGGGCTTCGTTGTCGGCGGCGCGACGGTGGCCGCCAGTGCTGCAGGTGTATTTCTGGGGACCGCCATCGGAGTGACCCAACCGTTGCCTGCCGGCCTGTGGTTGGGCTTCACGGCGGCGACGGTGACTGCCAACCTCGTGATACTCGGTCTGCACCTGCTGATCTCAGCGCGAGTGGACAACCAACTGGTCGCGCTGGGAATCGGCATCGTGGGTACCGTCATTGCGATCTGCGCCTCCGGATTCCCCTCCTGGGCAGCACACCTGACGCCGTGGGGGTATTACTCCTTGGCGTCTGCCGCCGACTACCGAGGCGAGCAGGTGGTGACGCTGAACCCGTCCTACGCCAGCATCGTCGCGCTCGGAGTTGTCGGGGCAGTGTTGTTCTGGCTCATGACCGTTCGACTCGATCGACAGGAGGTACGAGCATGAACGAGTTTTCGGCCGAAATGATCAAGCTCAGGCGCTCGCAGGCATGGGCGGTCGTCGTTCTCCTCCCGCTGATCATCGCAGGGGTCGGAACGTTCAACACGATCGCGTCCGGCGCAGAGTTGGCAGAGGGGTGGCGCACCTTGTGGTTGCGCACAGTCGTGTTCTACGGCCTGTTCCCACTCGCACTCGGCGTTGCCGTACTGGCCTCGCTGGCGTGGCAATCCGAACACCGAGGAGGAAACTGGAATGCCCTGATGAGTGGGCCGGTTCCGTCGTTGCGCATCGTGATCGCCAAGACCGCTGTGGTGGCAACGCTGACCGCGGCGATGAACATCGTCATGCTGGCAGCCGTCGTCGCTGTCGGCAAAGCGGTCTTCTCGCTCGACGGCATGATCCCGTCCGAGCTCTTCGCGACCGGTGCACTCGTCGTGGTGGGGTCGCTCCCGGTGGCGGCTCTGCAATCCGGTCTGTCGATGGCGATCAGGTCGTTTGCGGTGCCGATTGCCATCGCTGTCGTCGGTGCCGGTATCTCGGTAGTCCTCCTCACCGCCGAAGTGACCGGGGCACTCTTCGTGTTGCCCTATGCCCTGGCAACTCGTGCAACCCAACTGGCGTCGGGGACCTTCGGTGATTCGGGTTCGCTGACCACCGGAGCCGCACTGTCGATCGTCACGGCCACGGCACTGCTCACTGTCGCAGTTGTAGCACTGACCGGTAGGGCGCTCGACCGCAAGGACATTCACGTTCGGTGACAGCGCAAGACCCCGATCGACGGTCTCGATCGGGGTCTCGTGGCTTGTGCTCAGCTGGACGCAGCGCGCAGCTTCTCCAACAGCGGGCCTGCAGCCTCGGCGAGGAAACGCTCCTGGGTCTCGTCGCCCACCTGCACGAGGGCGATGTCGGTGTAACCGGCCTCCCAATAGGGCTTCACGGCCTCGACGATGGCGTCCAGGTCCGGTCCGCACGGAATCGTATCGGCCACATCCTCTTTCCGCACGAACTTGGTGGCTCCTGCGAACCCGGCGGTCGTCGGCAGATCGGCGTTGACGGCCCAGCCACCGGCGAACCAGCGGAATCGGTCGTGTGCGCGATCGATGGCGGCGTCCTTGTCCGGATCCCACGAAATGGGGATTTGGCCGATGGAGCGGGCCGGGCCCTCGTGGTTGTCGGACCACGCCTTGACGAGGTCGGCGTCCGGCTCAGTGGCGATGAGGTGATCGCCGTACTCGGCGAACCGCGCCACTGCCTTCTCACCGCCGGCGGCGATACCGATCGGGACCCCACCCTCGGGTAGGTCCCAGATCCGAGCCGAGTCGACGCGAAAATGCTTGCCCTCGTACGTGACCAGGCCACCGGCGTGCAGTGCGCGGATGATCTCGAGTGCCTCGACGAACATGTCCTGTCGCTTGTCGATGGACGGCCAACCCTCGCCCACGACGTGCTCGTTGAGGTTCTCGCCGCTACCGAGGCCAAGGGTGAAACGTCCGTCGGCCAAAATCTGCAACGTCGCGGCCTTCTGGGCGACGACGGCCGGGTGGTACCGGATGATCGGGCACGTCACGTACGTCATGAGCTCGACGCGCTCGGTGGCCTGCGCGACAGCACCCAAAGTGGTCCAGGCGTAGGGAGAGTGGCCCATGGACGAGAGCCACGGCGAGTAGTGGTCACTGCTGACCTCGAAGTCGAAGCCGACCTTCTCGGCTCCGACGGCGTACTTCACCAGCTCTTTGGGGCCGCTCTGCTCGGTCATCAACGTGTATCCGAAATTGGTCATGCTGTTCTCCTAAATTGTTGCGACGGAACCGGCGTCGACTCGGTAGTTGGATCCGTTGACGAACGACGCGCGGTCCGAGCACAGGAACGTGATCACCGAGGCCACTTCCTCGGGTTCGCCGCGGCGTCCCAGTTCCATGTACGGACGCTCCTCGTCGAGGAAACTCTCGATGGCGCCGTCTCTGTCGGTGCCCTTCTCCTCGGCTCGTTTGTCCATCATCGCGTCGGTCATCGGGGTGTGGATGAATGCGGGTGAGACCGCGTTGACAAGTAGGCCCTCGGACGCGTAACTGCGCGAAAGCCCCTTGGCCAGAGCCAGAACCCCGGCTTTGGCCGAGCAGTACGGCAATTCGTCGTCGTACGGCTGTACGGCGTCCTCGGACGTCAACAGCACGATGCGTCCCCAGCCACCGCGCCGGAGCGCGGGGAGAAACGCGCGCAGTAGGCGGACCGGGCCCATGAGGTCGATGTCGAGGGTGGAGCGCCACCCTTCCTCGTCGATCTCGTGGAACAGCCCCTGGGCACCGGTGACACCTGAGGACTGCACCAGAATGTCGATGTCGCCCACGGCCTGCTGCGTGCGCACTGCCAGGTTCTCGACGGCCTCGGTATCGGTCACGTCCGCGGCGAACGCGAACAGTTGCCCTTCCGCGGCACCGAGTTTCGCGGCGGCCTCGTCGAGCGAACTCTGGTCCTTGTCGCTGACGACCACACGGACACCCTCGGCCAGCAGCAGCTTCGCAGTGTGCCACCCGATGCCGGAGTCGGCTCCGGTGACCAGTGCGGCTCTACCGTCGATTCCCAAATCCATTCGATCCCACTTTGCGCTAGAGGTCGGTTGTCAGGCAGTGGCGTCGTGCGAGCGCGCGATGGTCAGCGCTGCATTCACCAGGGCCAGGTGGCTCAAGCCCTGCGGGAAATTACCCAGAAACGACCCATCCGAAGCATCGATCATTTCGCTGTACAGTCCGACGTCGTTGGACATCTCCACCAGCTGGTCCATCAGGGCTGTGGCCTCGTCGTCTCGGCCGACGCACGACAGCGCCGACACTCGCCAGAACGCGCAGGCCACGAACGTGACCTCTTCCTCGGACACGCCGCTGTAGCGGTACATCAGCGGCCCGGCACCGAGCTCGTCGCCGAGCGCATCGATAGTAGACGAAATACGTTCTCCACGATCGAAATTCATCTCGGCCGCCAACAGCACCGACGCGTCGAGCCCATCGGCACCCGGGTACGCGAGGTAGGCCTGCCGCTCCTCGGACCAGCACTCGGTTTCGATGTACCGCCGTATGCACTCCTTTTCGGCCTTCCACCGATCCGGTATGCCCGGGATCTCACCGGCTTCGGCCAGGTGCACCGCGCAGTCCAGCGCCTGCCAGCACCCGAGCTTGGAGCTCGTGTAGTGCTGCTCCACCTCGAGCTCCCAGATACCGGCATCCTTGCGCTGCCACGAATCGCAGGCCTCGTCCGCGATGGTCGCGAGCAGCCGACCGGTCTGTGCGTCGAGGATGTTCCCCGCGTCCACGTACTGCCGGATGATGGAGAACAGGTCTCCGAAGATCATCAGCTGGAGTTGGTCCGCTGCGGCGTTACCGTTCACCACCGGCCCGATGCCTCGCCAGCCGGGTACGTCGGGCTGCTCCGTCCCGCCGGGCAATTCGCCGCCGAGCGTGTAGAACACGTTCACCAAGGGATCGTTGGATCGGATGACTTTCAGCAGCCAGGCGACCGCCGCATGGATTTCCTCCCGCAGCCCGAAACGCTGCAAGGCGCGAATCGTGTACGCGGCGTCGCGAACCCAGGCATAGCGGTAGTCCCAGTTCTTTCCACCGGTGCGATTCTCGGGCAATGACGTGGTTGCTGCCGCAGCGATAGCTCCGGATGGACTGTGCAGCAGCAGTTTCAGCGCCAACGCGCTGCGAGCGACGTGCTCCGCCCACGGGCCCTCGTACGAGAACTCGTCCGACCAGACACGCCAATTGTCGATGGTCCGGTCGATGCCCTCGTCGAGGTGCTGCGGATCGGGCAGCGGTAGCGGTTCGTTCTCGGTTCCGACCACACCGATGACGTGCCGAGAACCCGAGTGGGTGGTGAAGACGCCACTGATGTCGCGATCCGCGAGCTGCACGTCCTCGATCCCCAGAGTCCGCACTGCCAGGGTCAATCCGTCGACGCGCAGAACGGTTCCGTGCTCGGTGTCGTACGCCCACGGCGACGCGATACCGAGCATGGTCCCCGGTGCGACCGACCAGGTCATGTCCACCGTTCCGTCGAGTCCGTCGATGCGACGCGCCAACTCCACCCACGGCAATCGCCCGGCCACGCCGGTGTTGAGGGAATCGGTAATCCGAACGGTGCCAGCATCGGTCCGAAACGTGGTACTCAAAACGTTTGTGCCGGGCACGAATTCACGCTCGACGGTGAACTCGTCTCTGGGCGTGAGTTCGATGTAACCACCGTGCGGAGCGTCGAGCAGCGAAGCGAACGGCGGTGGTGAATCGAGATTCGGTACCGGGAACCAATCGATGCGGCCGTCGTCGGCGATCATGGCGACGGTTCGACCGTCACCGATCGCGCCGTAACTTTCGATGGGGACGTACCCGTCGACCCTCGGACAAGGCTTTCGGAAGTTGCTCAAGCACTTGCCTCGTCGTCGAAGATGGGGCTATCGGCGAGGTGCTCGAGCAGGTCGGCCGGGTCGTCGAACACTGCCACAGCACCCGCGTCGAGCAACTCTGCGCGGGAGATCCCACCGCTCAGCACGCCGACGGCCCGCACTCCTGCTCGACCGGCGGATTCGATGTCCCACACGCTGTCTCCCACCATGATGGCGTTGTCTGCGTCGACGCCGGCGCGCTCGAGCGCAACACCGATGATGTCGGGCTCCGGCTTCGCCACCTCGGCGTCCTCGCCGGACGTCACCACCGCCACCGAATCCTCGATCTCGAGCAGATCACGCAACGTCGACAGCTCGGACTCCGGAGCGGACGTCGCGAGCACCACGGTGACATCGCGAGTACTCAGCTCTGCCAACAGCTCCCGCGCACCCGGCAGAATTTCCAGGGTCTTCGACGCCGCCGCGTAGTACTCCCCGTGCAGGGTCTTCGCTTCCTGCGCGAGCGCGCTGTCGGACGAACCGACCAACGCCTCCAACAACTTCGACCCGTCCATCCCGATGCTGCGATGAATGCGCCACGACGACACCTCGTAACCGGCGTCGCGGAATGCACGGGACCACGCGTCGACGTGGACGTAATTGGAATCGACGAGTGTGCCGTCGATATCGAACAACACCGCGTCGACCTTCGGAGCACTTTGTGACATGGGCCGGGGAATACCCGTGGGCTCTACACGCAAACAAAACGGGCCCCTCACCACCGGTGAGGGGCCCGCATCGAATTCAGGGCTCAGCTGGCCTGGGCCTGCCACATCCAATGCAACTGCTCGAGCCGAGCAGTGATGGCGATGAGCAGGTCCTGCGTCACCGGGTCGGCTTCTGCGGTATCGGCGACGCGTCCACGCAGACGGTCGACGACGGCAGCGATGTTGTCGACGATGGCCGGCACCACTTCACTGTCCTGCGTCCACCCGGCACCGAATCCCTTGGTTCCGGCCGTCGAGGAGACGGTGGCTGCCCGACCGTCCGGGCTGACCCCGATGGCGGTGGCGCGCTCGGCCGCCTGATCGGTGAATTCCCGTGCAGCAGTGACCAGTTCGTCGAGCTCGAGGTGCACGGACCGGAAATTCTTACCGATCACGTTCCAGTGCGCCTGCTTCGCGATGAGCGAGAGGTCGATTAGATCGACCACGGTTCCCTGCAGAGCGTCGCCCGCGATCTTCTGCTGACCTGCGTCGAGGGTGCTGGTGATGGGGTTCGTCATGATGTGGCCTCCCTGCCGTTGTACGACGGTGTGCATCGCACGCCATTATTGTGCTTCCGTCTGTATTGCACAACGGCGGCACCGTGCCGGTTGTTCCGGGATCGGCGTCGTTGTGACGCCGATCCCAGAGCGGCTACGGGTCAGACCTTGGCGGCTTCGTCGGCAGGATCGTCGATCGCGCCTGCACCTGTGGTCGGGGCAGTCTCGTTCTGCTGCGAACGAACACCTTCCTCGACCTTCTTGCCGAGATCGGGGTCGACGTTGGTCCAGTACTCGAACACTCGGCTCAGGACGGGCTCGCTGACGCCGTTGAGGACGTGACCCACGATGTTGCCGACCAGACGTTCACGCTGCGCGTCGTCCATCGTCTCGCGGACCAGGTTGCCGGCCTGGACGAAGTCGCCGTCCTCCGGATGCTCGATGTACCCGGTGCGGACGAAACGAGGCTCGAAGTCCCACGCTCCGTCGTCGCCGTACTTGTTCGTGTCTGCCGATGGGCCGCCGAACGAGTTGGGGGCGTAGACGGGCGTCTCCGGGGAGTTGAACGAGTACCGCATGTTGCCGTCCTTGGAGTACGAGTTGACCTCGGACTTCGGGGCGTTGACCGGCAGCTGCGCGTAGTTCGCACCGATGCGGTACCGGTGCGCGTCGGCGTAGGAGAAGACACGGCCGAGCAGCATCTTGTCGGGGCTGAAGCCGATGCCGGGCACGGTGTTGGACGGCTCGAACGAACTCTGCTCGATCTGGGCGAAGAAGTTCTCCGGGTTGCGGTTCAAGGTCATCTTGCCGACCTCGATCAGCGGGTAGTCCTTCTGCGACCAGACCTTCGTGAGGTCGAACGGGTTGTACTTGTAGTTCTCGGCATCGTCGTACGGCATGAGCTGCACCTTGAGAGTCCAGCTGGGGAAGTCGCCGTTCTTGATGGATCCGAAGAGGTCCTGGCGGTGGTGGTCGGGGGACGTACCGGCGACCTCGTCGGCCTTGTCCTGCGTCAGGAAGTCGATACCCTGATCGGTCTTGAAGTGGAACTTCACCCAGGTCTTCGTGCCGTCCTCGGCGATGAGCTGGTATGTATGCGAGCCGAATCCGTCCATGTGGCGGAACGACTTCGGGATGCCGCGGTCACCCATCAACCAGGTCACCTGGTGTGCCGACTCGGGCGAGAGGGTCCAGAAGTCCCACTGCATGTTGTTGTCACGGAGACCGGAATCGGGCATACGCTTCTGGCTACGGATGAAGTCCTGGAACTTGATCGGGTCCTTGACGAAAAAGATCGGCGTGTTGTTGCCGACCAGGTCCCAGTTGCCTTCGTCGGTGTAGAACTTCAGCGAGAAGCCGCGAGGATCGCGCCAAGTATCGGGGCTGCCCTGCTCGCCGGCGACGGTCGAGAAGCGCGCCAGCATCTCGGTCTTGGCACCGGGCTGCAGCACCTTGGCCTTGGTGTACTTGCTGATGTCGCCGGTGATCTCGAGCTCACCGAATGCTCCTGCGCCCTTGGCGTGCACGACGCGCTCCGGGACCCGCTCGCGGTTGAACTGCGCCATCTTCTCGATCAGGTAGTGATCGTGCAGCAGGATCGGGCCCTGCGCGCCGGCGGTGAGCGACTGGTCGTCGCTGGCGACGGGGATTCCCGAATTGCTGGTGGTGGGCTTGCTGGTGGTCGGCTTGGTCATACGAAGCCTCCTGATGGCTGTGTCGAGTCCGAGAGGGCTGTCCCGGACGGAAACTATGCGGCCGAGGGCGCGGCCGGGTTCTCGTTGGGGATGCCCGTACTCACGCGGCATAAACCCTCGAGCTCGACCACCAGCATGCCATCAATCTGTACTAAGTCAAGAAAAGGATCGGCCTCAGGGCACCAGCCGCGCCTCGCCCGTCCGCATCGAACCCGACACGATCTGCAACCCGAAATACGTGCCCGACGGCAACCAGCGATCGAGCGTCGGCCCTCCAGCGTCCACCTGCACCCTGGCCAACCTGGCTTTTCCCTTCAAACTCGCGACGCCGAGAGCCGATCCGCCGGTCACCGGTTGCGCGAACCCGATCGAACCGCGCATCGGAAATGCCGGACCGAACCCACGGGAGTCGGTCCGTACCGACCACTCCCCTCCACTGACCCCCGCCTTGTTCAGCACGTCGCCGTCGAACTCGGCCAGCACCTTGGGCAGATGCCAGTTGGTTCGACCGCCGTGCACCGACGTCGCGGAATCGACCGCGATGAACGGCACCGACATCCGCGGAATCTTCCCGACGTCCCGACGTAGCACCGGGCTCGCCAGTATCTCGCGGTAGGGGCCGACGGGTGACGTCATGTAGTCGACGACCATGCACATCGTGATCGGCAGCGTCTTCGCACCGGCAGGCGCGAAATCGGACGACCGGGCTCGGTGCCACCAGATCGTGGCCCGGACATTCGCGGGCCACGGCGCGGCGGGGCTGACCGGCCAGTCGGTGCGCTCCGTCTCCGACTCGACGACACTCCACATCAGGAATCCCTCCCCACGACGGTCAGCGGCAGGCGCAGCGCGCCCGGCGCTGTCACCGGCACCACGGGGTTCGACGGCTGCACCGGTGCCACCTCGACATAACCCGAGCCGACAGCAGGCCTGCGGTCCGGCTCACCCTTGTTGGGCCACAACGCCATTGCCCGCTCGGCTTGCGCGGTGATGGTCAGAGACGGATTGACGCCGAGGTTGGCGCTCACGGCAGACCCGTCGAGCACATGCAGGCCCTCGTAGCCGTACACCCGCTGATAGCCGTCGATCACGCCGGTATTCGGTGAATCGCCGATGGCGCAGCCGCCGAGGAAGTGCGCGGTCATCGGGATGTTGACTATCTCCGCGATCGACCCGCCCGGGTCGCCGCCGATCTTGTCGGCGAGCAACCTGATGGCCGTGTGCCCCTGCGGAATCCACTGCGGCGGCGGATCGCCCGCCCCGGGCCGACTCGTCAGACGACGCCCGAACGGCCCCTTCTTCGAGCCCAGCTCGAGAGAGTTGTCGTCGGTCTGCATCACCAGAGCGATGACGGTGCGTTCGGACCACCGATGGACCGACAGGCTGCGGGCCGCCGCGCCGGGGTGACGCAGCGCCACTCCCAGCGTCTTGAGAATCCGCGGCACCTTGCCGCCGCCGTCGCTGAGAACGGTCTGCAACAGGCCGATCGCGTTGCTGCCCTTGCCGTATCGCACCGGTTCGATGTGCGTGTGATCGTCCGGGTGGAACGACGACGTGATCGCCACTCCCTCGTGGTAGTCCACCTCGCGTCCGCGCGCCGTTGCGGCCAGCACGGCCTCGGAGTTGGTACGTACCAACGAACCGATCTTGTTCGACAGCCGCGGCAACGAACCCTTCTCCTTGGCGGCGAGCATGAGCTTCTGTGTTCCGTAGGTGCCCGCCGAGAAGACCACCTGATCGGCGGTGATCGTCTTCTCCTTGCGCCGCAGCTTGCCCCCGGTCCTGCGCGTCACGACGTCGTAGCCGCTGCCGTTCGGGCGGACGTCCACGACGGTCGTCAGCGGAAGTATGTGCGCACCTGCACGTTCGGCCAGGTAGAGGTAATTCTTGACGAGGGTGTTCTTCGCGCCGACGCGGCAACCCGTCATGCACGAACCACACTCGGTGCACCCGGTCCGCTCGGGGCCGGCACCACCGAAGAACGGGTCGGGTGCAGTCTTGCCACGGTCACCGAAGTACACGCCGACCGGAGTCGAGGTGAACGTGTCGCCCACGCCCATGTCCTCGGCGACCTCCTTCATGACCTTGTCCGAGGCGGTGATCGTCGGGTTGGTCTCGACACCGAGCATCCGACGAGCCTGGTCGTAATACGGATTCAGCTCACGCTTCCAGTCCGTGATGGCGCCCCACTGCGGATCCTCGAAGAACTTCGTCGGTGGCTGATACAGCGTGTTGGCGTAATTGAGCGAGCCTCCGCCGACGCCTGCACCCGCCATCACCAGCACGTCGGGCAACAGGTGGATACGTTGGACGCCGTAGCAGCCGAGCGCCGGAGCCCACAGGTACTTGCGCAAACGCCAACTGGTCTTGGGCAATTCGTGATCGGCGAACCGTCGGCCGGATTCCAGCACCGCCACCCGGTAGCCCTTCTCCACGGCCCGCAGCGCGGCGACGCTGCCGCCGAAACCGGAGCCGATGATCAGTACGTCGTAGTCGCTCATGCGGAAACCGCCTTCTTGTCTGATTCACGGGTGTCGGAGACGAGTCGATAATTCGAGGTGTCGAACGTTCGCGTCTTGTTGCGGAACCGGAATGTGTACGTGGGCCACATCGTCGAGTTACGTCCGTTGGCGTCGAGGTACCAACTCGAGCAACCGCCGGCATTCCAGACGGTGCCGTCGAGAGACGAGTCGACCCACGAGTTATGCTGCTGCTGAGCGGATTCGGACACCTCGACGGCAGTTGCCCGATGGTCCCGCATCTCACTGAGCGCCGAGACGACGTAATTGGCCTGCGATTCGAGCATGTAGACGATCGAACTGTGCCCGAGGTTGGTGTTGGGGCCGTACATCAGGAAGAGGTTCGGGAAGCCGGCGACGGTGGTACCCAGGTGCGCCTGCGGGCTACCGCCCCAGTGCTGCGCGAGAGTCCGGCCGTCGCTGCCGTGCAACAGATGTGACACCGGCGGTTCGGTGGGGGTGAACCCCGTCGCGAAGATGATGGTGTCCACCTCGTGGTTGCGACCCGATGCGTCGACGACGCCGTTCTCGGTCACCGACGTGAGGCCCGATGTCACCAGGTCGACGTCGGGTCGGTCCAGTGTTCGCAGCCAATCGTTGGACAGCAGAAGACGTTTGCAGCCGGGTGCGTAGTCGGGGGTCAGAGCCGCCCGCTTCGTCGGGTTCTTGACCTGACGCTTCAGGTTCGCTTTGGCGAACACCTTCACCGCGGGCAGCATCCACGGGTTGTCGGCCAGCACGGTCACGTACGCCTCGCGGTACCCGTAGATGATGCCGCGAACCGCGCGGTGGGCCGCGGGAACCTTCTCGTACAGAGCCCGCTCGACCCGGCCGATGGTGCGGTCCAGACGCGGGATGACCCACGCCGGTGTGCGCTGAAAGACGGTGAGCCGCTGAGCTTTGTCCACTATCTCTGGCACGAACTGCACCGCCGACGCACCGGTGCCGATCACGGCGACGCGCTCTCCGGTCAGATCGTGCTCGTGGTTCCACGTCGCGGAGTGGAACACAGTTCCCTGGAATGTGTCGATGCCCGGGACGTCCGGGATCTTGGGCGTCGACAGTGCGCCGGTCGCCGCTACGAGAACTCTGGCGCTCGTCGCACCCTGGGAGGTCTGCACGGTCCACCGCTGGTCCGTGTCGCTCCAATCGGCCGACAGGAGTTCACAATCGGTGACGATGCGGTCCCGCAGGTTCAGGCGGTCGACTACGGAGCGGAGGTAGTCGAACAGCTCCGGTTGGCGCGCGAAGGTGTGGCTCCACTTGGGGCTCGGCGCGAACGAGAACGAGTACAGCGACGTCGGGACATCGCACGCACACCCGGGGTAGGTGTTGTCCCGCCACGTGCCGCCCACCTCCGACGCTCGCTCGATGACGGTCACGTCGGCACTCGGATCGGCGGCGATGATCTTCGCCACCGCGGCGAGGCCGGCGAAACCGGCCCCGACGACGAGCACGTCCAGTTGTTGGGGCAGTGCAGAATTCACGAGTCCATCACCTTTTCGGACCAGACAGGGAGGAGCCGTCCGCGCAGCTGCGCGTCGGCTTCGGGGGTACGGAACAGAGCAGAGACAGCGAGCCCGCGTGCCAGCTCGACGCTGAGCTCGATGGACTCCGTGGACATGCGGCTACCCATGACGATCTGAGCGCCGCTCTGAATCGCCTCGGCGACGCGTCGTTCGAGCGGAACCATTGCCTCGTGCAGAGCCGGATCGGTACGGGCCGCGACCCACAGCTCGAGTGCGGCATAGAACAGCGGGCCCGAGAACGCGTCGACGAGGATCTCCGGTCCGCGTTCCGGGTCGGGCTCGGCTTCCAGAATCTCGGAGAGGCGGCGGTCCACGAGATGCTCGACGGCAGCGGTCACCAACGTCTCCTTGGTCGGGAAGTGGTGCAGCTGCGCTCCGCGGGACACACCGGCACGCCGCGCGATCTCCTGCGTGCTGGTCTTCGCGAAACCCAACTCGACGAGGCACTCGATGGCTGCATCGAGCAACTTCGCGCGAGTCCCCGCGGTGCGTTCCGCCTGCGTGCGGCGCGGGGTCGGTGCGCCGTCGCTGAGCTCTGTGTCGGTAGTCACACTTTGCACAGTAGCGTCAAAACAACAAACAGTCCAGCCTGACTTTAAGTTTTGTCACAACCCCGCTCATCCGCCTTCGAGACCGCCGACAGGCGTTTGCTCAGCCCGACCGCCGACCGTCGCACCACCCTGTCGCGCCGTCGTGGGCACACTGGCCTTCGCGCGCAGAAAGCGCGTTGTTCGACGGAAAGGATCAACATGACGAGCCATTCGGTACGTCCCGAGGACGTACTTCCCGACGGAGCCGAGAGAGCCACGTTCGACGGTCACCCGATACGGAAAGGCACGGTGGCGGCGTTCATCGCGAATGCGCAAGCGCTCCGCGACGTGGAACCTGGAACCGCGGCCCACGACGAACTGATCGCGACGCTGAAAGAGCTGGCACCGCAGCTGGCAGCCATCGGAGTGTTCGAGGTGTTCGAGCCACGGGACCCGCAGATCGCCCACCTGGTGGACGCCGCGACTCAGACCGACTGACCGACAGTTTGTGCCGACTCGCCGCGGGCAATACCCCGGCCATGGCTCTCCCCTCGCACGGCCGCTTCGAGTACTCCCCCATCGTCGATCGGCCTCAGTTCGAGTGGCCGGGCGGGGCGCGGCTCGCGGTGTACGTCGCGGTCAACTGCGAGCACTTTCCGTACGACGACGGGCAGCCCGGGTTGGGTTACACACCCGCGATGGACCAGCCCAACACGTACAACTGGGGCTGGCGTGAATACGGCAATCGCGTCGGTGGCTTCCGGATCGCAGAGACACTGCAGCAGTCCGGGATTCGGCCGACATTGCTGGTCAACACCGAGGTGTACGAGCACGCCCCGCAGCTGACTGCGGCGTTCCGAGCCCTCGACGCCGAGGTCGTCGCGCACGGCCGAACGAACGCGGTGCAACCGAACGATCAAGATGAAGACACCGAACGCCGCTCCATCGAGGATGTCACCGCCACGATCGAACGACACGAGGGAACACCGCCCCGAGGATGGATGAGCCCCGGCGCGAATCCGAGCCGCGTCACCGAGGACCTCCTCGCGGAGCGCGGTTACCAGTACACCTTGGACTGGCCCGTCGACGACCAACCGGTGTGGCTACAAACCCGCGGCGGCCCGCTGCTCAGCGTCCCGTATCCGCACGAGATCAACGATCTGCCGATGTTCGTCCATCACCATCAGACCGCAGAAGCGTTCGAGCACAACATCATCGGCAGCTTCGACGAACTGAAGGAGAACTCGGCGAGGCAACCGGTGGTGCTCGCCGTCTCCGTGCACACCTTCCTGACGGGTCAGCCCTACCGGCTGCGACGGTTCCGCGCAGCGCTGCAGCACCTGACCGACAACAGCGACGGCGTCTGGTTCACCACCCCCGGCGACATCGCGGCGCATTACCGCACGGTTGCACCTCCCGTCCGATAGATCGGCAGGATCACAACCGACCTGGAGTCAGGCGGCTCGCTGTTTTCGTCGGTGGTAGCTCGGGAGGGGGTGCTGTCTGGGGTCGACGGATTCGGGTGGGATGGCGTAGGGGTGTCCGTCGTCGCCCATGATCAGTTGCCAGTCGCCGTGGTGGACGAGGCGGTGGCATTCTCCGCAGACCAGCGCAAGGTTGATCAGGTCGGTGTGGCCGCCGTGTTCCCAGAATTCGATGTGGTGGGCTTGGCACCACTGGGCTGGGCGGCCGCACATGACGCAGCAGGTGTCGCGGATGGTCAGGGCGATGCGTTGGTCGTCGCTGGCGAGTCTGGTGGTTCGTCCGAGCGCGAGTGGTACGCCGTGGTCGTCGACGATGACGGGGGCCAAGTCGGCGTCGCAGGTGACCAGCTCGGCGAGGGATCGACTGATCGGGCCGGTCCAGTCGAAATGGAACGGCCAGTCAGCGTCACCCGGCTCGGGCACAGACTTCTGCCCGGCGTGACTGCCACCGCCACGACCGGCCGCGGCATCGCCGCGAGGACCAGCGTCGTCCGGGGCGGACGCAGACTCCTGCCCGGCACGGCCGACATCGCCACCGTCACCACCGGACGCTGCTGCGCCGCGAGCAGCCATACTCCCTGGGTTGGGGGCAGTCCCATGCCCGGCGCTACTGCCACCGACACCATCACGACTGGATGCCGCATCGCCGTGAGCAGCGATATCCCCTCGAGCAGATCCATCCGGACGCGAGGCGTTGCTATCGCTGCCGCTCGAGGAACCATTCGAGACCGAACCCTTGTCACCCGAATCCGTTGCACCGCTATCTGATTGCTTGTCACCGCCGTGGGCGAGCAAGTCCCGCAGGGGAACGATCAGGTGCACCGACGCCCGCGACCCGCCCGCCGACCCGCGGGTGCCGCCGCGGAGGTGCCGGTCGAGGATCTGATCTAGTGCATCTGCCCGGCGCTTCGACGGGCTACGTGGATCGCGTTCACCGCCGGGACCGGGTCGCGGTGCCGTCAACGGCGACAGAGCGGTGAGAAGCTTCTCGGCGAGGAGTCGGTCGATGTTGCCGCCGACCTGGAAGCGGCCGTTGGCCAGAGCATGCAGGTCGAATCGGTTCAGGTCCGGGTTCTCCGACACCGGTCGCGGTGCGGGTGTCGGCGGAACAGGCTCGGGCGCAGGTGGTTTCGGATCGGGAGGCGTGCCGTTAGTGGTCGCTGTATCGTCTTTCCGCCGCTCCTGATCGTGGCGTTCCTGTTCCTGCTGTTCCTGCTCTCGGCGTTGTTTCTCGGCTTTCGCGTGTCGTGCTCGGGCGTCGTCGGCGGCAGCATGCGCCAAAGCCTGCGCGTGGGAGGTCACTTGGCCGGCGGTGTTGCGCATCGCGGTGTCGAGCAATTCGGCGACTATTCCGTCGCGCCGGTCCTGATTCAACGTCGGGTCGGCCACCAGCACGACGTCGTATCCCTCGGCGATGGCGGCGGCATGCGCGGCATGGATCCGGCCGTCGGCGAGGGCGTCGAGCACGGTGGGGTGATCGAACAGCCAGTACCCCAGTGCGTTCTGGCGGGCGGCTGACCCGTCGGTGATCCGAACCGACTTCGCGTACCAGCGGGTGACGGACGAGTGCCCGAGTTTCATTGCCAAGCCGCGGCGGTCGATCTCGGCGAGCAACGTCAATCTGGTTGCGGCGAGGGAATTTTCAAGTGAAGCCACGTCGGCGAGCTCGGAGACCAACTCCTGGTCCCCGAGCCCGAACACATCCCCCCATGTCTTCACACCACGAAAGCTATACCCACCCACCGACAGACTTTTTCGACGAGCCCCTTACAACGCACGCACGCTGTTGTTGCGCGCATTGTGGGTCAGCTCGGCCAGGCCGAGCTCTTCGAGTAGCGGCGGCAAGTACATTCCGAAGCGGCCGCGGTATCCGTTCCTGAGTCCGTACCAACCGCCGACCGGATTGTCGGGCGAACGCCCCCACGCTTCGACCGTGTCCGGCGCAGCCGGCTTCTTTTCGTCCGCAGCACCGAGCAATACCCAGTCGGCGCGTTCGGTGAGCCAACCGTGCAGGTCTTCGATTGCCTCGATGCGGTATCGCAAGGTCGTCGACCCCACCTGGCACACGAGGGCAGGTGGCTCGTGGTCGGGATCGCGGTGCATGGTGTACGCCGAGGTGCCGGGGGCGGTGGTGAGAGCCCAGGGGTCGGATCTGGTTCCGCTGCTGGTCATGGGCGGTGTCCGTTCCGTTGTCGCAGTCAGCCGACAGGCAGGAATGTCGGCCGCCTGCGGGGATTGCCGTACAGGCTCGGTCAGTGTGGACCGGCCGGACCATGAGCGCAACCCCGCTCCCGACCCCGCAGGGGTCCGGGTATGTGCGTCACGGAGCGACGGTGCGGTACCGCAGCATCATTTCGTGGTCCTCGTGGTCGAGCATGTGGCAGTGCCACATGTACCCCTGCAGTTCGGTCGGCCCCGGAGCCGGCATGTCGTGACCACTCATATCGTGACCGCCGTGGTGGGCGGCCGGTCCCGCGAACGTGGCGTCGGGATCGAAGCCGAGTTCGTCGGCCGTCGGGAATCGGACGAGGATCTGGGTGACGGTGCCCGGGTACGTGTTGACGGTGTCCTTCCACCCGGCTTCCCAGGTGGCCGGCGGCAACGAGGGTCCGGTGAGGAACTTCTCCACCGGCGGAGCCCATTTGGTGCCGAACGTCGGCCGCGGGAAGTCGCGTTGGTACGCCGCGAGGTCGATGGGGATGCGTCCCAACGTCCGAAAGTGCGCCAGGTGCAGGTGAATCGGGTGTGGCTCGACCGTCGTGTTGACGATGTTCCACATCTCCACGGTGCCCTGCTTGGGCATCTCGATGTCCGGGTCGGAGTACCGCAGGTTGTTCAGGTTCATCAGCGTCATGTCGAGGTTCAACCCGCCGGATGGCTGGTTCACGGTGACGGTGCGGGTGAAGGTGGGGGTCGGCAACGCGGGCAACAGATCCGGCTGCCCCTTACCTCCGCGCAGCAACGACGGCATGCCGCCCCGGAAGCCCGCCGCGGACGCTACGCGGAACTGACAGAACATCGGCATCGGGACGGCTCCGAGCGATGCGGCCTGCGCCGGCGGCGGCTCGTCGTTGAGGAGCTCGACGAGAGCACCCGACTCGACTGCGGCGAAGTCGACGAGAATGTCGGCGCGTTCGGCGGGTGCGAGTCGAATACTGGTGGTTTCCACCGGCGCATCGAGCAGTCCGCCGTCGTTTCCGATGACCCAGAATCGTAACTTGTTGGTGAAGAACAGGTTCCACACGCTGTACGACCCGGCGTTGACGAGCCGCAGCCGGTACATACCCCGTGCGACTTCCATCGTCGGCCAGATCTTGCCGTTGACGACGCCGACGTCTCCGGTGCCGCCGCCTTCCCATTTACCCTGCGGCACGGTGATATTGGAGCGGATGCTCATGCTGCCGTCGGGGTTCATGATCTTTTCCTGCAGCACCAGCGGCAACTCGAATTCGCCCGAGGGCAGGCCGAGCGCATTATCGGAAGTGCCGGTGTCCCAACGATCACGGACGAGGTTCATCCCGAGCAGGCCAGCGTAGACGTTGATGCGCGTCATCGACATGGCGTGGTCGTGGTACCACAGCCCGGCAGCGTCGTTGAGCCCGGAAAAGTTGTGCGTCATGGACTCACCCGGGCGCACCAGCATCTCGGAGTGCCCGTCGCTCGCCGGTTCGGTGACGGCACCGTGCAGGTGTAGTGCTGTCGGCGTCATCGTGCGATCCATCTCGCTCATGCCGTGCAGCGAGGTGTCGATGTCGGCGGCGAGCGGATTCCCCGCGGTGGTGTTCGAGTACTTCAGCGTCCACGGCTGGCCCTGCTGCGATTCGATGGTGGGCCCGAGGTAGTCGCACTGTCCGTAACCGAACGTAGGCGCGGGCCTGAGATCGGCGTGGAATGCGTGGGTGGCGCTGTGCGCGTCCAGGCTCACCTCGGTTCCGCTGATCAGCGGCAAGCGCGGTAGCTCGTCGCGGAACGGCGTCAGCGGCGGCGAATGGAACAGCAATGGACTCTGCCCGCGGAAGAAGTCGTCGGCCAGCGCTCGACGAGTCGTCGACGCCACGGGTATCGCCGCTGCTCCGGCTGCCACTGCGGCCGCCGCCAGCCCACGTAGGGCGGTTCGTCTGGACACGGAGCCGCTCACCCGGCCACCTTCCTCCTGGTTGTGATGGGGCCCATACTATGTGCTGGTCGGCTCCCGCCGACACCCCACACTCGGATCGTCCGGCACGTTCCTGCCGGTGGAGGGATCTATTTCGTCATGGCAACAATCTCGTTCGAGCGCACGACCAGGCTTTTTCCCGGCTCCGACACCCCCGCGGTGAACGAGCTCGACCTGCACATCGAGGACGGTGAGTTCCTCGTTCTGGTCGGCCCGTCCGGCTGCGGCAAGTCGACGTCGCTCCGGATGCTCGCAGGCCTCGAAGAGGTCAACTCGGGCCGCATCCTCATCGGCGGCAAGGACGTCACCAATTCCGAACCCAAGGATCGCGACATCGCGATGGTGTTCCAGAACTACGCGCTGTACCCCCACATGACCGTCGCCGAGAACATGGGGTTCGCCCTCAAGCTGGCGAAGGCGAACAAGGAAGACATTCGCACTCGCGTCGAGGAAGCCGCCAAGCTGCTCGACCTCGAGCCGTACCTCGACCGCAAGCCGAAGGCGCTCTCCGGCGGCCAGCGGCAGCGAGTTGCCATGGGCCGCGCCATCGTTCGTCAGCCCCAGGTGTTCCTGATGGACGAGCCACTGAGCAACCTCGACGCCAAACTGAGGGTCCAGACGCGAACGCAGATCGCGCAGTTGCAGCGTCGGCTCGGCACCACCACCGTCTACGTCACCCACGATCAGGTCGAGGCCATGACTATGGGTGATCGCGTCGCCGTCCTGAAAGGTGGTGTGCTGCAACAGTGCGCCACACCGCGTGAGCTCTACCGCACCCCGGTCAATGCGTTCGTCGCCGGGTTCATGGGCTCACCGTCGATGAACCTGTTCCGCGCTCCGGTCACCGACGGCGGCGTCCGCCTGGCCGATCAGGTGATTCCGGTGCCGCGTCAGACCCTCGGTTCCGCGACCGAGGTGATGTTCGGTATTCGGCCCGAGCACATCGAGATTGCCAACAGCGGTATCGCACTCGAGATCGACGTCGTCGAAGAACTCGGTTCCGAGGCCTTCGTGTTCGGCCGCGCGGACATCAACGGCCGGACCGAAACCATTGTCGCTCGGGCAGATTGGCGCAGCCCACCCGAGAAGGGCGACCGCGTTCACGTCCGCATCGACGAGGCCCATGCGCATATCTTCGACGCCTCCGCCGAGGGTCGCCGCCTCAACTGACCCCCTCGTGCGCGTTTTGCGTACCTCCAGATACGCAAAACGCGCACGAGGTCAGACCAGCAGCTCGGCGATCTGAATCGTGTTGAGCGCCGCACCCTTACGCAGGTTATCGCCCGAGACGAACAGGGCGAGTCCGCGACCCTCGGGGACGCCCGGATCCTGGCGGATGCGGCCGACGAGGGAGTCGTCCTTGCCTGCGGCTTCCAGCGGGGTCGGCACGTCGACCAACGAGACGCCGGGGGCGGAGGCCAGCAGCTCACGAGCGCGTTCCACCGACAGCGGGTTGGCGAACTCGGCATTGATCGACAGCGAGTGACCGGTGAACACGGGCACGCGCACGCACGTTCCGCTCACCAGCAGGTCCGGCAGGCCGAGGATCTTGCGCGATTCGTTGCGCAGCTTCTGGTCCTCGTCCGTTTCGCCGGATCCGTCGTCGACCAGAGCGCCTGCCAGCGGAAGAACGTTGAAGGCGATAGGCGCGACGTACTTGTTCGGAGCCGGGAAATCCACCGACGAACCGTCGTGCACCAGCTTTTCGACGTCGTCGATGACGGCGCGTGCCTGCGTGGCGAGCTCGTCGACGCCGGCGAGTCCGCTACCGGACACCGCCTGGTAACTCGAGACGATCAAGCGCTGCAGGCCTGCTTCGTCGTGCAGCACCTTGAGCACCGGCATGGCGGCCATCGTGGTGCAGTTGGGGTTGGCGATGATGCCGCGGGGCGGGTTCTTCGCTGCCTCGGGGTTGACCTCGCTGACCACCAGCGGCACATCGGAGTCCTTGCGGAACGCCGACGAGTTGTCGATGACGGTGGCACCTGCGGCAGCGAATCGCGGTGCCTGCTCACGCGAGAGCGTGGCACCGGCCGAGAACAGAGCGATGTCGATACCGGTGAGGTCCGCGGTGGACGCGTCCTCGACGATGATCTCCTCGCCGCGGAACGGCAGCTTCTTGCCCGCCGAGCGTGCGGAGGCGAAGAATCGAACCGTGTCGGCGGGAAAGTTGCGCTCCTCCAACAGGGTTCGCATGACGGCACCGACCTGGCCGGTGGCTCCTACGACTGCAACTGTGGTCATGACTATCGTCCTGTTCCTGCGTGTACGACGGCTTCTTCGTCGCCGCCGAGATCGAAGGCGGCGTGCAGCGCGCGCACGGCGTCGTCGAGCTGAGTGTCGCTGCACAGCACCGAGATACGGATCTCGGAGGTGCTGATGAGATCGATGTTGATGCCGGCGTCGGCGAGGGCCTCACAGAACGTCGCGGTGACGCCGGGGTGGCTCTTCATACCGGCACCGACGAGCGAAACCTTGCCGATGTGGTCGTCGTAGAGCACCTGCGCGAAGCCGATCTCGGCCTGCAGCTTGGTAAGCTTCTCCACTGCCGTCGGGCCGTCGGCCTTGGGGCAGGTGAAGGTGATGTCGGTCTTGCCGGTGTCGATCTTGGAGACGTTCTGCAACACCATGTCGATGTTGATCTCGGAGTCGGCCACGGCGCGAAAGACCTTGGCGGCGTAGCCCGGTGTGTCGGGCAGACCGACGACGGTGACCTTCGCCTCGCTGCGATCGTGTGCGACGCCGGTGAGAATTGCTTCTTCCACTGGAATGTCCTCCATAGATCCGGAGACGATCGTTCCGGGTTTGGTGGTGTACGACGAGCGCACGTGAACGGGAACGTTGTAACGACGGGCATATTCGACGCACCGCAGCATGAGCACCTTCGCGCCGCAGGCTGCCATTTCGAGCATCTCCTCGAACGAGACGGTCTCGAGGTGGCGTGCGTTGGGGACGATGCGCGGGTCTGCGGTGAAGATGCCGTCGACGTCGGTGTAGATCTCGCAGACGTCGGCGTTCAGCGCTGCGGCGAGCGCGACGGCGGTGGTGTCGGACCCACCACGACCGAGCGTCGTGACGTCCTTGCTGTCCTGGCTGACGCCCTGGAAGCCGGCGACGAGCACGATCGAACCCTCGTCGAGTGCACTGCGGACGCGGCCCGGGGTGACGTCGATGATCTTGGCGTTGCCGTGCACGCTGGTGGTGACGACGCCTGCCTGGGAACCCGTGAACGACCGCGCCTCGGCGCCGAGCGAGTGGATGGCCATCGCAACCAGTGCGTTGGAGATGCGTTCACCCGAGGTGAGCAGCATGTCCATCTCGCGAGCAGGCGGGGCCGGGCACACCTGCTGTGCCAGGTCGAGCAGTTCGTCGGTGGTGTCGCCCATCGCCGATACGACGACGACAACGTCGTTGCCCGCCTTCTTGGTCTCGACGATTCGTTCAGCGACGCGTCGGATACGTTCGGCGGTCCCCACCGACGATCCACCGTACTTCTGGACGATGAGAGCCACGCGTTTTACCTCCGCTGGATAGCCGACAATCGTTCGATTGTCCGCGGGTCACCTTACCGAGCGAATGCCCCGAGCAGTGGGCCGGGTAGCTCCGAGCTGGGACTTTAGGGCCTCTCGCCTGCCTTAACATGTTCGAGTGACCGTTCCAGAACATCGCCCACCACCGCCGGCACGAGGTCTGAAAGTGCTCTTCGGGCTCCCCGCTGTCGGCCGGCGTTGGCCCGGTGGACTGCGTTCGGCGCTGGCGTTCGGTGTTCCGGCGATCCTGGCGTGGCTGCTCGGATTCCACACCGAGGCGCTGCTGGTGGTCTCGGGCAGTTTCGCGGTGATCTATGGCGAGGGCCGTCCCTATCGATCGCGCTGGTGGGTGGTGCTGACGGCAGGTGCCGCCCTGGTGGCGTCGGTGTGGCTGGGCGCGACGGCCGGCCGGCTCGCCCTCGACTTCGGCGAGACCGGGTGGGCGCGGATGATCCCGGTGGCCGTGTTGTCGGTTCTCGCTCTCGTCGCGGTCTACGTCGTGGCGGCGCTGCGACTCGGCCCGCCTGGAGCCTTCTTCTTCGTGCTGGTGTGCGCGGTGGCGTCGTACCTCCCTGCCGCCGACATCAGCGCGACCCGCGGTGCCGTGTGCGCGGCCATCGGGGTGGCGTCGGCGCTGGTGGTCGCGATGTCCGGGGTGGTTGGCGACGCGAGTGGTCCCGAACGGGCGGCCGTCGGTGCGGCCGTGGCCGCAATCGAGAGATACACGACATCGCCGACGGCGTCCGTCGCCGATCGGCACACCGCCGGCGCTCGTCTGCATGCGGCATGGGCCGCGGTGTACGAGGCCGGATCGGTGAAACCAACCTCGCGCACAGCGCTGGTACAGACACTGTTCGACGCCCATCTCGCGTTTGCGGCCGCTACGTCGGCGCGCGCCGGCACCGTGCCGGATCCCGAGAATGAAGTCGAATCGCCGTCCGATTGGGTCATTCCGCAGGCTGCACTCCTGCGCGACCAGCTGCCGCTGGCGCGTCCGAGCATCGGCTATCGGTTGACGCGCTCGTTGCATCGAGATTCACACGCGGCGTCCACGGCAATCCGGGTGTTCTGCGCGGCGGCAGCCGCCGGCGGCATCAGTGTGGCACTGGGGCTGAGCAGGCCGGATTGGGCGATCCTCGGCGCGGTCCTGGTGCTCCAACAGGGGCCCGATCGCGTCCATGGGACGTATCGCGGCATGCAGCGACTCGGCGGCACTCTGGCCGGGGTGGTGTTGTTCTCGGCGATCTATCTCTCGCCGCTGACCGGTCTCGCGGTAATCGTGGTGTTGATGGTGCTGCAGTTCGCGATCGAGATCAGTGTTGCGCGCAATTACGGTCTCGCCGTCACGTTCATCACCCCACTCGCGTTGCTGATGGGCACCATCTCGCATCCGGGTGCTCCGCTCGGCGGTATCGTCGTCGATCGGGTGGTGGAGACCGCGGTGGGTGTCGCCCTTGCCTTCGCGGCGCTGTGGTTGTTGTTACCGGGCGCTTTTCGGCGGGCGCTGCTGTGGTCCGATCGGCGGGTTCTCGACCTGACCGACCGATTGTTGACGACTCTGCGAACCGAAAAGGTCACTGCGGCAGCCACTCTGACGCTTCGACGAGACGTGCAGTTCGAGTTGGTCGGCGCAGCGCTCGCGGGAGCCGAAGCCGCGCACAACGATCGCCGCTGGGCGCATCGAGTATGGGACCGGCATGCGGAGGTCGATCACCTCGGATACGAACTGCTCGCACGGTGTTGGTCCGCGGCCGATGTCGGACGACTGAACGACATCGACGAGTGGCAGCGCAGGCACGACACCGTCGCCGACAAAGTCGACTCCCGAACCCTGGGGTAGGCGGTCGGTCTGCGGTAGTACACTCACCCCATGCTGCGAGCTCTCCTTCTTAACAGCCGCGACGGGGTCTGAGACCAGACTGGCTTCCCGTCGCGGGGTTCGTTGCGCCGGTCGAACACATTGTTTTGATCTGTACGGAGAGACGAAGACCATGTCACCAGCCGACGCATTCACCTCGGGATCTCGCACCATCACCCCGCCCTCACGGCCCGCGCCCAGCGACCAGCCTGCGTGGAACACCCAGAAGAACTCTTCGATGCCCACGTTCCGTTATCGGCCGTTCGCCGAGGAAGTGGAGCCCATCACCCTCCCCGACCGCACCTGGCCGGACAAGATCATCGACCGGACGCCGCAGTGGTGTGCAGTCGATCTGCGCGACGGCAACCAGGCGCTGATCGATCCGATGAGCCCTGCGCGCAAGCGCCGCATGTTCGACCTGCTGGTCCGGATGGGCTACAAGCAGATCGAGGTCGGCTTCCCGTCGGCCAGCCAGACCGACTTCGACTTCGTCCGCGAGATCATCGAGGACGGCGCGATTCCCGACGACGTCACCATCCAGGTTCTGACGCAGTGCCGCCCGGAGCTGATCGAGCGCACGTTCGTCGCGTGCGAGGGCGCTCGCAGCGTCATCGTGCACTTCTACAACTCGACGTCGATCCTGCAGCGCAAAGTGGTGTTCCGGGCCGATCGTGATGTGATCAAGAAGATCGCGACCGACGGTGCTCGCAAGGTACTCGAAGAAGCAGCCAAGTTCCCCGATACCGACTGGCGCTACGAGTACTCGCCCGAGTCCTACACCGGCACCGAACTCAGCTACGCAAAAGAGGTGTGCGACGCAGTCACCGCCGTCATCGATCCGACGCCCGAGAAGCCTCTGATCCTGAACCTGCCGGCCACCGTCGAGATGGCGACGCCGAACGTCTACGCCGACTCGATCGAGTGGATGAGCCGCAACCTCGATCGCCGCGACAGCATCGTGCTGTCTCTGCACCCGCACAACGACCGCGGAACCGGTGTTGCCGCAGCCGAACTGGGCTACCAGGCCGGTGCCGATCGCATCGAGGGATGCCTGTTCGGCAACGGTGAGCGCACCGGCAACGTCTGCCTCGTCACGCTCGGCCTCAATCTGTTCACCCGCGGCGTCGATCCGCAGATCGATTTCTCCAACATCGACGAGATTCGCCGCACGGTCGAGTACTGCAACCAGTTGCCCGTCGCCGAACGCCACCCCTACGGCGGAGATCTGGTGTACACCGCGTTCTCGGGCAGCCATCAGGACGCGATCAACAAGGGCCTCGATGCCATGAAAGTCACCGCAGACGAACAGGGTTCGGACATCGGTGACATCACCTGGCAGGTGCCGTACCTGCCCATCGACCCCAAGGACGTCGGACGCACCTACGAGGCCGTCATCCGCGTCAACTCGCAGTCCGGCAAGGGCGGCGTCGCGTACATCATGAAGTCCGATCACGGACTGAACCTGCCGCGGCGCCTGCAGATCGAGTTCTCCCAGGCCGTCCAACGCATCACCGACGGTGAGGGCGGCGAGGTCTCGCCCAAGGAGATGTGGGACGTCTTCGCCGAGGAGTACCTGACGCCGATCCGTCCGCTCGAGCGCATCAAGCAGTCGGTACAGGCCGCCGAGGTCGACGGCGGAACCGACACCATCACCGCCACTGTCAAGGTCGACGGCGTCGAGCAGGAGATCTCCGGCTCCGGCAACGGGCCACTCGCCTCGTTCGTCGACGCGCTGTCGACCATCGGTTACGACGTCAGCGTCCTCGACTACTCCGAGCACGCACTGTCCGCAGGCGACGACGCCCAGGCCGCGGCCTACGTCGAAGCCTCGGTCACCTCGCCTACGGGGGTCGCCACCACGGTCTGGGGCGTCGGCATCGCGACGTCGATCACCACCGCGTCACTGCGTGCTGTGGTTTCTGCCGTGAACCGCGCGCTGAAATAGTTTTCTCTGCACGACGACACGCCGCTCACCTTTAGGGGTGGGCGGCGTGTTGCGTTGTGGAGCCCTCACGAAACGAAGCGGGCGCGGTCGACGTGTGGCTCACGCGGATTTCCGGTCGACGAAAGGGACCAAAGACCCGTGTGCACGGGGTGCCGTGAATGCCACACTGAATCAGCCGTTGGGGCACCTCAGAGAATGGAAGTTCGTGATGGATTCTTTCTGGGATTTTCTTTGGCTTCTCATCGTCGGTTTCGCCTTCGTGGCCTACCTGATGGTGATGTTCTCGATCATCGGAGATCTTTTCCGGGACCACAAGACATCCGGGTTCGTCAAAGCCCTGTGGGTGCTCTTCCTCATCGTTGCGCCGTTCCTCACCGCGCTGGTCTACCTCATCGTGAACGGCAGCAACATGGCCAAGCGTCAGGTTGCTGCCCTGCAGCACGCACAGGACCAGCAGGAGGACTACATCAAGCACGTCGCCGGTCGATCTGCGTCCGAAGAGATCGCACACGCAAAGGCGTTGCTGGACAACGGAACCATCGATCAGGACGAGTTCACGACGCTGAAGGCCAAAGCGCTGTCCTGAACGTAGCCTCCGCTTCGAACGCGTCGAGCACAGCGGCGATCGCGGGTAGTCGACGCGCATCGGGCCTCGTCGCGAGTTCGTAGATTCGCCCGGCTCGCACACCGGCGAGCTCTCGACGCACCAGGCCCGGATGCACAACGGCGTAGCGCGGCATCAGCGCCACTCCGTGCCCGGCGGCGACCAGGGTTTCTGTCACCCGAAAGTCGTTGATACGTTGGACAACTCGCGGCTGCACTCCGGTCACCGAAGCTACGGAGAGCAATACGTCGTCGACCGGAAAACCACCGCGAACGCTGATCCACCGCTCGTCGATCAGGTCTCGCAGATCGATCGAGCCTTGCTGCGCCAGTGCGTGATCGAGAGGCAACACCAGATCGATGGGCTCGCGCATCAGGGTCGTCACCTCGATCCGTGGACCCGCCGTCGACGGAGCTCGGTCGTCTCGGTGGGTGAGCACCACGTCGTAATCGGCGAGTAGCTCGGGCACCGAGGAGGCGGGCAGGTCTTCGTCGCGCGCATCGATGTCGACGTCCGAATCCGCCAGCCGCGTCAGGACTCCGGGTAGGAGCAGCGCCGCGCCCGACGGGAACAGGGCAACTCGGACGCGTCCCCGCGGAGACGCTCGATAACGATCCATTTCTGCTGTGGCGCGGGCGAGTGCAGCGAGAACATCGTCGGTTCTGAGTACCAGGGCCCGTCCGGCGTCGGTGAGTCGTAGCCGACGCCCGTCGGGTTCGAGCAGCGTCACGCCGGCCTCTCGAGCCAGCAATTTGAGCTGCTGAGACACCGCCGACGGGGTCATCGACATCGCGTCGGCAACCGATGCGACGGTTCCGCGGTCGGCAAGCTCGGCGAGGATCCGGAGCCGCTCCACGTTCATACAGAAAATCTTAACTGTTGGTGCGGATATATTCGATTGTGCTGATCTTTTGCACCCGTCACGATAATGGGCATGACCACTCGCGACCGCCTCCTCGGACTGACTGTCGCCGTTCTGTGGGGCCTGAACTTCCTCGCCATCCGCGTCGGGCTCGACCACTTTCCGCCCTTCTTCTTCGCGGCACTGCGTTTCCTGGTCATCGCCGTTCCGGTCGTGATGTTCGTCCCGCGACCGAAGGTGCCCCTGAAATGGTTGCTGCTCTACGGTTTCGGCTTCGGCTTCCTGCAGTTCGCCTTCCTGTTCGCGGCGATGGCGGCAGGCATGCCCACTGGATTGGCGTCGCTCGTGCTGCAGTCGTCGGCCCCGTTCACCGTCGTTCTCGGCGCGCTTTTGCTACGCGAACACGTTAGCCGCAGGCAGGCCATCGGCATCGGCGTGGCCGTCCTCGGCATGGTCCTCATCGGGTGGGATCGCGCCCAGAACGCCACCCTGCTCCCTGTTGTCCTCACCCTGCTCGCCGGTCTGGGCTGGGCCTTCGGCAATCTCGGAAACCGACTGGCCAAATCCGACTCCCCGATGACACTGATGCTCTGGATGACCGTCGTACCGCCGGTGCCCATGTTGGCACTGTCGGCCGTCGTCGAGGGCCCGAGCACGGGCTGGCATGCGCTGGCCGACTCGTTCGGATCGCAGGGCTGGCCCGGTCTGGTCGCGTTGGCGTACATCGTGATTCCCGCCACGATCGTGGGCAGCGGCCTGTGGAGCATCCTGATGAGCCGCAACCCGGCCGGTCTCGTCGCGCCGTTCTCGCTACTGGTCCCCGTCGTCGGTATCGCCGGTGCCTGGGCGTTTCTCGACGAAACCCCGTCGCTGTTGGCCCTGCTCGGCGGAGCCATCGTCATCGGCGGCTGCCTGGGCGGAATGGCTGCCAGGAAGCCTGCGCAAGTTCTGGAGAAAGTACCGGTGTGAGTGACGGGTGTGGAGCCTGCGGAATGACCCAGTGTGACGGGAGTGGAACCTGCGGAATGACCATGCGGTAGCGAGCCGCCGATATGAAACGCCGCCCTGTTCTGTGCCAGACTCGGCGGATGGCTGAACTGGGTGAGCGCAGACGTATCGGCGCCCGCGGCCGCGTGGCACTACGCGCGGCGGAGCTGGCGACGTGGGCGTCCCGCAAGGCGGGCCGAGGCAAGGGCTCGATGATCGGTGGTCTGGTCGCGCTCAAGATCGATCCGACCATTCTGGGCGGCCTTGGTCGTGGGCGGCGCACCGTCATCGTCACCGGCACCAACGGCAAATCCACCACGACGCGGATGACGGCGGCAGCATTGGCCACTCTCGGCGACGTCGCTACTCAGGCCGACGGAGCGAACATGGATGCCGGCATCGTCGCGGCACTGCACGCTCATTTCGACGCCGAGCTGGCCGCCCTCGAGGTCGACGAACTCCACGTCCCCCACGTTTCCGACGCGGTCGATCCCGCGGCGATCGTTCTCCTGAATCTCAGTCGCGACCAGCTCGACCGTGTCGGCGAGATCAACATGATCGAGCGAGCCCTGCGCGCCGGGTTGGCCCGTCATCCCGACACCGTCGTCATTGCGAACTGCGACGACGTCCTCGTCACCTCGGCGGCATTCGATGCTCCGAACGTCGTGTGGGTCGCCGCGGGCGGCGGCTGGGCCGGCGACTCCGTCAGCTGCCCGCGTACAGGCGAACCCATAGTCTGGGACGGCGAGCACTGGTACAGCACCGGCAGCGACTTCAAGCGTCCGACGCCGGATTGGTGGCTCGACGACGAGAATCTCTACGGCCCCGACGGGCTCGTTCTGCCGATGAAGCTCGCGCTCCCCGGAAAAGCCAACCGTGGCAACGCAGCCCAGGCTGTCGCCGCTGCAGTAACCCTCGGTACCAGTGCAGAAGATGCTGTCGCGGCCGCGTCGGGCGTCGACGAGGTGGCCGGACGCTACTCCACCGTCCAGTACGGATCCCATTCCGTCCGAATGCTTCTTGCCAAGAATCCCGCCGGCTGGCAAGAAGCGTTGTCGATGATCGACCCCACCTGCGACGGCCTCGTCATCGCCGTCAACGGTCAGGTGCCGGACGGTGAAGACCTGTCGTGGCTGTGGGACGTGCGCTTCGAGCACTTCGAGAACGTCGCCGTGGTCGCCGCCGGCGAGCGGGCGACCGATCTGGGTGTTCGCCTGCTCTACGCCGGATCGCAACACACCACCATCGCAGATCCGTTGCAAGCCATCGCATCCTGCCCTCCGGGACGCGTCGAAGTGCTGGCCAACTACACCGCGTTTCGCGATCTCGGTCGCGCACTCGCACGGGAGAGCAAGGATGTCTGAGTCCACCGTTCGCATCGGCCTCGTTCTGCCCGACGTCATGGGCACATACGGCGACAACGGCAACGCCCTCGTTCTCCGCCAGCGACTGCGGATGCGAGACATCGACGCCGAGGTCGTGCACATCACCCTCAACGACCCGGTCCCGGATTCGCTGGACGTGTACACCCTTGGTGGAGCAGAGGATTCGGCTCAGCGCCTCGCGACGCGTCACCTCACCCGATACCCGGGCCTGCAGAACGCAGCTGCTCGCGGTGTGCCGGTACTCGCCATCTGCGCCGCGATCCAGGTGCTCGGGCACTGGTACGAGACCTCCGCAGGCGAACGTGTCGACGGCATCTCCCTCTTCGACGTGACCACCGCGCCTCAGGCCACTCGATCCATCGGTGAAGTCGTCACCGAACCCACGCTCGGCGGTCTCACCCAGAAGCTCAGCGGATTCGAGAACCACCGCGGCGGAACGACACTCGGGCCTGATGCCGCACCGCTCGCCAAGGTCACCCACGGGGTGGGCAACGGTGTCGGCGACGGGCGTGAAGGCGTCGTGCAGGGTTCGGTGTTGGGCACCTACATGCACGGGCCGGTACTCGCCCGAAACCCGGAGTTGGCGGACTACCTACTCGAACGGGCTTTGGGCACCACTCTCGCTCCCCTCGACCTCCCCGAGGTTGCGCAACTCCGCAGGGAGCGGCTCCGCCGCACGTGAGTGAAACTTCGTAGCCCACTACGATTTCCCACTCACGACGAGCACCGTTCACAAGGGTACGAAGCGTCGTTCCATCCCTCTCTGACCAGCACCTCGCGGACTTCGCGGTACACACCGCACGGGTCCTCGGCCACTTCGTGCCAGCCGTACATCAACCGCGGCAGGTTCCGTAGCTCAGCGGCATTGTCGCGTCGTCGATCGCGAAAACGACGCTGCTTGGCAGAGTGGAAGGCCTGGCCGTCCAGCCTGACGATCAGGTCGCATATTTCGTAACGAATGTCCTCGAAGAGTTGCCGCCCGTCGACGAAGACCGGTGCCTGTCGCTTCCCGGCCGGAAGTCCGTGCGCCTGTTCGACATCGAGCACGTAGCGATGCTCGAGCGCAGAATGGACCCCGTCGCGCATGAGAGCCAATGTGTGCAGAATTGCCTTCAGGTAGCGCATCGGCCGTCGGACTTCGACCTTGCGTGTCATTGCCGCGACGTTCACGCCGCCCGACGACATCGCTGAAACCAACGTGATCACGGCCTGCCTCGACGACGGTTCCGCGACTGCCAGATCCAGCACCGTGTCGGCGGCGCTCGTTCGCGCCGGATTCGTCTCGACGCCGATGTGGCTCATGGCTCGGGAACGGTGCACGATCACGCCGGGATGAATTTGTTCGTTGCTCTCTGACGTGAAGTTCTGCTTGGCGTGTCGCATTGTCGGCGGCCTGCTGATTGCCGAGCACCCGTAGGGAACGGTGAGATGAACCGGCCCAGAACTGACTCGCCGCCACCCCCACTCCTCAGCGGCGGTGGTGTGGCTGAGCAACGCTCCCCGGCCCGCGAACAACAATGCCGCCGACAGATGCATCTCACGAGTCAGCGGTCCGTTGGTCACCGATAGGACTCCGCGAAACACCCTGAGCCACTGCCCGGTTTCCACGCAGTGGTCGATCGAGTCCTTGTTGACCCCGTTCTCGTGCATTTGCTTCGTGGTGATGATTCCGTGCTGATCGTCCAGTAGTCGCTGCCAGGCACCCGCCGGTCTCGTCCTCATGTACCCCAGGATGGCCGGTTTACGGTGACCGCGTCAGGATCTATCCACAGGCTGTGGATAGACGAGGTCGTGAGTGGAAACTCGACCCCTGCTACGAACTTCCATGCACGTGCGGCGAAGCCGCTCTCACATACGGCGCCGGCCGGTCAGAGCACGGCCGAGTGTCAGTTCGTCGGCGAATTCGAGGTCTCCGCCCATCGGTAGGCCGGAGGCGAGACGGGTGATGGCGAGACCGGGGAAATCGCGCATCATCCGCACCAAATACGTAGCCGTTGCTTCGCCCTCGGTGTTGGGGTCGGTGGCGATGATGACCTCGGTGACGTCGACGCCGTCGTCCTGAGTTCCCACGCGGGTCAACAACTCTCGGATGCGCAGCTGGTCGGGGCCCACTCCGTTGAGTGGGTCGAGCGCTCCGCCGAGCACGTGGTACCGGCCTTTGAATTCGCGCGTACGTTCCACGGCCTGAACGTCTTTGGGCTCTTCGACGACGCAGATCATGGACCTGTCGCGTCGGGAGTCGGCGCAGATTCGGCACAGATCCTTGTCCGATACGGTCCCGCAGACGATGCAGAACTGCACGCCGTCGCGGATGCGCTGCAGCGCGCGCATGAGGCGATCGACCTCGGGTGGCTCGACGGCCAGGAGGTGGAACGCTATGCGCTGAGCGCTCTTCGGACCGACCCCGGGGAACTTTCCCAGCTCGTCGATCAGATCCTGTACGGGACCTTCGTACACTCGTCTCGCCTAGAAGCTGGGTAGCCCGAGGGAGCCGCCGCCGAGACCACCTGCGAGGGGGCCGAGCTTCTCGCTCGCGACGTTCTGCGCTGCCTTCGACGCGTCGGCGATGGCACCGATCACCAGATCCTGCAGCGTCTCGACGTCGTCGGGGTCGACGACCTTGGGGTCGATAGTCAGGCCGACCACTTCACCCGTTCCTTTGACGGTCGCGACGACGAGTCCGCCGCCGGCCTGACCGGTGACCTCGGTTTCCGCGATCTCCGCCTGTGCCGCCATCAGTTGCTGCTGCATCTGCTGAGCCTGCTGCAGAATCGAGGCCATGTCGGGCTGTTCACCGGGTTGCACTGTGCCGTCCTCTCGCGTGGGTCGAAGCGAAGTCCAGCGTAGTCGCACGGTGTCGGACGACGTTCGGCCGCACGATCGGGCTCGAACCTCGGCTGACGTTCCGTCAGTTCTGAGCCGACGTAGCCTGAGGGCATGAACGCGCCGGCGAGCCCGACCCCTCGCAAGCGTCGAGTGACTCCCGAAACGATGGCCGAGGCGGGCATAACCCTGACGCTGCCCAAGGTGACGGTGAAGTCGGTCGCCGACGCTCTGGGCGTGTCGATCGTCGCGATTTACAACAACATCGACGATCTGTACGCACTCAAAGCCCTGGTGGCGGAGGAAATTCTGCGCCGGTGGTCGCCTCCCATGCCCGGTGACGACGAGTCCATGCAAGACGCGTTACTGAGGTTCAGCATCGCAATGCGCGATCTGGTGCAGAAAAATCCCGGCATCGCGGACTATCTGGTCGGCTTGGTTCCCAGCGCGATCGACACAATTCGGATGATCGATGCGGTGCAAACCGGCTACCGGCTTCGATACGGCCTTACCCCCAAGCAAGCAACGTGGTCCGTCACCAATGTCGCCGAACACGCGCTCGCGCTGGGGGCGATGGTTCATCACTCCGGCGGGCGGCCGCCCGAAATCGATGCCGCGATCGCGGCGCGCACCGACCTCGACACCCTGCCCGGGGCCTACGACACGGTCGACCGTGGACCCGACGGGATGTTTCTGTGGTCGATGCGCACCGTGGTGGTCGGCACGTTGGCGTTGATCGAAGAGCCGGATTTCGAGCGGGTCTAGATCAACTCGCGGCGCAGGTTGTCGAGGGTCGCGGCCTGGATCTTCTTCAGTCCGAGGGGCGCGAACGTCTTCTCGAAGAATCCGCCGATTCCTCCGGCACCCGTCCACTCGGTCGTCGTGGTGACGACGGTGCCGTTGCCTTCGGGGGCGACGGTCCAGGTGGTGACCATGGAGGAGTTGGCGTCGCGTTCGGTGATGGTCGAGCCGGAGACCGTGACGGATGCGCTCACGTTGCGCACTCGCTTCTCGGTCGCCTGCAGGGTCCATTCGGCCACGGTGCCGTCGCCTTGTCCGCCCTGCACCACCCGGTAGTCCCGATACTGCGCGGGAAGGATGCGGGGCCGCACGGTTTCGTAGTCGGCGAGCGCGGCGAGCACCTGATCGGGTGCGGTGGCGATGGTGGCTGAACTGGATGCGCTGACCTGAGCCACGAGAACGTTCTCCTTCGAGTCGATTGGGGTTGCGTTCTCCATCCTGCCTCGCGCCGCACTGGATGTCGGCACCGCCGCCGAGGGGGTGTGAGGTGGTTCACATACATTATGTCGTCATCGAAAAACACATGCATGCTGCAACCATTTGTCCGAATAGTTCTGTTTGAGCCGTCCGATTCGACAACAGTTGCGTGAAGTTTCACCGGACCGACGGCAGCTTCGGTGGATACCGAGCAGTACGAGATATAGCGTCTACCCGTGGCTTCAGTGAATGCTCTTCTCGGACGACGGCCGGAACCGAGGGAGAGCGGTTACGCAGAGCATCGGTCGGGTGTCGAGAGGTTGCTTCGCAGCTATCGCGCAATACCGACCGACGCGACGGTGCGTCTGGCCAAGAAGACGTCCAACCTGTTTAGGGCCAGGACGACATCGAAGACGCCGGGACTCGACGTCTCGGGATTGAGCAAGGTCGTCACCGTCGATGCCGCGGCTCGCACGGCCGACGTAGCGGGGATGTGCACGTACGAGGATCTGGTCGACGCGACGCTCCCCTACGGCCTCGTCCCCCTTGTCGTTCCGCAGCTCAAGACGATCACCCTCGGCGGCGCGGTCACCGGACTCGGCATCGAGTCGACGTCGTTCCGCAGCGGGCTTCCGCACGAGTCGGTGCTCGAGATCGACGTCCTCACCGGCAGCGGTGAGATCCTCACGGCGACACCCGGGGGCGAGCACTCGGACCTGTACTGGGGCTTTCCCAACTCGTACGGCACGCTCGGCTATTCGACGCGACTGAAGATCGAACTCGAGCCGGTACTTCCGTTCGTTGCGTTGCGCCACGTGCGATTCCACGATCTGGACACGCTGCAAGCGACGATGGACACCATCGTGGCTCGACGTGAGTACGACGGCATCGAGGTTCAGTACCTGGACGGCGTCGTGTTCAGCGCCGACGAAAGCTACCTCACTCTCGGGGTCCAGACCGACGAGCCCGGCCCCGTCAGCGACTACACCGGTGCCGACATCTTCTACCGCTCGATCCAGCATTCGTCGGACACTCCGAAGACCGATCGTCTCACCATCCACGATTACCTGTGGCGCTGGGACACCGACTGGTTCTGGTGCTCGCGTGCGTTCGGAACCCAGAACCCCCGGATTCGACGCTTCTGGCCGCGCAAGTACCGGCGCAGCAGCTTCTATTGGAAGTTGATCGGCCTCGATCGCAAGTACGACATCGCGGACCGGCTCGAGAAGCGCAAGGGAAATCCGCCGCGCGAACGCGTCGTACAGGACGTCGAGGTTCCGATCGAACACACCGCCGGCTTCGTACGCTGGTTTCTCGACGAGATTCCGATCGAGCCGTTGTGGTTGTGTCCCTTGCGTCTTCGCGAACCGGCCGCCCCCGGAGCCGATCCCTCCAGGCCGTGGCCGCTGTACCCGCTCGAGCCCAAGCGCACTTACGTCAACATCGGCTTCTGGTCGTCGGTGCCGATCGTGCCCGGTCGACCCGAGGGTGCCGCGAACCGTGCCATCGAGAACAAGGTCACCGAGTTCGAGGGGCATAAATCGCTGTACTCGGATGCTTACTACACCGAGGATGAGTTCGCCGTTCTCTACGGCGGCGAGAAATATCGCGAATTGAAGAAGAAATACGATCCCGAATCCCGATTGCTGGATTTGTACTCGAAGGCGGTGCAGCGCAAATGACGACGTTCAAGGACTCCGGCAATCGCACGGTGAACGGACCACAGAAGCTCAAGATCTCCGAGATCCTCGAGCTGATCTCCGACGGCAACATTCCTTTGCGTTTCACCGCGTACGACGGCAGCGTGGCCGGCCCCGAGGATGCCAAGATCGGCCTGAACCTCAAGAGCCCACGCGGAACAACCTATCTCGCAACAGCTCCCGGTGATCTCGGCATGGCCCGCGCTTATGTGTCCGGCGATCTCGAGGCCACCGGTGTTCATCCCGGCGATCCGTACGAACTGCTCGCGCTGATGGGCGACGAGCTCCACTTCCGTCGCCCGTCGGCCATGACCTTGACCTCGATCGCCCGGTCGCTCGGCTGGGACGTGCTGCGTCCCATCGCTCCTCCGCCCCAGGAGGCTATTCCGCGGTGGCGTCGCATCGCCGAGGGTCTGCGGCATTCCAAGACGCGCGATGCCGAAGCGATTCACCACCACTACGACGTGTCCAACAGGTTCTACGAGATGGTCCTCGGTCCCTCGATGACGTACACCTGTGCAGCATTCGATAACGTCGAGCAGTCTCTGGAGGCAGCGCAGGAGAACAAGTATCGGCTGGTGTTCGACAAACTGGGTCTGCAGCCCGGTGATCGCCTGCTCGACATCGGATGCGGCTGGGGTTCGATGGTGCGCTACGCAGCGCGACGCGGCGTCCAGGTCATCGGTGTGACTCTGTCGCAGGAGCAGGCCTCGTGGGCGCAGAAGGCCATCGAAGACGAGGGTCTGTCGGACCTCGCCGAGGTTCGCTTCTCCGACTACCGCGACGTGGCCGAGACGAATTTCGACGCGATCTCGTCGATCGGGCTGACCGAGCACATCGGCGTCGGCAACTACCCGGCGTACTTCACGTTCATTCAGTCCAAGCTGCGCGACGGTGGTCGACTGCTCAACCACTCGATCACCCGACCCGACAACCGCGCGCACGCCAAGGCAGGCAGCTTCATCGACCGGTACGTCTTTCCCGACGGGGAGCTCACCGGATCGGGTCGCATCATCACCGAGATCCAGGACGTCGGCCTCGAGGTCCGGCACGAGGAGAACCTGCGCGAGCACTACGCGCTGACCCTCGCCGGCTGGTGCCAGAACCTGGTCGACAATTGGGATGCGTGCGTCGCCGAGGCCGGCGAGGGCACCGCCCGTGTCTGGGGCCTGTACATGGCCGGGTCCCGGCTGGGATTCGAGCGCAATGTCGTTCAGCTGCACCAGGTTCTGGCCGTGAAACTGGGACCGAAGGGTCAGGCCGACGTACCTCTGCGTCCGTGGTGGAACGGCTGACCCTTGTGAGTGGAACTTCGTAGCAGGCTACGAGGTTCCGCTCACATGGGTTTTATCTCCGGGTCGCCCGCAGGATGACTCGGGCGGTTTCGGTCGGCTGGTCCCAGTGCGGGAAGTGTCCGCACTTGTCGAACCAGTGCAGGGTGGCGTCGGGGAAACGCTGCATTGCCACCTCTGCCTGGCTGGGCGTCGTCACCTTGTCCTGACGGCCCCAGCCGATGAGCAGCGACCCCTGCAGGGAACCTTTCTGGGCACCCTGTTGCTTCGGCCCGTGGATCAGCGCCGTGCGAGCGGCATCGAGCGAGGGTGAAGTCTTGGCGGAGAAGCCCTTCAGCTCCCGTTCGACCAGTCCGCTCGGCAATTTCCACGGCGCGGCCGAGAATTGCGCCAGCGCTGCGGTTCTGGTGATCGGGTTCCCGGCCAGGAAGGGCACCAGCGGTTGCGCCCGCTTCATCAACGCCAGCGATGCCGTGATGGTCGCCCCGAACACCTTGACCTGGCGGTCGTTCCAGAAGCCGCCCGGATCGAGGGCCACCATCGACCCACGGTGACCCCGACGGGCCAGTTCGACGACCATCCGTGCGCCCATGGAGCTGCCGACGAGGTCGGCGTCGGACAATCCCTCGTTGTCGAGGTACGCGCGCAGGGCGTCGGTCAACGACGCGATGGACACGTCGGCCAACGGCGGTGTTTGTCCGAACCCGGGGAGATCGAGGGCGACGACCTCGCGGTGCTCCGCGAGGGCCGGGACGATCGGATCCCAATTGCGGTGCGAGGACCCGAGCCCGTGGACGAGGACCAGCGGCGACCCGCTGCCAGTTCTGACGTTGTACATACCCGCGTCGTACCCGGAGACCGGAAACCTACACTTTCGGGCTGTAGTGCGACGGGTGCGAGCGACGCTGTACCGGCGGCAGATTGCGGGTGGGCGTGTGCACCGGAGGAGCCGTTGCCGGCCTCCGGCCCGCGACGCGATCCCATCCGGCTCGGGCGCGCGGATGGAGTCGGCGACGACGCGGCACCAGCCCGAACGCCAGGTTCACCGCCCTGCCGAACACCGCGAACCGTCGCGCGTCCCGCTCCGACCAGGTGTACCCCAGTAGCTCCCGGACGGGCGGGTCGTAGAGCCCGACGGTGATCCAGATGAACAACGATGCCACCGGTCTGCGCAGCACGGCCCACACACGTTCCGGCAGCCAGGAGGCGTACGGAGGTGGTCCGAGCGCGGACAAATCCAGTACTCCACGTGCGGCCATGTTGTCTTCCAGCACGTGTGTGCACATGTGCTCCCAGTACTTCTGGAATTCGCCCCAGGTCTCGGGCACCGATCGCATGCTCATGCCGTAGAGCCGGTACCACTGCACGTGCTCGTCGAACAATTGCACTTTCTGCGTTTCGGTCAGTCCGCCCATGAAGCAGTCGGCGGTGAGCACCGTGCCCATGAAGAACGTCGCGTGTGCCCAGTAGAAAGTGTCGGGATCGAGGGCGTGGTACGTGCGCCCTTTCGAGTCGAGTCCCTTGATGTCCTTGTGGTAGCCGCGCACCTGGTGGGCTGTCTCCTCGGCGCGGTCGCCGTCGAACACCACTCCCCCGATCGGATACAGGGAGCGGTAGAGCCGCTGCCATCGCTCGTCGAAGAACGTCGAATGCTGTTCGACGCCCGCTCCGAGGCCCGGGTGCATGTTCTGCATCGACCCCGCCCACACGCCCTGCAACATCCCGCGCCAGTCACCGAAGTACTTCCAGGTGAGCGAGTCGGGACCGAGTGGGACGGGTCGATCGAACTGACTACGCATGTTGTCAAAGTAGCCTCGACAACATGCGTAGTCAACAGATGGAAGAGCGCAGATCCAAGCGATACGACGCGCTGCTCGACGCCGGGATCGAACTCCTCGGCGCGCAGGAGGGACCCGCGGTCAACGTCCGCGCCGTCTGCCGCGCCGCCGGACTCACCGAGCGCTACTTCTACGAGAGCTTCACCGATCGCGACACGTTCGTTCGCGCGGTCTACGCCTGGGTAGGGGCCCGGGCGCAGAAAGCCTTGGAGAACGCTGTTGCCGGAGCATCGTCACAGGACGCCGTGGCCGCGCCCGTCCGGGCGTTCGTCGAAATCGTCGTCGACGAGCCTCGGATGGGACGAGTGCTGTTGATCGCTCCGTTGGCCGAACCGGCGCTGAGCCGTCGCGGACTCGACCTGTTGCCCGGGTTCGTCGAACTGGTTCGTTCACGGCTACCCGAATCCGCCGACCGGCAACTCGTGGCAGTCGGAACCGTCGGCGCGTTGACGGCCCTGTTCATCGGTTTTCTGGACGGCACCCTCGACGCCACTCGCGACGCTCTCGTCGCGCACTGTATTCGCATCCTCGAGCAGGCCGCCGTGCGAGGATGACGGCACCTACAGCCGAAGGAGCTCGTTCATGTCCGATCTCGACCAGTCGTTCGCCGATGCGCAGGTTGACGTCAAGAAGCTCACGACCAAGCCGAGCAACGACGATCTGCTGCGCCTGTACTCGCTCTTCAAGCAAGGTTCGATCGGGGACGTGACGGGTAAGCGGCCCGGACGGCTGGACATGGTGAACCGCGCAAAGTTCGATGCCTGGGCGAAGCTCGAAGGCACGAGCCAGGATTCGGCGAAACAGCAGTACGTGGATTTGGTGACCGCACTCCTCGCCGGCTGAGCCTACGGCTATGGTCGAGGGCGGGGGTAACGCAACGAAGGGACCCGCATGAGACGCACCGACAGCGACGTCGACGAGGCCGAGCTCGATATCGAGAAGCCGAAGACCCATGCGGCAGGTGCCACCGCCGTCGCGGTGTCGATGAAGCGCGCGCTGGGACACATGGGTCCCAAGCGCACCGCGCAGACGCTCCTCAAGCTGAACCAGGCCGAGGGCTTCGACTGCATGAGCTGCGCGTGGCCCGATCCCGATCCGGGTCATCGGCACGCCGCCGAGTTCTGCGAGAACGGTGCGAAGGCCGTCGCCGAGGAGGCGACGACGACGCGAGCCACTCCGGAGTTCTTCGCGCAGCACAGCATTGCCGAGCTCGATGCGCACACCGAACACTGGCTGGGTCAGCAGGGCCGCATCACGCATCCGATGATCAAGCTCCCCGGCGGCAGCCACTACGAGCCCATCGAATGGGACGATGCGTTCCGTCTGATCGGCGACGAGCTGAAGAGCTTGGCCAGCCCGGACGAGGCCATCTTCTACACCTCGGGTCGCGCGTCCAACGAGTCCGCGTTCACGTACCAGTTGTTCGCTCGGTCGTTCGGCACCAACAACATGCCCGACTGCTCCAACATGTGTCACGAGTCGACGTCCATCGCTCTGCAGGAATCCATCGGCATCGGCAAGGCCAGCGTCACCCTCGACGACGTGCACACTGCCGAACTGATCATTCTGGCCGGTCAGAATCCCGGCACCAATCACCCCCGAATGCTGTCGGCCCTCGAGCTGGCGAAGCAGAACGGCGCAAAGATTCTGTCCATCAACCCCCTTCGCGAAGCGGGTCTGCTGAACTTCAAGAACCCGCAGACCCCGCGCGGCATGGTCGGTCCCGGTACCGACCTGTCGGATCTGCACCTGTCGATCAAGATCAACGGCGACCTCGCACTGTTCCAGGCGATCGGCTCGCTGCTGGTGAAGTGGGATGCACTCGATCACGAGTTCCTCGACAACTACACCGTCGGCTTCGACGCGTGGAAAGCACACGTTGCCGAGGTCGACTGGGATCTCGTCACCGAGGTCACCGGATTGTCGGTAGCGCAGATCACCGAGGCCGCCGAGATGCTGCGCGACTCCAAGGCCACCGTCTTCTGCTGGGCGATGGGCCTGACGCAACACCGCAACGCCGTCGCCACCATCAAGGAAGTCACCAATCTCGCGTTCGCGCAAGGGAACATCGGGAGATCCGGTGCCGGATTGCTTCCCGTCCGTGGCCACTCGAACGTGCAGGGAGACCGAACGATGGGCATCTGGGAGCGCCCTCCGGTGGCCTTCCTCGACGCCATGGCGGCAGAGTTCGACTTCGAGCCGCCCCGTGAGCACGGCTTGGACACCGTCGACTCGATCCGCGCCATGCGCGACGGCAAGGCCCATTTCTTCCTCGGCCTCGGCGGCAACTTCGTACAGGCGACGCCCGACAGCGACGTCACGTTCGAGGCGCTGCGCAAGATGCGCATGACCGTGCAGATCTCTACGAAGATCAACCGTTCGCATCTCGTGTGCGGCGAGACGGCTCTCATTCTGCCGACCCTCGGACGCACCGAGAAGGACGTGCAAGCCAGTGGTGAGCAATGGATTTCGGTGGAGGACTCCACCTGCTCGGTGCACTCGTCACGAGGACCGCTGAAGCCCGCGAGCCCGTACCTGCGCTCGGAGGTCGCGATCGTCAGCGGAATCGCCGAGGCGACACTCGGCGACCGATACGGTCTCGACTGGAAGGGTTTCCGCGACGACTACCGCAACATCCGTACGCACATCTCGCGCGTCGTCGCCGGTTGCGAAGGGTACGAGGTCAATGTTCGACGCCCCGGCGGCTTCGTCCTACCGCATCCCCCTCGCGACAGCAGGACGTTCGAAACCAAGAGCGGCAAGGGCGAATTCGCCGTCTCGCCGATCGACGTGCTGCAGGTTCCGCCCGGCCATCTGATTCTGCAGACGCTGCGCAGCCACGATCAGTTCAACACGACGATCTACGGCCTCAGCGATCGCTACCGCGGAATCGAGAACGGCCGACGCGTCATCTTCGTGCACCGAGAAGACATCTCGACGCTCGGCTTCCGCGACGGCGACATGGTCGATCTCGTCACCAAGTGGGACGACGACGACGTGGAACGGTGCGCGCCGTCGTTCCGCATCGTCGAGTACGACACCCCGCGTGGGTCGGCTGCTGCGTACTACCCCGAGACCAATCCGCTGATTCCGTTGGATTCTACTGCGCTGCAGAGCAACTGCCCCACCTCGAAGTCGGTGATCATCTCGATGGTTCCGGCGGGAACAGGAGCGCAGGGCACGTCGAACGGTCACCAGGACAACGAGGGTTCGGACGAGGGGCACAAGTCGCACCCCCAGCCGCATCACCTGAGCTGAGCGAACTCAGCTGAACGATCGAACCAGGGTCGCTGCGTCGGTGAACTGATGTCGCATCAGTTCACCGGCGGCCCGGTGATCGGCTCGACGCATCGCCTCGATCAATTCCTCGTGGCCGCGTACCGCCCGTCGTCCCCAGTCGGTGTCGGACGCGTGCAGATGCGTCGGGGTGTACTTGACGGCACCGAGCAGAAACCACGCCAACGTGGTGCCGCCTGCGATCTTGTTGATGGCGCGGTGAAACTCGAACTCGCACCGTTCGACGGCATCGGCGTCGGCGCGTGTCACGGCGTCGCGTAGATCGTCGTTGAGGGTGGTCAACTGCTGGAGATGCTCCGCCGTCACCCGGCGGGATGCGCGCTCGGCCAGGGCCGCGGCGATCGTGCCCTGCAACCAGAAGATGTCGTCGATGTCCTGCTGTGTCAGTTCGACGACGCGATAGCCCCGATGCGGGACCGATTCGAGCAGCCCTTCGCCGCGCAACGACACCAGCGCCTCGCGTACCGGGGTGGCACTGACTCCCAACTCGGCTGCGGTCTCGTCGATGCGGACGAACGTCCCCGGCTTCAGCGCACCGGCGACGATCCTTCGGCGGATGCTCACGGCGACGTCCTCGGACAACTGCGGTCGTCGCAGAATCGGCTGTTTCGACGACGCCGTGCGCGTGAGATCGAGGCTCATTCCACATCTCCTGCACAGCGGGGCGGCGGGGGTTGTTGCAACGGTGACGGACGCATAGTGTGTCCTGGACAACATTGAATCACATCAAATATATGTGATGCGATCTGCTGGAGGATAGAGCCCGTGACGGACCAGATCGAACGAACGAACGAGAGCACCTTCGAAAGCCTCGATCCCAGAACGGGTCTCGCACTCGCCACATACCCGATCGCCGACGCCGCCGAGGTCGAGATCGCCGTGGCCCGCGCCCGCTCGGCCGCCCGGTGGTGGGACGCGCAGGGATTCGAGGGCCGCAAGCGGTGGCTCCTGGAATTCAAGACCGCGATCGCCCGCGACGCCGCGAGCCTCGCCGCCGTCATCGCCGCGGAAACCGGCAAGCCGGACGAGGACTCCCTGCTGGAAGTCATGTTGGGCGTCGAACACATCGATTGGGCGGCGCGCCACGCCGGCAAGACACTGAAACAGCGCAAGGTCGGATCGGGTCTGCTCGCCATCAATCAGAAGGCCTACGTCAGCTACCGCCCGTTCGGCGTCGTCGGCGTCATCGGGCCGTGGAACTACCCGCTCTACACCCCGATGGGGTCGATCGCATACGCCCTCGCCGCAGGCAATACCGTCGTCTTCAAGCCCAGCGAGCTGACCCCGGGTGTCGGGGTGTGGTTGGCCGAGAAGTGGCAGTCGCTCGCGGCTCCCCACCCGGTGTTCCAGACGATCACCGGCGACGGTTCCACCGGCACTGCCCTGGTCGAAGCCGGCGTCGACAAGATCGCGTTCACCGGCTCGACCGCGACGGCCAAGAAAGTCATGGCCACGTGCGCGAAGTCGCTGACGCCTCTGATCGCCGAGTGCGGCGGTAAGGACGCCATGCTCGTCGACGCCGACGCCGATATCTCTGCAGCCGTGGAATTCGCGACGTTCGGCGCGATGGGCAATGCCGGGCAGACCTGCGCCGGAGTCGAACGCATCTACGTCGCCGCCCCGGTGTACGACCGATTCGTCGCCGAATTCACCACTGCGGTCAAGGCATTGAAGCCCGGCGGATCGAAGACCTCGTCCTACGGCCCGATGACGCTGTCCAAGCAGAGCGACATCGTCCGCGGCCAGATCGAGGATGCGTTGGCCAAGGGCGGCACGGCATTGGTGGGCGGGCTCGACTCGTTGCACGGGCCGTACATCGACCCCGTCGTCCTCACCGACGTTCCCGAGGACTCGACCGCCATCACCGAGGAGACGTTCGGGCCCACCGTCGTCGTCAACAAGGTTCGCGATCTGGACGAGGCCATCGCCCGTGCCAACGCGTCCACCTACGGACTCGGGGCATCGGTGTTCACCAAGGACACCACGGTCGGGCGACGCGCCGCCGAGAAGCTCGATTGTGGTGTCGTGACGGTGAATTCGGTGCTGGGCTTCGCCGGCGTCCCGGCGCTGCCGTTCGGCGGAACGGGCGACTCGGGCTTCGGGCGCATCCACGGCGACGACGGTCTTCGCGAATTCAGCACCGTCAAATCACTGACCGTGCAGGGCTTCGCGGCACCGATCGATCTGCTGACGATGAAGCGCAAAGCCCGGAACATGAAGCTCTCGGTGCTGGCGCTCAAACTCCGCCACGGACGAGGCTGACCATGGACATCGCGCCGGGTCGGGGTCGATACGGATGGTTGCGCCGCGTCGAGGAACTCGACCCGGTCCGCGACTGTCACACCATTCACCGGATCACCGCGGGGTACGAGTTCCCCTGGGACTACCAACGCGCGCTCGAATTCGCCTTGTTCCGAACCTATTGCGTGCCGACGATCTCCGCTCTGCTGGCCCGGACCGGCGAGTTCGAGAAGCGACCGCAGAAGCGGTACGACGACACCTCGCTGCTGATGTCGGAAATGGTCGAACACGGATACGACTCCGAACGAGGTCGCGAGTCGCTGCGGACGGTCAATCGGATGCACGCGCAGTACGACATCTCCAACGACGACATGCTGTACGTGCTCACGACGTTCATCTACGAGCCCATCGAATGGATCGACACCTACGGGTGGCGTCGCCTGCATCCTCACGAGCGGCTCGCGACCTTCCACTTCTACAGCGAGGTGGGTAAACGCATGGGCATCAAGGACATTCCAGAGTCGTACACCGAGTTCGCACAGTTCAAGCTCGATTACGAAGAGCGAACGTTCCACTTCAGCGAGGACAACCGTCGCATCGGCACCTACACACTCGATCTCTACTGCTCGTGGTTTCCCGCCGCGCTCACCCCGGCCGTCCGGCAGGGCGTGTTCGCGTTGCTCGACGCTCGGATGGCGAACGCATTCGGCTTCCCCGCCGGCTCACCCACGCTGGAACGGGCCGCGGTGCGGGCGCTGCGGACCAAGGCCCGCGTGGAGCGTTTCCTGCCCACGAGAAAACACTCACGCACGACAGCCGACGCAGGCAACAAGACCTACCCCGGCTATCCCGTCGGGTACAGCCCGCGAGATCTGGGCACCCAGTCCGCGTCACCGACTCGCGGTTGCCCGGTACCTACGGCGTAGCTGCGAAACTCGACGGGTCAGAGTCCGTCCACCCACCGGCCGAACGCGTCGCGAAACTCCCCCGAGAGCGGCAGCGGTGCCAAGGCGGTGTTCGGATCCGCGGGCAGCGGGCCGAGCTCACCCAGCATGTGCGAGCTGTTGGCGAAGTGCGCGAAGTGGAGGTCGGTGTGGCCCAGGGCTGCTCGCACGTTCTCGACCTGGCCGCAGGAGACGTTCAGATCCTTGTCCGAGCAGGTCAGGAACGAGGAGTACGAGTCCGGTAGTGCGGCAGCCAGATTCGCCGGGTCCGTGGCATCCGCTTCGCGCAGGAAGGTGGCGCTCTGCCGCAGTCCGAGACCGTCGACGATCGGGTCGGGCTCGGCGGACAGCGGTCGTCCCGCGCGAATATCGGCGACGGCCTGGGCGAAGCGATCTCGCGACGACGCGGCCTGCTCCTCGGTGAACTGGCCGACCGCCACAGCCTCGCCGATGTTGCGATCGACCTGCGCGGTCAGCAGGTCGAGGTAGCGGATGGACAACGGCTCGAGCAGGCCGACATGGGTGAACGCCGCGCTGTCGGCATCGGCCAGGCGCAATGCCGTCAGTGCGCCCTCGCTGTGCCCGATCACCGTCGTGCGATCCGCCCCGACTCCGGTGCGCTGCTGCAGGAACGCCAGTGCGTCGGCCGCATTGTCGACCTGCGCATCGAAGCCCGGAGGATTGTTCGGATCCATCCCGGCCAGTCCGGTGCGGCCACTACCGAGCTTGTCGAACCGCAGGCTCGCAATACCGCGTCGGGACAGCTCGTCGGCAACGTATGCAGTCGTGTTCAGGTGCAGATCACCCGAGTTCCCGTTGCGATCGGTCGGCCCGCTGCCCGGCAGAACCAAGGCCACGCCGCGGGTGTCGCCGACCGGGATGCGGAGGCTGCCGTAGAAGGTGACGCCGCCGGACTCGAAGCTGACCTCGGAGTCGAGCGCGTCGTCGGGTGACCACGGAACGTTGATCGGAGCAGCGGCCGCGGTGCCCGCGCCGACGAGCAGGAGCATCGACGCGGCCAGTCCGGCCAGCAGTCCTCGGGTACGCATCATGCCGTCAGAATAACAATCCGACCGACCGTTCGGATGCGGCGTCAATGGCCGTAGCTCCCGCGGCACGAGGCTCGCGTCGCCCATCGAAAAACGCACGCGACCGCTCCCGACCGAGCCGGCTCGAGGCGTCGAACACCCAGCACACACCGGCTCCGGAAGGCCGAAGTGCTGGTCGGGGCACACCCCGAATCGGATAGGACGTAGCCTGGCGAGGGAGGTTCGGTGGTTCGACCGTGAATGACACCCGTGTTGTTCGGTTAGATTGGAAGAGCCACCAGGCACGATGCAAGAGGGTCGAGACCTGTCAACGAGCGACGGGTCACCACAATCGAGGAGAACAGGCCATGGCTTTACCAGTATTGACACCGGAACAGCGCACCGCGGCGCTGGCCAAGGCGGCCGAGGCACGCACTGCGCGGTCGAAGCTGCTCGCATCCGTCAAGTCCGGCGAACTGAGCGTCGCTGACGTCCTCGCCAAGGCGGAGAACGACGAGATCGTCAAGAAGACCAAGGTGTCCGCGCTGATCAAGGCCCTGCCGGGCGTTGGATCCGTGCGCGCCGCACAGCTGCTCGAGCAGCTGTCCATCGCAGATACGCGCCGCATCGGCGGCCTCGGCGCAAACCAGCGCGAAGCGCTGCTTGCTGCCGTCGCATCCTGATTCACATTTTCACGGGTCGTTCCTGCAGGCTCCACTCCTGATCCTGCGATAACGCGTTGCCTGCAGGGCTAGCATTTCGACCATGAACGTCGAAGTGACCCTGCTGCCCGGAATTGGGGTGCGGAAAGATTTTGCCCTCGCTTCCGGGCGCCGCATCGGCGTCATCACCCGCAAGGACGGCGCGAACGAGTTGATCGTTTCGCGCAAGGACGACCCCGATGCGACGCAGGCGTCCATCACCCTGAGCAATGAGGAAGCGGCGGCCCTGGGCAATCTGCTCGGGTCGCCGCAACTCATTGCTCAGCTGGGGGAAGAGCATCGCGATCTCCCCGGAATCAACACTCGTCAACTCCCCATTCGCGCCAATTCACGGTTCGTCAGCCGCACACTCGGCGACACCGCCATGCGCACCAAGACCGGAGTATCCGTCGTCGCCGTCATGCGCGCCGGCCAGGTACAACCGTCACCCACCCCCGACTTCACGCTCGCCGCAGGTGACCTTCTGGTCGCCGTCGGTACCGCGGACGGACTGGACGCAGCAGCCAAGTTGCTCGGCAATGCCTGAGATCAGTCGGGTCTGACCCGTGGCCGAGAGCGCGCTCGCCCTCACCGAGCTGGGTGCCGTGTTCTTCGTTCTCGGACTTCTCGCTCGTCTCGCCGGCCGAATCGGCGTCTCCCCCATCCCGTTCTATTTGCTCGGCGGACTGGCCTTCGGCAACGGCGGATTCGTCAACCTCGGCGGCATCGACGAGTTCAGCGAGATCGCCAGCGAAATCGGCGTCATCCTGCTGTTGCTGCTGCTCGGCCTCGAATACACCGCAACCGAGCTCGTCACCGGCCTGCGTCGATCGTGGATGGCCGGTCTGGTAGACATCGTCCTCAACTTCGCGCCCGGTGCCGTCGTCGCGCTGCTGCTCGGCTGGGGCGGAGTCGGGGCGCTCGTGATGGGCGGCGTCACGTACATCTCGTCCTCGGGGATCATCGCCAAAGTTCTCACCGATCTGGGCCGTCTGGGAAACCGCGAAACCCCGGTCGTGCTGTCGATCCTGGTGTTCGAGGACCTCGCGATGGCCATCTACCTCCCGATCCTCACCGCCGTCCTGAGCGGAGTCAGCTTCCTCGGCGGACTCGAAGCCCTCGGCATCTCACTGTTGGTCATCACCTTCGTGCTCGTGGTCGCGCTGCGCTACGGCAGATTCGTCTCCGCGATCGTCGACAGTCCCGACCGTGAGGTCGTGCTGCTCAAAGTCCTCGGGTCCGCCCTGCTGGTGGCCGGCATCGCGTCGGAACTGCAGGTCTCGGCGGCCGTCGGTGCGTTCCTGCTGGGAATCGCGATCTCCGGGTCGACGGCCGACAACGCGACCCGCATTCTCGAGCCGCTACGAGACCTGTTCGCGGCGATGTTCTTCGTCGTGTTCGGCCTGGGCACCGACCCGTCGACCATCCCGCCCGTGTTGGGCTGGGCCGTCGTACTCGCCGTCACCACCGCCGCTACCAAGATCGCCACCGGTTGGTGGGCGGCAGGTCGACAGGGAATCGGTAGGCCGGGACGACTACGCGCCGGTGCGGCTCTGGTGGCGCGCGGAGAGTTCTCCATCGTCATCGCCGGACTGGCCGTCGCCGCGGGGGCTGTCGAAGGCGAACTGGCAGCCCTGGCGACCGCGTACGTGCTGCTGATGGCCATCCTGGGACCGATTGCTGCCCGCATCGTCGAACCCGTCGCGAAGGTTGTGCTCCGGACCAAGCCCGCGGTGTGATTGGCTTTTCGACATGGCAGACAAGCGGACGGCGCTGAGGCGACGGCCGCAGTTGTCCGAGGAAGTCGCCAGCCACGTCCGGCACCTGGTGATGTCCGGTGAGGTGAGACCCGGGGACTTCATCCGGCTCGACGAGACCGCAGCCCAACTGGGCGTCAGCGTCACCCCGGTACGCGAGGCGCTACTGACCTTGCGCGGTGAGGGCATCGTCGAACTCGTCCCCCACCGCGGCTACGTGGTGTCTGCGCTGACGCCGAGCGACATCGTCGACATCTTCTGGCTGCAGGGGCAGATCGCGGTCGAACTGGTACGCCGGGCGGCACCGAAGATCACCGAGATCGAACTCGACAGGCTCGCCGAGCTCACCGCTGCCCTGTCGGTCGCCGTCGAGAACGGCCGGGCCGAGGATGTCGAGAACATCGAGTTCGAGTTCCATCGTGTACTGAACCGTCTGGCGGAGTCGGCCAAGTTGGCGTGGTTTCTCAACAACGCCACCCGCTATACCCCGACCCGTCTCTACGCCACCGACCGCGACTGGGGCCGTGCGGCCGTGCGTAACCACGAGGAGCTGATCGCGGCCCTGGTTCGAAACGACATCGACGCCGCCTGCGAATTGATGAAGCAACAATTCACAGACGGCGCCGAGAGGTTGATCGCGCATCGGGCTTCGCCCTCGTGAGCGTTTTGCGTATCCAGAGGTACGCAAAACGCGCACGACCATCTAGCGCAGCGAGGCCGGAACCTGGAAGCGCTCGCCGTACTTCTTGGCCAATTCGTCTGCACGAGCGACGAATCCGGCCTGACCACCCGGGTAGCCGACGACGTACTGGTGCACGCCACCCGTCCACGCCGGGAAGCCGATGCCGAAGATCGAGCCGATGTTCGCGTCGGCGGTGGTGTTCAGGACACCTTCGTCGAAGCACTTCTGCGTCTCGATGGCCTCGATGAACAGCATGCGTTCCTTGAGGTCCTCGAACGGGATGTCCGCCAAACCCGACTTGAACGCATCACGCAGTCCGGGCCACAGGCCGGCGCGCTTGCCGTCTTCGTACTCGTAGAAGCCCGCGCCCTTGGCCTTCGACGGACGCTCGAACTCGTCGACCATCTTGTCGATGACCTCGCCGGCCGGATCCTCGGGAGGGGTTCCACCGGCAGCCTTGATGGCGTCGTAGGTTTCCTTGCGGATCTTCTGCATCAGGTTGAGCGTGAGCTCGTCCGAAAGCTGCAGTGGCGCAGCCGGGTAACCGGCCTGCAGACCGGCCTGCTCGATGGTCGACGGCTCGACGCCCTCGCCCAACATGGCAATGGCCTCGTTGATGAACGTGCCGATCACGCGAGAGGTGAAGAAGCCACGACTGTCGTTGACGACGATCGGGGTCTTCTTGATGAGCTGCACGAGGTCGAATGCCTTGGCCAAGGCCGCATCCGACGTCTTCTCACCGCGAATGATCTCCACCAGCGGCATCTTGTCGACGGGTGAGAAGAAGTGGATGCCGATGAAGTCTTCCTGACGCTTGATGCCCTGAGCGAGGCTCGTGATGGGCAGCGTCGAGGTGTTGGAACCGAGCAGCGCCGTCGGATCGACGAGGTCCTCGATCTCCTGGAACACCTTCTGCTTCAACTCTTCCGACTCGAAGACGGCCTCGATGACGAGGTCGGCACCTTCGACGTCCTTGGCATCGGCGGTCGGGTGGATGCGTGCGAGCAGAGCGTCCGACTTCTCCTGGGTGGTCTTGCCACGCGAGAGCGCCTTGGCCTCGATGGCCTCGGAGTACGCCTTGCCCTTCTGCGCCGACTCGATCGCAACGTCCTTGAGCACCACGTCGATTCCGGCCTTGGCACACACGTACGCGATGCCCGCGCCCATCATGCCTGCGCCGAGAACCGCGACCTTGGTGAAGGTGGTCTTCTCGATGCCGTCGGGACGAGACTTGCCGGCGTTGATCGCCTGCAGGTCGAAGAAGAACGCCTGAATCATGTTCTTGGACACCAGACCGGTGACCAACTCGGTGAAGTACCGCGACTCGATGGTGCACGCATTGTCGAAGTCGACCTGCGCACCCTCCACTGCCGCAGCGAGAATCGCACGCGGAGCCGGCATCGGTGCGCCCTTGATCTGCTTGCGCAGGTTGGACGGGAAAGCAGGCAGGATCTGCGCGAGCTTCGGGTTCGACGGCGTGCCGCCGGGGATCTTGTAACCCTTGACGTCCCACGGTGCGACGCCACCCTCGGGGTTGGCCTTGATCCATGCCTTGGCGGTGGGCACCAATTCGTCGATGCTGCCGACCAATTCGTGCACCAGACCGATTTCGAGAGCCTTGCCCGGACGGAATCGGGTGCCCTGCGCCAGGACGGTCATGAAGCCGGTCTGGATGCCGAGCAGTCGCGTGATGCGGGCAACGCCGCCGCCGCCGGGCAGCAGGCCGAGCGAGACCTCGGGCAGACCGATCTGCACGCCGGGAACATCGGCCGCGATGCGGTGATGCGTCGCGAGTGCGATCTCGAGTCCGCCGCCGAGTGCCGCACCGTTGATGGCAGACACGACCGGCTTGCCGAGCTTCTCGAGCCGACGCAGCTGTCCCTTGACTTCCTGGACCTCGTCGAACACCCGCTGGGCGTCCTCGGGCTTGGCAGCGATGAGGGTGTGCAGATCGCCGCCGGCGAAGAACGTCTTCTTGGCGGAGGTCAGCACGACTCCGGTGATGCTGTCCTTCTCGGCCTCGAGGCGATCGACCGTCGCGCCCATCGAGTCCTTGTACAGCTGGTTCATCGTGTTGGCGCCCTGGTTGGGGTCGTCCATCGTCAGAACGACGATGCCGTCGGCGTCCTGGTCCCACTGAATCATGTTGTCAGACATCGTTCTACCTCAGACTCGCTCGATGATGGTGGCAACGCCCATGCCGCCGCCGATGCACAGGGTGATCAAGGCGTACCGGCCGCCGCGGCGCTCGAGCTCGTCGAGCACGGTGCCGGTGATCATGGCTCCGGTGGCACCGAGCGGGTGGCCCATGGCGATGGCGCCGCCGTTGACGTTGAGCTTCTCGTTCGGGATCTTCAGATCCTTCTGGAAACGCAGCACCACGGAAGCGAACGCCTCGTTGAGCTCGAACAGATCGATGTCGTCGACGGTCAGGCCGGCGGTGGCGAGGACCTTCTTCGACGCCGGGGTCGGCCCGGTCAGCATGATGGTCGTGTCGGCACCACTGGTGGCCGTCGCGACGATGCGGGCGCGCGGGACCATGTTCAGGTCCTTGCCCGCCTGCTCGCTGCCGACGAGGACGAGGGCTGCGCCGTCGACGATGCCGGAGCTGTTGCCGCCGGTGTGGACGTGATCGATCTTCTCGATCCAGTGGTACTTCTGCAGCGCCACGTCGTCGAATCCGCCCATGGCCGCGATACCGGTGAACGCCGGGTTCAGCTTGCCGAGCGACTCGACGGTGCTGCCCGGACGCATGTGCTCGTCCTGATCGAGGATCAGCAGACCGTTCTGGTCGGTGACCGGAACGACGGACTTGGCGAAGTAACCACCGGACCACGCCGCTGCGGCGCGCTCCTGGGACTGGACTGCATATGCGTCGACGTCTTCGCGGCTGAAGCCTTCGATGGTGGCGATCAGGTCGGCACCGATGCCCTGCGGGGCGAAGTAGGTGTCGTAGTTGGTGGCCGGGTCCATGGCCCATGCGCCGCCGTCACTGCCCATCGGCACACGAGACATCGACTCGACGCCGCCGGCGACAACCAGTTCGTCCCAGCCCGAGCGCACCTTCTGCGCGGCCAGGTTGACGGCCTCGAGGCCCGACGCGCAGAAGCGGTTGAGCTGGAAGCCGCCGACGGTGTCGGGCATCTTGGCTGCGAGCACGGCCGTGCGGGCGATGTCGGCACCCTGATCTCCGACGGGCGAGACCACGCCCAGGATGAGGTCGGAGATTCGGTTCTCGTCCATGTCGGGGAAACGTCGACGAAGCTCGTCGATCAGCCCGGTCACCAAGGAAATCGGCTTCACCGAATGCAGGGAGCCGTTCTTTCCTTTACCTCGGGGAGTCCTGATGGCCTCGTAAATGAATGCCTCTGTAGTCACAGCGCGCAGTTCCTTCCACATACTCGATCTTGTCGCGATCGCCGTGCCGGCCGATCGCGTCGGTGCGAGGCCATGACAGACCTCAGCTCATGCCACAGTAAGTTGGCATACCGATCCGGCATAAGGACCGAAACGAGCGTTTCGCATGACCCACGAAGCCGTTCAGGTTTGAACGACCCCGTCATGGGAAAATACGATGCATCAGATCGACCGAAGGCGAAAGAAGACCGACCATGGAAACCGACAACGAACCGACCGTGGGCGCTCGCGTCAAGGTACGCACTCGCAACGACGACAAGTCCGGAGCAGACAGTTCTGGATCCGACGCCTACGAGACCGGCGCGATCGTCGACGACTTCGGAGTCCAAGCGACCGACAGCACCTCGCGGGACTGGGCCGTCGCCAAGCGCTGGGCCGTCGCTCTCGACAGCGGACGATTGGTGTTCGTCGACACCGACGACCTCACGCTCGCTTGAGTCTCAGATCTCCTTGAGCGGTACCGCTCCGAGTTCGCTCACCAACAGCTCCATGGCGACGGTTTCCGGGTCCCGGCGAACCGACGGGTCCGCAGGCTCGGCCGCGGCCTTGAGCAGTTCTTCCTCGTCCTCCGGCGTCTCCGGAGGCGGCGGACCTACCGGCTCGGGATCATCGGGATAGTCCGGGGCCTCGGGCATCGGAATATCTGCGTCCGATCCATCGCCCGCTGAACCGAAACCGTCCGACGTCGGACGGGGAGCCCCTGCCTGGCTCGGCCTCGAGAACTTCGGCAGCGACGCGGGTTTCGCTGCCGGTTCATCTTTTTTTGCTGATGACGGTTCCGGTGGTGCCGCAGCACCCACCAGACAGACCACCGACCATTCGACGCCGAACACGTCACGCAACGCGTCCCGAATGACGTCGGCGTTGCGGGGTTCTTCGAGACGCTTCGCCAGCGGTGCCGAATCATGGCCGAGAGTGATGGTGCCGTTCTCGACGGTGCGTACCGACGCACCGGACAACATCACCTCGACGGTCCGGCTTCGCTCTCGTACCTTGGTTCGCACCTCGGACCACACTGCGCGGACAGCCGCCGCATCGGGCTCGTTGGAGGCCGCCGCGGGTGCCGCGACAGGCTCGGGCTCGGATTCGTACACCGGCTCGGGCTCCGGGCCGTACTCGTCTTCGGGCTCCGGCGGAAAATCCTCGTGGGCGAGTGATTGTTCCGAATGCTGCTGCGCTGCAACGGGGGTCGCGACCGGTGCAGGCTCGGGTGCCGGTTCGGGAGTCGGAGCTGGCTCGGGTGTCGGAGCGGGCTCGGGGGTCGGAGCGGGCTCGGGGGTCGGAGCCGGTTCGGGTGTTGGAGCCGGTTCGGGTGCGGGAGCCGGCTCGGGGGTCGGGACCGGTTCGGGTGTTGGAGCCGGCTCGGGAGCCGCAGGCTCGGGCACCGTAGACGGTTCCGGGACCGCCATGGGTTCGGGTGCCGCGACAGGCGCAGGCGCAGGCGCCGGTGCGGGGGCTGGGGCTGGTGCCGGAGCGGGGGCGGCCTCGGCAGCCGGCTGTCGCTGGGACGGTCGCTGGAATTTGTTCACCGGCGGCGGGCCGGAGGGTGCAGGCTCTTCGGTCGCGGGCAGCTGTGGTCGTGTCGGGTCTGCGGCTGCCTGTGCCACTGCGGCCTGTTCGCCGGCAGGAAGGGTGACGTCCAGGCGACGTTCGACGCGTTCGAGCCTCTGCAGCACCGCCGATTCCGCATCGGAGGCCGAGGGCAGCAGCATCCGTGCGCACATCACTTCGAGCAGCAGACGCGGAGCGGTGGCCCCTCGCATTTCGCCGAGGCCCGAGTGGACGATCTCGGCGTAGCGAGTCAGCGTCGCCGAGCCGAGCAGGTCCGCCTCGTCGCGGAGTCGTTCGAGGACGTCGCCCGGCACGTCGACCAGGCCACGTTCACCGGCGTCGGGTACGGCCTTCATGAGGATCAGGTCTCGCATGCGGTCGAGAAGGTCGATGGCGAAGCGACGTGGGTCGTGGCCCGCGTCCATCACCTTGTCGACGGTGCCGAACAGTGCGCCGCCGTCTCCCGCGGCCAGGGCGTCGACGGCCTCGTCGATGAGCGCGACGTCGGTGACGCCGAGCAGCGACAGAGCTCGCGGATAGGTGACGCCTTCCGGTCCGGCTCCGGCCAGCAACTGGTCCATGACCGACAGCGAGTCACGCGGCGAGCCGCCACCCGCGCGGATGACGAGTGGATAGACCGCGTCCTCGACCGGGACCTGTTCCTGACCACAGATCTTTTCGAGCAGGCCCCGCATCGTCGACGGCGCGAGCAGTCTGAACGGGTAGTGGTGGGTTCGCGAGCGGATGGTGGGGAGCACCTTCTCGGGCTCGGTGGTCGCGAAGATGAAGACCAGGTGCTCCGGCGGTTCCTCGACGACCTTGAGCAGCGCGTTGAATCCGGCCGGGGTGACCATGTGCGCCTCGTCGATGATGAAGATGACGTAGCGCGACTCGGCCGGGGCGTACACGGCTTTGTCTCGAAGATCGCGGGCATCGTCGACGCCACCGTGGCTGGCTGCGTCCATCTCGACGACGTCGAAGTTGCCGGGCCCGCCCGGTGCCAGTGCGACGCAGGAGTTGCACACACCGCAGGGGGTGGAGGTCGGCCCTTCGGCGCAGTTCAGCGATCGGGCGAGGATGCGCGCCGAAGACGTCTTTCCGCAGCCACGAGGGCCTGAGAACAGGTAGGCGTGGTTGATCCTGTTGGAATCGAGCGCCACGCTGATCGGTTCGGTGACGTGCTCCTGACCGACGACTTCGGCGAACGTCGCGGGACGGTACTTCCGGTAGAGGGCCACGCCCGAAAGGGTACCGGCGACCGACGACACAGTTGCATCGCGCGTCGGAACCCACGGCTCGGTTGCATCGCGCATCAGTGCGGACCGGCGGACACCGCTCTGATGTTCATGATCGCGAAGCTTTCCCGGGTGCCGGTGGACGTCGACAGCGCAAGTAGCCAGTTGCCGTCCTGCAGTGCGTCCGAGATCGCGTGCCGCACGATTGCGCCTTTCGAGTTCTGATAGTCGATCGAGACGGGCGCGCCGCGCGCTGCGGCGTCGGTCAGGGCATCGAGCTCCCGTGGCAGCAGTCTGCTGTGCCGGCTGAGTGCGGAACGCACCCGCGCGTCGTCGACGGTGCCGGGGTCGCCCGTCCGCAGCAGCTGTGCCAGCTCGCGTGATTCGCGTCGACGTGGTGCTGCGGGTGCGCTCGGGTGCGGAGTGCGGGTGGCGTGGGCGCGGACTCTGGTCGCGGTGTCGAGCTCGAGCCGGCCGGTGTCGGAATGTCGCACCGGGGAGTATCCGTGTCTGCGGAGCACCGCGAGAGTGTCGATGGGTGTGGCAGAACTGATCAGGACCGTCGGCGCGAGCCGCTGGAACTGCAGCACCGCCAAGGCCTCGTCCGTCTCGATGTTCGTCAGCAGTACGACGTCCTCGGAGACGATGGCGCACAGGATCTTGCGCACGGCCAGTGCGCCGTAGGTGCGCCAACAGTCTCGGATCGTGTAGGCCAGGGCTTGGGGAACGTCGGTGTCGGCCATCTCGGCGAGGGCGTCGATCAACTCCTCTCCGGTGCCACCGGTGTCGAAGAAGCTGCGGATGGTCGCCGGGGTGAACCGCCAGACCGACGCCACTTCCCGCGACTCGGGTTGCGCGGCCGCACCGAGTATCGACGCCACCTCGGTGCTCGGCGGCCCGGTGACGACTGCGGTCGAATCGGGCAGCAGGCGCACCGAGAACGGCACCCAGTCGGCCAGATCCTGTAGCTGCGTTGCCAGCGCGGAGGCGATCTGGCGCGGATCGCCGTCTCGGCCCACCCGGAAGTCCGTCAGGGTGGCGCACAGATCGGTCGGTGCGCCGTCGACCAGAACTCCGAGGCGGGTGGCCTCGGCCCAGAGTGCGCGCACGTGGCCTGGCCCGGCGCTCGTCGAGACGACCGGGATATGCCACTCGAGGTAGCGGGCGAATTCCTCGGTATCGGACAACACCGGCGTCGGGCTGTCGGGTCCGTCGAGGCGCAGAAGAGCCATCAATGCCGTCGAACGCACATCTGCGGCTGCGGGATCGTCGAGCATCTTCTTGAGCACTGGCGCGGTCTTCTGGGAGGATCGTGGCACCCGATGGGTCGGAGTGAAGGGCGAGCACCACCACGCGGCCAGCAATGCTGCCGCCTGCTCGGATCGCGAGCTCGTCGACCATGTTTCATAGGTTGCGGTCAATGCGACGCCGGTCTTCCCCCGGTCGGCGAGCAAGCCGGCTTCGCGCGCCAGCATCAGCATCAGCGCGGTGTGGTGCTCGTCGGCGAATCCCAGCCGAGCAGTCAGTGAACGGAGTTCTTTGGCGCTGAGGCCACCGGTCTTCATCAATGCCAGGCCATCGGTGTCGATCGCCGTCAACAACGCCTGCGTGTGCTCGCAGAACTGCAGCAAGGCGATCGAGCGCGCACGACGCGAGTCATTCTGCGACAGAACACGAGTCGCGAACTCCGGCGGCCTGAGCTCGATGGGCAACCGCCACCCGTCTCCGCGCAGCGCGATGCTCACTTCCAACGGCATCTCGACTCGATGCCCGTCCAACCGATACAGCAATCCGCGCTCGAAGGCGGCGGCACCTGCGGTCGACGGCACGTCGAATATCAACGACGCCGGTTGTCCATCGACGAAGCGAGACAACATTTCTCGCATCTCGGGCGGGCCGTCGTCGAACAAGGCTCGGATCCGTTCGGGGGTCATCGCAGCCGCGACGGCGTCGGCGCGTTCGGCTCGATCCAGCGTCGGGTCGACTCCGAGGAGGGTCAGCAAAGCGACTCGGTCCTGTTCGACGGCGCAGTGCAAGAACAACTTTCGCTGCCTACGGGCAAGCCCGAATGGGTGCGAGAACACCCCGGACAGGTCGACGGGGCGGTATTCGACCGCGTCCGAGCCCTCTGCCGTATGCGGCCAGATCAGTCCGTAGGCGATCAAAGCGTTCAGAGCTGCATCGATGTGCTGCGCCTCGTTCGAGTTACCTTCGCCCGTCCAGTGGCCGATCTCGGCGCGGCTGAGATCTTCCATGAGCGCGAACAACTCGAGCAGGTCGAGCGCACCTCTGTCGAGTTTTCGAGGTAGTGCCGCCACCCGCCAGGGCGAGCCGAGGAGTTGCGCGAGCAATCCGAACGAGCGGGGTGGCGGGTCGGTCGCCACGTCCGGTCGACGCCGCAGCAGATCCGTCAGTGCGTCCTCGTCGAGCGAGGCCAGCCACCCCTCGTACGTTCCGGTCTTCTCGGTCATCTCGTCCCCCCGGTGCAAGTTCTGCCACAACGTACCGACGGGCACCGACAGACTTATTTGTTCTTGGCTGCCGCTTTCGCTGCCTTCTTGAATTCGCGTACCTCGAGCAGGGACTTCTCGTCGACGACATCGGCGATGGATCGACGTGCACCCTCGTCGCCGTACGCTCCGGCGGCCTTTTGCCACCCGTCGGGCGTCACGCCCATCTGCTTGCCGAGCAGCGCGAGGAAGATGCGCGCCTTCTGATCGCCGTAGCCGGGAAGTGCTTTGAGACGCTTCAGAACCTCGGCACCATCGGGGTCGTCGCGGGTCCAGATTTCCTGCGGCTTGCCGTCGTAGTTCTCGACCAGAAACGCTGCGAGTCCCTGGATGCGCTTGGCCATCGAGCCAGGGAAACGATGCACGGCCGGGGTCTGCGCGCACAACGCGGCGAATTCGTCCGGATCGGCGTCGGCGACGGTATCCACCTTCAGATCACCGAGACGGTCGACGAGCTTCTTCGGGCCGGCGAAAGCGGATTCCATCGGTACCTGCTGATCGAGCAGCATTCCGATCAACAGCGCGAACGGATCCTCGGCGAGCAGTGCATCGGCCTCCGGATCGCCGACGAGGTTCAGAGTGCGAGACATGCCGTCGATCCTGCCACGCGCCATCTTTAGCGGATGACGATTCCTCCCGCAAGCCGGTTCGGTGGCGCGCGAGGCGGCAGTGACAAGCCCGCGGATTCTCTCGAGAACCCGCCCAAGCAAAGCAATACAGATCGCCGTGCAGCCCGGCGGACACGTCAAGAGTTCACGACCGCTCTCGGCCGGCGCGTCGCCAGAGAGCTGGAAGTCTTACTGCGACGACAGCCAGTGCGACCACAGCACAGGCCAAGGCTGGATACACGATCATCGTTGTTACCCAGCCAGTGTGCTCGACGATCACGGTGCCGGTATCGGAGTCGCGGCCGACGCATTCTCGACCGAGAGGCCACCACGTCTGTCGGTCCTCGACTGGAAAGGGCGCCACCTCGAAATGCGGGGAACGGTAACCGAAATGCTCAGAAAAAGCTCCGCGACAACCTGATTGGTTTGCCCACCGATAGCTGAACGCCCAAATGGTCAGGAAAGCAATTCCGAGGGGGAACCACACCAGCGTGACGGCGGCCTTGGACAGGCCGTCACGTGAACGAACAGCCGCAATCGATACCACCACCACGATCATGAATCCGGCAATGAAGATCACGATTCTCAGTCGACCGAACCGGCTACAGCCAACGCGATTGCCTGCAGAAGTGGTCGATCGACACTGGTTGCGCGAGCCGCAATCTGCACGTCCACGCGGGTGCCCGACGTTTTGACCAGCGTGACGTCGTCGATCGGGTCACCGTCGAGTGTCATTGCGCTCGCACCTGGATTGTCGTCACGAAATTGCGACCCGTCAGGCAATGTCAGCGCACCCCAGGGGTTTTCGGAGGGCTCGTAGTCCGCGTCGATCACTCTGATCGTCAGGGTGCCGTCGCCGACCATCACGGCTCCGCACGCCCCGGCCGATCCCGACGGGGAGGTTCGCATCGAGCCCAGCGGTCTGTCGAGTTCGATTGGAATCTGGGCTGCTCGCCAGAACTCGTCCAGCGACGCATTGAGGAGATCGACGGACTGAGACGAGAACTGCCCTGCGCCCTCGGAATTGGTGTCGCATGAAATCGGGAGAGGAGGCGTATCGATCGGAACCGGTGTGGACCACCGCAACTCCGGCCGAAGCGCTATCGAGCGCACCTCCTCGATCGACAGTGGCACGGTACCGGTGGTCTCGAAATCGGCGTTCTGGTCCGACGATGACGCTACGACGACGGAACCATCGGGTGCGTACACGCGCGCGAAGTTGGTATGGGAGCGGTCTCCGTCGAATTCGTCCCAGGTGTCCCGCGTGTCGACGACGGTTCCGTCGGAGAGTGTTTCGCGAGCATCGAGCCAGCCGGCCTGGCAGGGCTTGGGACCGTCGTCGACGCGCGTGACGTTGACCGTCAGCGAACCTTCGACACCGTCGCGTGTGACCACCGCGTCCGCGGAGGTGCCGGGGTCGAAAGCCTCGTCCGCGCTGGCTACCGGCTGGAAGACCAACGGATCACCGCGGGGCCAGAACGACGAACCGGTAACGAGGGAAACCTGCGGGGGGAGGGCGTCGCGCGCTGCGATCGACATTGCGTGCGCCTTCTTCGACGTCAGCCAAGGGTAAGCGGGATTGTCGTAGTTCTCCTGGCCTGACGTGAATACACCGTAGGACTGCTCTTCCTCGGGCGGCTCCACGGATTCGCACCCGGGAATGTCCACAGGGTATTCGACAGGCTCAGTGACATATCCTGACTGCCCCATCGGCTGGTGGGTGAGACCCGAGGCAACGATACCGACGGCTACGACGACACCGACCACGATCGCATCGGTCCACACACCACCACGCCGCAACGACATTCGCACGGGCCGCAGCCTAACGCGCCTCGCCGCGACCGGGTCAGGTGATCGACACCAATTGAGTGATGTCGTCGAAGGGCAGCGGCCCATCCACGACGGCTCCGACGACGGCACTGTTGAGCGTGATCGATCCGCCGTGATTGTCGAGGAAGGCGGTATCGGCTGCGTCGCGTCCGGTTGCGATTCGCACCAGGGTCGATCGAGGAGCGAGGCAGGTCGCGTCGACCACTCGCCATTGTCCTTCGACGAAGGCTTCGGCGACTGCGTGGAAGTCCATCGGATCGCAGCCCGGCGCGTACACGGCCACGAGTCGAGCGGGCACATTGACTGCGCGGAGCAGAGCGACGACGAGGTGGGTGTAGTCGCGGCACACCCCGGCACCGGCGAGGAGGGTGTCGACCGCGCCGTCGATGGGGTCGCTGCTGCCGGGAACGTAGCTCAGCCGGGCCCCGACCCAGGACGACACCTCGGCGAGCAGCTTCTCCGACGGCGGGTACGAGCCGAATTCCGTTGCCGCGAAACCGAAGAACTTGTCGGCCTCGGCGTAGCGGCTCGGCCGCAGATACAGCGACAGGTCGTAATCGGACACCGGTGCCGGGTCGGTGTTGCCGTAGATCGTCGCCGAGTACGACGCTTCCAACTTGCCGACGTCGGCGTGCAGCTTGTGGATGCGGGTGCCGTGCGCGCCGCTGATCTCCTGCGCTTCGACGGGCTGGCCGTCGAGTGTGAACGAGAGTGCTTCCCACACTTCGGTTCCTGGATGCGGCGCGATCGCGATCTGGAACTCGAGGGTGCTGGCCTCGGTCACATCGACATCGAGGTACGCGGAGACGTCACGTTTCATCGTGCCGATCCTGCCATCTCCGAGCGGTTCTCGCAGACTATGACTCGTCGGTGGGGCGCGCTCCGGTCACCAGGAAGATGACCCGTTTCGCTACCTCGACGGTGTGATCGGAATATCGCTCGTAGAAGCGGCCGAGCAACGTGATGTCGACGGCGGCCGGTACACCGTGCGGCCAGTCGGGCGCGGAGGTCAACATGAACAGGCTGCGGTGCAGTGCGTCCATCTCCTCGTCCTGCGTTCGCAGACTCGCGGCGAGTTCGGCATCCCTCGTCTCGAGCACCCGTTGGGTCGTCTCCGCTTGCGCGATGGCTACCCGACCCATCTCGGTGAACACGCCCTCGACCTCGGGCGGCAGCACGTGTGCGGGATGGCGGCGGCGAGCCAGCTCGGCGATGTGCACCGCGAGCCCACCCATGCGCTGGAGGTCGGCCACGATGTTGATCCCGGATACGACACGGCGCAGATCGTGGGCAACCGGTGACTGCCGAGCGAGAAAAGCGAAGGCCTCGTGTTCCCATTCGACTGCGAGAGTGTCGATCTCTTCGCGGTATTCGATCGTCTGCTCGGCGAGCAGGATGTCGGCGGTCAGTAGCGCGCGCGTGGCATCAGCCATGGCTCGCTCCGCGATTCTCGACATTTCGGACAGCTCCGACGCCAACGTGTCGAGCGCCTCCGTGTAACTGTCCCGCATGTTCACTCACCCCAACCGCTCGACAGCCCGAACTCAGGGCATTGCAGGGCAGTACCCTGCTGCGCATCCTTCTACACCCCGACGCCGCTGTGGGCTCATTGGAGAACCCCAGGCTGTGACGTCGGTCATGCCCGCCGACGAGAATCGATGGCCGCCCTGGGAGGAAACGCCGAACGGCCCGCACTCGGTGAGCGCGGGCCGTTCGATTCTCGATTGCCGATCAGCAGTTCGACGGGGCGGGCACTCCGTAGAAACGATCCTTGATCCAGCTCTGAGCTTCGCCGAGACCGAGGATGTCCGGGATGAGATGCCCGGCACCGGAACCCGGCACGATGGCCGGGACCTGCGCGGAACTGAGCTGCACTGTTGCACCCTTGCCGCACCAGTCGCCGGCGAGTTCGACGGCCTGACCGTGAGGCACGATGTCGTCGGAAGTACCGGACTGAATCAGCACCGGTGCGTTCGGCGTACGCTCACCGATCTTGTTTTTTGCCAGGATTTCCTGAGCGACGGGCAACCTGTCCAGCACCACCGACAGCGGCTCGCCGGTCTTGGTGTACTCGGTGGTGCGGTGCAGCCCGACGTTCAGAATCGTCTCTCCGACACACTGATTCGCGACCAGGTTGAGCATGGCCTTGCCTGCGTCGTTGATGTTCTCGTCGACGATCGGCTGCAGACCGGGGTCGGAATTGAGCAGGCCGTTGAGGGTGTAGCCGATCACGCCGGTGAGGATGGTGCCGTCGACCTGCTCGAGGGTTGCCTTCAGATCTGCCGGAGGTGCGCCGGCGTAGGTGCCGACCAGATCGAGTTCCGGGGCGTATTCACCTGCGATCTCGGCCGCAGCAGCTGCCGCTCCGCCGCCCTGCGAGTAGCCGTAGGCCGCAACCGGGCCGTCGCCGGAGATCTTGGTGCCCTGCAGCTGCTGAGCTGCGCGGGCTGCGTCGAGCACGGCGTGGGCCTCGGACGCGCGGTTGACGTAGGTGTGCGCGCCCGGCGTACCGAGACCTTCGTAATCGGTGATGACGACGCCATAGCCCTGGGAGAGAAGCGAATACGCGGACAGTACCTCGTACTCGACCATGAATCCGAGTGGCGGGGTGTAGGTGATGACGTTGTTGAGCATCTTCGACGGCGCGCACTGATCGCCCTGCCCCTGCGTTCCCGGTGCCAACACCACGAGCGGACGCGGCCCCGGACCGGTCCACGGCGCGGCCGGGTCGATGTAGGTACCCGTGACAGCATTGGCGTCGTCGTTGGAATCGGTGCTGCGGTACATGATTCGGGTAGCGGCACCCGGCAGCGGGCCGCCGATTCCCGGAACCGACAGCGCGAGATGCGAGGGCTCGGAACGAATCACGTCGCCCGGCGCGCCGGCGGGCAGCGGGCTCGGCGGAATGTAGAAGTCGGATTCGACGGTCGAACCCGTCGACGGCGCTGCCGACACGGTCGGTGCCGTCACCCCCATGAACACTGCCGCTACTGCGACAGCCGAACCGAACACGCGCTTGTACCGCACCCTGGAAACCCCCAACGTCGATCACTTGTCACCAAGTGAGCGCTACCCCGTGTAGCACTTATCGTGACGCACCTTACGTGATGCGTCACACAAGGCATAGGGTCGATTTGGATTCCTGGCCGTCAGCGGCGGCGGCGATGCATGGCAGCCTTCGCCGTGTCCACTTCGTCGTCGGTGAAGGGACGTCCGGGAAGCGCGGACCGAGGCACCGAGTCACCACGTAGGCCGTCGAGCAACACGGCGAAGTACCGACGCCAGTTGGCGGGATCGACCGTGCTCGAGAAGTCGACCGTCGAGCCGATCATGCCCAGCACCGGATAGAAGTCGGTGACGGCAACATCGGGACGTAGCTGACCGGATTCGATGGCACGATCGACGATTCTCGCGAAGAATGGGTCGATCCGTCGTCGCACCTGCGCGATGCCGCGGCACCCTTGGTCAGATCCGAGTACGACGTCGCCGAGGCCGCGATCGGACGCCATCTGCTCGCACACGTCGGAGAGAAAACTTACTAGCCCTTGCCAGGGATCGTCGCTGTCGAGGGCGCGTTCGGCACTGGCGAGCATGCCCTCGAGGCGCTGCTCGAAGACGCCGTCGATCAATTCTTCTTTGCAGGAAAAGCGCCGGTAGACGGTGCCGACGCCCACCTTGGCGTGTGCGGCGACGTCGTCGAGCGTGATGTCGATACCGCGGGAAGCGAACAGCTCGCGAGCTGCGTCCACGATGCGGCGTCGGTTGCGTTCGGCATCTGCCCGTAGGGGCTTCGATGCCCCTGTGTCCGCTCTCACACTCATTCGATGTCCGTTTCACCCGATAAGCGGAGGACATTCCTCCACTTAGCTGCTACCTTGGCCCTACAACCGGAGGATACACCTCCGCATAGTCGAACCGAGGACACCATGACCACCCTTTCATCGGAGAACGTGGACGGCGCAACGTCGACCACGACGCCGGCGGACGAGCGTGCGCACCGGAATCGCTGGTTGATTCTCGCCACACTCGGACTGGCCCAGCTCATGGTCGTGCTCGACGCGACCATCGTGAACATTGCACTCCCCGCCGCCCAGCTCGATCTGGGCTTCGACAACGCCGACCGCTCCTGGGTCGTCACCGCCTATGCACTCGCGTTCGGCAGCCTGTTGCTCCTCGGCGGACGCCTGAGCGACCTCTTCGGTCGACGTAACACCTTCCTCATCGGCCTCGTCGGCTTCGCGCTGATGTCGGCAGTGGGCGGAGCGGCCGTCAACTTCGGCATGCTCGTCGCAGCCCGCGCCGGTCAGGGCGTCTTCGGCGCACTCCTCGCGCCCGCAGCTCTGTCTCTGCTGGCCACCACCTTCACCGACACCAAGGAACGCGCCAAGGCCTTCGGCATCTTCGGTGCCATCGCCGGCGGCGGCGGCGCACTCGGCCTGCTGCTCGGCGGCATGCTCACCGAATGGGCCAACTGGCGCTGGAGCCTGTACGTCAACCTGATCTTCGCTGCGCTCGCTTTCGTCGGAGCCTTCCTGTTCCTGGCCAAGCACAAGGTCGGCGTCCGACCCAAGCTCGACATCCCCGGCACGATCGCCGTCTCCGCTGCGTTATTCTCGATCGTCTACGGCTTCGCCCACGCCGAGTCCGACGGCTGGAGCAATCCCGTCACCCTCGGCTTCCTTGCAGCAGGTGTCGTTCTTCTCGCCGTGTTCGTGACCATCCAGAATCGCGTCGAGCACCCTCTGCTGCCGCTGCGCATCGTTCTGGATCGCACCCGGGCCGGATCCTTCCTCGCGGTGTTCGTCACCGGCGCAGGCATGTTCGCGGTGTTCCTGTTCCTGACCTACTACCTGCAGAGCACGCTGAAGTACACCCCGATCACCACCGGGTTCGCGTTCATGCCGATGATCGCGTCGCTGATCCTCACCGCGACACTGTCGACGGCACTGATCCTCCCCCGGTTCGGACCACGCATCCTCATGACGACCGGCCTGGTCGTCGCGTCGATCGGCATGGGACTGCTCACCCAGATCGATCTGGACAGCAGCTACGTCACGCACATCCTGCCCGGCCTGATCATCATGGGTCTCGGACTCGGTGCCACCATGGCACCGGCCATGCAGGGCGCAATCTCGGGCGTCGCTCCGGACGACTCCGGCGTCGCGTCGGCAACGGTGAACACCATGCAGCAGGTGGGCGGCTCGATCGGCACCGCACTGCTGAGCACCGTGGCAGCCAACGCCGCCACCAGCTACGTCAGCTCCAACATGGCGACGGCAACCGATGCGGCTCTGCTGCAGGCCAACGCCGAAATCGCCAGCTACACGACCACCTTCTGGTGGGCGTCTGGCATCTTCCTACTGGGCGCGGTGCTCTCGGCCACGCTCCTGAAGAAGGGGCCGCTGCCCTCCGCTCCCGAGGGTGCGGTCGTCGTCGGGCACTGAGAGCGGCTTCGCCGCATGTGAGTGGAAACGCGTACCCTGCTACGAGTTTCCACTCACATGCGTTCAGCCTTCGAGCAGCTTCTCCGTCGCGGCCAGCAGAACGCAGGTCGCGACGCCGTCCATCGACTTCTCCAGCTCACCGAGCGACGGGAAGCTCGGGGCGAGGCGAATGTTCTTGTCTTCCGGATCTTTTCCGTACGGAAAAGCCGAGCCGGCGGCCGTCAGAGCGATTCCGGCATCCTTGGCCAGCGCGATCGAACGCGCGGCCGTGCCCTCGAGCACGTCGAGACTGATGAAGTAGCCGCCCTTGGGCTCGGTCCACGACGCGATCTTCGACGCACCGAGCCGGTCCTCGAGAATCTGCTGCACCAGCGCGAACTTGGGCTTCAGAATCTCGCGATGCTTGGCCATGTGAGCCCGCACCCCCTCGGCGTCACCGAAGAAACGCAGGTGACGTAGCTGGTTGAGCTTGTCCGGTCCGATGCTCTTCTTGCCGAGGTGCTTCTGATACCAGGCGAGGTTCTCCTCGGAACTGCCGAAGAAGCTGACTCCGGCACCGGCGAACGTGACCTTCGAGGTCGACGCGAACACGAACGCACGATTGGGGAAACCTGCCTCGGCCGCCATGCCGATGACGTCGTAGGACGGCGCGAACTCGTCGGTCAGCGGATGCACCGCGTACGCGTTGTCCCAGAACAGACGGAAATCGGGTGCGGCTGCGGGCATCGTGGCCAGCGCGCGAACGACCTCTTCGGAGTAGACGGCGCCGGTGGGATTGGCGTAGTTCGGCACGACCCACATGCCCTTGATCTGCGGATCCGACGCCACCAGGTTGGCGATCTCGTGCACATCGGGTCCGTCGGGACCCATCGGAACCGGAATCATCTCGATGCCGAAGCTCTCGGTGATGGCGAAATGCCGGTCGTAGCCGGGGGCAGGGCACAGGAAGCGAACGTTCGGCTCCGCAGACCACGGGCGCGGCGAATCCGACAGCCCGTGCAGCAGAGCCCACACCACCAGGTCCTGCATGATCTCGAGGCTGGCGTTGTTACCGGCCACCAGGTTCTTCACCGGGATGCCGAGCAGTTCACCGAAGATGGCACGCAATTCCGGCAGACCCGCAAGGCCACCGTAGTTGCGGCAATCGGTGCCGTTGCCGTCCTTGTAGTCCGCGCCGGGGAGCGTCAGCAGCTCGGCAGCGAGATCGAGCTGCTCGGGAGACGGCTTACCGCGGGTGAGATCCAGCTTCAGATCCTCGGCTTTGAGCTGCGTGTACTTCGCGCTCTGCCGCTCGTGCTCGGAGGCGAGCTCCTCATGGTTCATCAGACCCAACTGGGTTTGCGCTGGCATGCGGAGCGGCCTCTCGGTGACGGGTTCCCCGGACAGTGTCGATGTCACTGAAATAAAGGGGACCCCGCGCACCCGGCAGAGCCCATTGACCCTTGCTGCCTTCCGGCCCTGGGGGAGTTCACAGGATGCGCGCCGCGCGGGATCCGTTAGGAAGTGTAGCCGCCTCCCGTCGGGCAACGCATCACCACCCTTCGCGCCTCCCGATTTGGGAGATGGTGGGGGTAACCGGGTAAGCTCCCCCACGGAGGATTCGCCTAGTGGCCTATGGCGCTCGCCTGGAACGCGGGTTGGGTTAACGCCCTCAGGGGTTCAAATCCCCTATCCTCCGCCAGAGAAGCCCCCGTGACACGTCACGGGGGCTTCTTGCTGTTCGGGGAGGGGTGCTCCGGTTCGCGTCAATGGACCCTTACACCGGTCAGACGTATGTGCACCGCTCCCCAGAAGTTGGACTGAGTAATTCAGTTCCAACGACTGGGGA
>NZ_JASHKT010000016.1:0-84929 GCF_030056855.1 Rhodococcus sp. IEGM 1354
GGTGTAGGCCCGGCGGGTACCGGTCGAGCGGGACGCGGCCATGGAACGCTCGATCCGAGCAGCAACCTCGGGCGGTAGGTCTGGAAACACCGCCGCGGCACCCGGCACGACAGCCGGGATCGTGGTCGGGCCGTCTACGAGCTGGCGATCTGTCATGGCTGGACTGTAGCGGGCCCTCCCGACAGACTTCTCAGGCCGAAAGCACGCTGAGCAGGCGTTTCCGCGGAGACGGTGCGGGAAGGAAAATTCTCGTCGGTCACCGCACAAATAACGTTGGTGACTATGACCCCGGCGCGAAAACGGGCTCCTCTGCTATCGCCGCGTGTGCGTCGCGTGTGAAGTGACACGCTGGTTGTCCAATTGACAGCCTTTCTGTCCAATCGTGACCAGGGCATGTCCACTCCTGAAGACCGCCCGCATGAAAGCTCCCCACGGCCGCGCTAGCTTCCTTGTCATCGCCGCAGGTCCAGACCCCCTCATCGCCAACACGAGGACGGGCTCCGGCTGGTCTTCACGTTGGACAACTTCACTGACAACACGCGCAGAGACCGAAGATTTTCGATCATTGGACAGGTTATTTGGCACCCGACCAGGCATTCCCCCAGCAACGCGGTGGACAACTACCTGGTCCGATTGGACAACTTCGGTGTCACTTCACATCGCGGACGACCCCGCTCCATCGGGCGAGAGCTATGTCGGCGGATGGTGCAGCGGGATCCCGTGGTCAAGGAACAGTTGCACCGTCTCATCCAGCTCCGCCGCGGTGCGGCACCCCATGCGCAGGAAGTTGTACAACGAACTGGCGGATGCGGGATCGACACGCGCCGCCGCGATGGCGGCCTCGGCCGCAGCGTGCGCGTCAGCCCACAGGTCGCGCTCGGGTGCGGGATAAGACGAGCGCGTCGGAGCTGTCCCGGGATCGACCGGCTCATAGGGTCGTGGGCTCAGCAGAGATGCGTGCGCACCGCCGGCATCGATCTCACCGCTCTCGACCAACGCAATGGCGATCGCCGCGGCCTTGAGGACTTTCGCCTGCTCGTCCCAGTGCAGGTCCTCGAACGGAACCCACGCGGTCCGCAACGGGCGAGAACGACCGGCGGCCTTCCAGATCGCAACGAGCCTCGTCGCCCACCGTCCGGTGCGAACCAGTGGCGAGGACACTTCGTCGACGACGGTGCGCAGAAGCCGGAACCACACTGCGGCATGTACCCGGCCTGGGCCGAGTTCCACCCATCCCGTCGTCAGGGCCTCGGTGCTGCGCCGATCGAGGTCCGTGACCGCCGAGGGAACCGGAACGGGCGAGACCCGTTCGTCCGAACCGAACCGGACCTGATCCCAGAAGATCGCATGACCAGGGAAAACAGAGCAGGGTTCGAGTCGACAACGGTGGTCGAGGCAGCTGCTCAGCACCGGATATTGCTGCAGCAGAGCCATGTTGATACCAGCAGTGGATTCGAGGCTGTCGACACATGCCGGGCATGCCCGACTACGCGGAGTGCTCGCCCACGGCAACCATGCCTCGCTCGTGGGTGTGCGACGTCGTCGATCCTCCCTCGCGAGGTCGGCCGGTAGCAGGATCGAGAACTGGTGGACGTAGGTGTCGAAGTCGCAGCCGGCGGGGTCGGTGCTGTCGAGCAGCCACGGTGTCCACCCCGCCAACGTCATCATCCGCACCCTCTCTACCGGGACTGCACCGCGACCGGCCAGCTCGGCAAGTATCGGCTCCGGTGTGTAGCGGTCGAGATCTTCGACAGCACAATCGATTTCGAGTTCTGCAAGAAGGTCAGAGGGCCTGATGTGCGGATACAGCTCGCATATCCGGGCCAACCATGACGAGAGGACCTCACCTGGCAGTGGCTGCGGGTGCAGCGGCCACGGGCGAACGTACGCATCACCGGGCATCGGTGCGAGCCGCGCGTTCACGCGAGGTGGCGTTCGAACTGGCGGCGTCGCTCCGTGGGGCCGAGGTACGGAGTGCGCGTGAGCACCGATGAGGTCATCGCTTCCTCTCCGCTGTCGACGGCGGTCACTGCTGCGGCAGTGAGCAACGTTGCCAGTTCACCGATGGTGCCCTCGGAGCGAGTAAGGAGGTAGTCGGTCATCTCCAGTGATGTCACGTGCGAGGGTTTGCGGAGGGGGAAGCTCGTGCTGAAGCTGGCCAGCAGTGATCTGGTGTCGGCAGTGTTGGTCCAGACCGGCAAAGTCATGGGATGGAATCGATTCTCCAACTGGGGATCGGTCCGGATGGCGAGGTAAGCATCACGGGTGCCGACAGCGACAAGAGGAATGCGTAGTTCGTTGCCCAAAAACCGCAGCACGTTCAAGAATTCGCGGCGCACGTTGTCGCGGCCGGCGAGAACATTGTGGAGCTCGTCGATGATCAACATCCGTACGCCGGTGACGCGGAGCAGCATCAATGCTTGCTGTTCGAGTTCGTGGACCCGATTGCGGGGCCTGGTCGGTGTTCCCAACGCTGTGAGCAGTGCGAGGTAGAACCGGCCGGGTGACGGGTCCGGGGGCATCTGCATGCACAACACCGGTATCTGCTCGCGATCGGACAAGCTGATCGGCGGATGAGTGCGCCGGAACTTTTCGATGATCATCGACTTGCCGTTGTTCGTCGGACCGAGCAACAGTAGGTTCGGCATACGCTGTCGGTCCGGCCACGACAACAACGTCTCCAGATGGTCGATGACCGTACGGGCCTGCGGATACCCAATCCACCTCTCCGACCGGATCAACCGGATCCTGTCCGCGTCGTCGAGTGCGGCGAGCGGACGAACCGACTCCCGCAGGTGCCCCAAATCCTCACCGGACGACTCGGTGGCTTCGTCGCTGCTTCCTGTCGATGCGGTCATCGGCTCACCATTCCTCGATATCGCTGAAGACCGGCGTTGCGGTGCCGCCGTCCGCTCGAGGCTCCACCGGCGGGTAGATCGCCGGGATCGGCGCAGACGCGGCGCCGGTGAGATGCATGCGGCGGGCACGGTTGCGCCGGGCTTTGCGGGTGGCTTTCTGCGAGCGGTCGGTGACCTCGCGCATCTGCTCGATCATCGAAAACAGTGCGCCCTCATCGACGTTCGACCGACCTTGTTCGCGGAGACGGGTGATAGCAGCTCTGTGCTCCCACAGTGTCACCGCGGGATGTGACATCGTCCGGTACGGCACCTCGACATAGCCGGCACCGTCTGGTTCGAGGACCCAGATTCTGCTCAAATCGCGTGGGTCACGTCGTATCACGAACCGCCCCAGATCCTCTCGCCGCGCAACCCACGGTTTGAGCGCGTTCGAGAAGTAGTGCACGTGATCGAGAACGAAGCCCGTACGCGTCAGACGTCGCCGGATGACGGGAAGAAAGTCCACCAGGAACGCGGTTTCGCCGAGCACCACACGAGGGGCATGACCAACTGCGGCGACCCCGCCGGCCCACACCGCGGCCGGAGTGTTCCCGATCCCTGCGTGAACACTCGCGTGATACGAGGCTATGGCCAGGACCAGCCAGCGTTCCAACTCACGCAATGTCAACGCCGCATGCTTGTCCGAGTCGTAGCTTCCTCGGTCCGCTGGGTTCGAGAAGGTGGTCCCAGGCAGCTCGTGCACCGCCGTCATCGCCGTCCCGATGATGCGTTCGACGATCCCGCCGTAGTGCGGTCGGCCCGGAGGACGGTATTCGAGGGTGATGGCGTGCTGGGCGCATCCGCGGCGCAGCGCTTCGCTTTTGAACTCGGAGGCGTTGTCGAGATACAACTGCTTCGGCTTCCCTGCCATCGGCCACTGCACCTGCTCAGCGAGCTCGCATGCCTCCAGCCATGTCTGCTTCTCGCAGCACACGCGGCCCAGGCACAACCCGACCGATATCGACGACGGCGGCTCCAAAGTGACGACGAACCCGAGTACGGAACGGCTGAAGACATCAATGGCGATCGTCAGGTAGGGGCGACCGATCGGTTGCCGCTCGTACTCGTCGACGATCATCACATCGACGACGGTGTGGTCGATCTGGACCTGATCGAGAATCCCCGCAACTGTCGGTGGACTGTCGCCGGCGGACTGACGCGGGCGGGCGGCATCGGGTCCTCCGCGGGACCTGGCCACCGATGCCGGATGGAGGGCGGCGATTCGTGCGGTGACGGTGTTTCTGGCCGGCACTGGCAGACCCGCGCGGTGACACGCCAGCGCGATACGTCGATGCAGCGCAGCGACACTCAACTTCTGGCGATGAAGAAAATATCGGGTGAGATGGTCGCCGATCAATTCCTCAACCTCAGCCGCTACTCGGCTGCGGCCACGCCCACCCGACGAGACCTTCGTCAGAAGATCGGTGACTGTCCCCGTCCCGTTCCTGAGCCTGCCGATCAACGTGTAGACCCGCCGCCTGGATAGTCCCAAGCGCTGCGCTGCAGCGTCGACCGCTTCCGAACGCACCGGATGCATCTCCAGCAAGGGAGCCAGGACACCGAAACGGGCCTCGGCCTGGGACCACCGCTCCCCCGACGCTGTCAGCACACCGGTCTCCACGATGGCGAGCTTGTCGGGGTCCATCACAAGCCTCCCCTATCACCGAGAGCCGAACGCGACCGTGCACCGCACTTCTGACATCAGAATGTCAGAAGACACGTGCACTCACCCTCGAAACGCCTGCAAAGAGTGCAGCCGTCTTCTGAAACTGACACCGGATCTACGTACAGGACCGGTGACAGAAACGATCGTTTCTGTCACCCCTCTATCAACTTCAAGAGATCTCATCGTGTTGCCTCCGCGTATCCCCCAACGCGCGCCTCATGAGTCACCGCGACTCCGGCCGCCGGCTCAACTGGTCCGAGTTCGTCCTGCGAGTCGTCGCGGGGTGCGAGAGCACGGTTCGGCACTTTCGTCGCAGCGACCTCCATCAGGAGTTGGACGAGCTTGTCGTACCGACGTGTGACTGTGGAGGTGGTTACCTCGAGCATCCGGGAGACAGCCGAGAAGTTGCCTTGCACCTCGGGATGCTTGTGATAGAGGTAGACCGTTTCCCAGACGTCGTCGTTGAGTGCTCCATGTGCGTCGAGTAGATCACTGAGCTGCTGCGCGCTGTTGTCGCTTTTAGGCGCGCTCTGCACCTCCCCCGGGCTGTCTGGACTCGGCACGCACTCGATCACGTTCTGCGACAAAGGCGTTGCTGCGGCGCGACTGGCGCGTGGAGCTCGGAGGATGACAGCGAGGACTTCGGTCATGGCGAGCAGGAAGACCGGGGCGATGGTCGCGATGCCCGCGGCGACGAAAGCCGGCATGACGGTCGAGGTCAGCGTTGCGTGGTACGCGTTTCCGGCTATGGATGCGCCGGCTGCGACTGCAAGAACGCAGAGGACGAATCGCCGTCCGCGTACCGTCCGTGGGTCCGTGTGGTGTGACAGTGCAATTGCGGTGACGGTGGTGGCCACAATTGCGCCGTCGAGGACTACGGGTATCACCCAGGCTCGGCCAGGCTCGGTGCCGGCCATTGTGGCGAGATCCCGGAGTGCTCCGAAGGAGAGCCAGAATGACGCGGCGGCGATGCCGACTGTCAGCACAATGGCAGTGGCCAGTGCGCCGATCAGAACTCGAGGGTGGATGAATACCGTGCTGGTGTGTTCGACGCTGGTGTGGTCGACGTGGTCTTCGGCCGGTTCGATAGAGGTACTAGCGTTGTTCATTGATCGCAGGTCCAATCTGTGATCGACCGGCCCCGGTGGTGTGAGCGCACTGTCGGGGCCTTTCGGGGTTCGGCGTGGGCTTTGATACGAACGCGACGCCTAAGACGCTGCCGGGATGTGGGCAGTGCGGAATGACTCGCCCATACCCCCCATAGCGCCCATAGGGGCTATAGGGAGGGTGCGGTCGGCGGCAACGTGTATCGCTGGCCGTTGTTGTACTGCCGTTCCAGCTGTTCACACAACCGCTCGACTGCAGTCCTGATGAAGACCTGCTGATGCTTCACACCGGTGAATGCCTGCGTGTGGGCGATGGTGGCCTCCATCCGTTCTTTCTGAGACGAGGGCATCGAGAGCAGAATGTCCTTCGTTCCTTCCATCCGCTTGGATCTCTCCTTCGCGCCAACCTCAACTTCTGGCGTGTTCGCCGGCTGAGACGGCGGCCGAGACGGTGACGCTAGCGGCGGTGTCGCGGCCTCAGCTTCGCGTTGCGCCGGTGCCGCCGCCTGCGCGAACGTGTTGCGCCGAGGTGCGCGCGCCGCGGGTAGCTGCGGTGCCGGAATCTCTTTACTCACTATGCCTTCTCTCCTGTTGCGTTGAGAATCTTTACGAAGTTTTCGTGAAGGTTGCGGATCCGTCCTGTGGGCCGGGGGTGTTCGTCGAGGCCCATTCCCACGTTGGTGAGTTTGCTTATGTCGGTCAGCATCGGTATCGGCTCCCCCACGATTCGGATATCAGCCTCTTGCACGTACTCCTTGAGGTACTCCAGCGTCTTCGCATGATCGGCACGGCGACCGTCGATCTTGTTGACGACTACGCCTGCAATAGGCAGTACCTTGCCCATGTACTGCTCAAGGTCCTCGATCGACTGGCGAATAGCGTCGAACCCGTCGATTGCGTCCGATTCGGGGTTCACGACGATCAGAACGTTATCGGCGGCGAACAGCGCTCCACGGGACACAAGGTCGATCGCGGGACGGCAGTCGATGAGGATGTGCTCGTACTTGTTTGCAACCGTTTTCAGCGCCCTGTCGACGGCCATCTCGCCGCCGGTCTTCCCCACCAGCGTGTCCATGACTGCTTGAAGGTCACTGAACCCGCTCGGCAGAACATCTATGCCTGGACGACGCGCCTGAATGATGGCTTGCTCGGTCGAACAGTCGACATCTCGGTCGAGCACATCCGCGAGACTCGCTTCAGGCGGATCTTCGACAGTGTGACTGGTGAGATGCTTGGTCGAATTCCCCTGAGAGTCAGCGTCAACGACCAAGCAGGTTTCCTGCACGCTGGCCGCTGCATGGGCTAGGCCGTTCACGATGGTGGTCTTGCCGACGCCACCCTTCAGGTTCGCGATCGCAGTAATTGTCATAGCGGTGTTTCTTCTCCCTCTCGTTCGTTGATGCGACCACTCCCTCCCCTCCCCCGTGTCAGAGGGAGAGCCGAGGAGCAAAGCAGGTGGGGGCACTTACAGGGACATGTGGACCGAAGTGAAACCAGTAGTGCTTAGCGAATAGTAAGTAAGTGCAGCGTATATACGCTTTGGCTATTAAAGAATAGCTAAGCAGAGGTTAGATGGTATTCAGTACCATTAGCTTACAGTACCTAGCCTATCTAGGCTAGGTACTGTAAGGACATATAATGTTATATAAGTGCCCCTATGGGCGTACAGGCTAATTGCGTCTGAGCGCAACGGCCCGCAACGGCCCGCAACGGCCTACAACTCCGGCGTTCACCACCGCTCACCAGGGCGGCGGCGCGCCATTCCGATCGCCCATATAGGCGGCCATAGCCACTAGGGGAGGTCGAAACGTCTTCCACAGACGGGCACGACTGCCCCAACCGGGGGACTGGGGCAGCCCCCGTTGCGCGTCCGAGATCCAGTTGATCAGTTGAGGCAACAGTCAGCACGCGGGTTTGCGGCCTCCGTCTTACGCAACCGAGAGCTCGTACCGATGTGCCGCCTCACGTAGCAAATGCGCCTTCATCTCCGGCGTCGTTGTACATACAAGACTGAAAGCAGCTTCACGGAGAAGCCGTTCAGGTGTCGCGCCTCGCAATATCGCTCCACTTCCAGCCTCGCTCGCCAAATGGTTCGCAACGTCCACACTGAATCGGCTTGCGGCAGCGCGCACTCCGAAGATGTCAATCTGCCGCTCGGTGATCGCGTGAGTGAGCGTGGCTCTGATCTCGTTGTGTCTCGCATCGAGGATGTCGTTGGACCGGCCCATCGCAGCCAACTCCAAGAGGGATGCCTTCGCCGTTCCGAGAGCGAGGGAGCCGTTCAAGCGGGTCACAGCCCGATCCATGTCACTCAGTTCCGAACCGTCTTTCTTTGACGCCGATGACACACTCATGACCATGTCGTCGGGTACATGAAGCTTGTCGAAGGTGAGTCTGACCGTATGTGAGGCGTGCGCGGCCGTCAGTTCTAGGCGATCGCTTACCAAGCCTGAAACGTCCTCGGCGTGGGCAAGGAACGTAACTTGCTGTCCCGCTGCCTCGTCGTACGCGGTCACACCGATGACCTCGGTGAGACCGTTCCATCCCGTTACGAAGGGCGAGGTCCCTGTAATCGAGTAGCCGTCAGCTACTCGAACTGCTTTGACCAGCGGCTTCCGTGGACTGGCATAGCCACTGCCGGAAACACCTGCGCGCATGTCGCCCGTCTGCAGTGCCGTCAGATACTTAGCTTTCAGGCCCTCGTTGCTCGACGTGGCCAGGCGTAGCAGCGTGCCGTGGTGTTGCGCCCATACGAATGCTGTGGCGAGGCAGCCGCTGACCAGCACTTCGCCGGTGTCCGCAAGTGTCCGGATCGGATCCTGCGACTTAAACGCAAGTCCGTAGAACCCTCTGCTGCGCAGCGCGTCGAAATGCGAGGCCGGTATCACCCCCGAGCAGTCGACATCATTCGCGTCCGGGGCCAACAGCTCGGCGCGTAATTCTTCCGCCGCTACAACCCAGTCGGTCATACCCCGCCTCTCTATAGGTTTGCTCAAGCATCGCCGCACCACGCTAGCGTCGGACCGTCCTCGGATGCGGAGAGCCGAAGGGTGGTACGCAGCACAGCTGACAGATAAGCGGGCCGGCGACCGACCTCAAGACGCGTTCCCGAAGCGGGCTATGACGTGTCCACAATGACCGCCCCGAGGAGGTCACCGAGTATCTCGACCGCCTCTAACACCGGATCTCTTGGCGGTGGACCCGCCTTCATGATTACTCCCCACAGAGCCTCCGAATCTGCGTCGCGAGGCAGGGGAGCGGCCTCGGCAGGCGGGAAAATCGTCTGGTCGCGCGTAGCGGAGTCACGGGGTGGAGCGGAGAACCGGTTCTCGAGCCACACCTGCCACAAGAGCCGTTCGGCTCGGTGCCGAACAACGCGGTCGGCTACGACCATTTCAACGCCATGAGCGGCCGCTACGTCGTCCAGCGTGCGGCGTCCCAGGGTCAAGGTTGCATTGTTTCGCTCGATGAGCCCAGCGGTTGCTAGGTCCGCGAGAATCGCGTATCCGTTGGATGGCCGGAGCTTTGCGGCGGCAAAGATGTCCTCGACGTTGGTGGCCAGGCCAGCCTTGAGAAGCTCGTACATCGGACGCCCACGTAAACCAAGCACGCTCCATGCCGGATGCACGGGCTCGACCCGCGCTCGCTCGATGTGCGCTGCTCCTGGATTCTGGATCGTGGCTGGAGTGGTCAGGGCGTAGCGGTCGGCCTCTCGACCTGCCCCGCGCGAGATCAACAGCAGCGGAGAGCCTGGTGTCTCTCGAAGCAGTCTCAGCCCACTCCACACAGTCGATTCCGACATCAGACCCGCTGCATGCGAGAGGCTTCGGCCACCAACGGCGACCACTGGGACTCCCTCCACCAATTCCCCGGCCAAGGCGGATGTGTAAGCGAGGGCCTGCACCACTGCTAGGAGAACGGGGCGTTGGCGAGTACCGAGGAATTCTGAGTCGATCCACAGCTTCGCGTGAGCAAGCCATTGCTGACGAACTCGATCTTTCAGGAAAGAACCATCCCCCCCTGTGTATTTGTTCTTGTGCGTGAGTTGGTGGAATGGTCGGACGATCGTGGCGGCCCAGGTCAGGGCCTTCTCCACGTCCCGTTGTAAGGCTGCGGCTGAATGAGTCCCGTACTTGTCGATGTAGGCGTGGCGCAGACCGGCCCACTCGGTGGTGGCGATTGCCTTCTCGATGTCCGCAGTGCTGGCACCGCGCAGGACTGCGTGGCTGATGACGGACTGGCGTGCTTCTGACGGGGATGTCCAGAGTGCTTTGTGGGCCTTGGTGAACTTGCCGGTGGCCGCGTACGTCTCGACGGCTTGGGGGACAGGTGTGGTGCGGTGGAAGCGTGGGTCCAGGCGTCGATCGCGTCCGATGCCGACGAGGCGTTCGTCCTGGGTGAGGGAGGCTGCGACTGCGGCCACAGGGGTTCGGTATCGGGGAGTGGTTGCGCCACCCAGCAGGGCGATCAGGCGCGCGATGACACCGCGGTCGGAGCGGACGGTGAAGGCGTCTATTGCGTCGTCGAGGGTGCCATCGAGGAGTCGGTAGCCGCCCTCGCGGCAGGGTGAGCCGGGGGGAGTGATGCATCCCCAGTCTGCGTTGAGCATCGGTGTGGCGTCCAGGGTGACCAACCGGGCACCGAGGAGCTGCATGACCATTTTGATGTCGTCGACGCGCAGAGGGATGTCGGTGGCCATGGGGACCAGAATGTGGCGGCCACCGCTCGTCGAGCGGTCGGTGATTGTGCGCGCGCCGCATTCGTGGAGCCATCCCAAGGCACGTTCGACATCGGCGTCGACCTGTGCCGGCGTGTGGTGTTTGGCGTCGAAGTCCAGCGCTAGCAGGGTCGTACGGCCGCGCGCGTAGATCGGCAGTGCGGCCGGCACGGACGGTAGGTGCTTCGTCAGACTCCGCGAGGTATCGAACTTGCCACTGACGGCACTCCAGACCCGCATAGACCGACGCGCGGCCATCAACGGAGACAGTCGTCTCCAAGTGTTGTCGGGTGTCGACATCGTTGACCCGACACGAGCACCAAATCTTGAATCTTCATCAGGGCGCGATGTACCCTGAGACCTGTCCACCAAGACAGTCCCTTTCGTGGGGAAGCGCAACACCGAGAATCGAGTTGGTAGCTCGCTTCTCACCAAACTCGAATGCCCCTCGTTTCTTGCCCAACAAGAGCCGGGGGGTTTTTCGTGTCTCGGGTCTGGCGTGTGTCGCTGTATTTTCCTCCAGCTGGTTCTACGGACGCCCTTCCGTATTCGAGCTGAGAGGCCTTGCGTCACGTCATGCGGAGAGCGGCAACACCTCCCGGTTCAGCTCTCGAACGAGATCGGGTCGTTCGGCCACCAGGCACAGCATGTCGGAGAGGTACTGACTGACCGAACTGCAGCCGGCCTCTCGCGCCATGCGCTCGATTGTCGGAATGATCTCCTCGGGCGCGCGAGCTCTCAGAGCTTTGCGCTTGCCCTTGCTGTTTTGAGGCACTGGTGGTCTCCTCCGGTCTCTACGAGGGACCGTCATCCCCGCGTCCGCCAATCCTGTCTCGAGTGTCGCGGCATCTTCTGCAGACACGCCGAAACTGGGCCAAGCTTTTGTTGCATTAACTGTCTGGCAGTCATCAGCGGTGGGCATCGGCCAGGTCCTGCGAATTGACTGACTCCACCGCCAGCCGGTCCGACGTGCGTGAATGTCGGAGAATCACTACCGCCCCCGAAACGAGGCATACAAGGCCCAGACCGCCGGCCGTCAGCGGACCGTAGATCTCGGCCCAGTCGATGAGTCGTTTGGACTCGACTGCCCGCTGCACCTGCTCGTCGACAGTGGCGGCGTCGAGCTCCGGCGACATTTCCACGATGGTGACCGCCGAGGGGTCGTCAGCGGTGCGGCCGTAGTACTGGTGAACCGCTTGTTTCCCGAAGACGATTGCACCTGTCGTGGGCTCGACGAGCAGCTCACGGCGTGCCTTGTAGAACCGGTGCATCAGAATCTCTTCGTCCCCGTCGATACCCCAGTACGACGCAGGGAGGCTGAGCTTGCCGCCGGTGTCGAGCGGCGCGACGTCCTGAACGAAACGATAAACGTCCAAGCCGTTCATGGTGGTCTCGCCGTCGAACTCGATCTCCTGGCTGCGGCGCGCGGTCGTATCGAAGTACGGATAGGACCTCTTTTCGACGTCGAACGGAAACTTGAGTGAGAGCCCATCGTGCGTGACTTCGTCCGCGGGTTGATCGTTGTACTTCTGGATCGACCCGATCGGATCGTCCATCGGCATCGCAGTTCTGCGGTCGGCCGTGAACCTATCGACGGTTGCGTTGACCGTTCCTCGTTCACCAGGTCTGTCGTCTCGTTGCAGCAGAACAGCGGATTGCATCGTGATCTTGTCGCTGTCGGACGGTTCTTCGACAGTGACCTGTTGCAAAACCCGAATGGGAACGTCGCGATCGACTTTCGAGACGCCCTGAATGAGCGCTTCGGTGTCGAGCAAGGTCGCGGTGCCCGTTGCCACCGTTGCGGAGTCGACGTCGAGAGGCGTCTTCACCAGCTGGGGAGCCATGTAGAAGGCCATCGTTGCCGAGGACGCGGCGAGAAACGCACCGACCCCAACCAGTGCCAGGCCTTTGATCGGTCGTGTCGCCGTCGTCATGCGTTAGTCCTTGAAGTTGGTCGGTACCCTGCTCGCCTCGGAGCGGCTACTGAGTCTGAGAAGCTGTGTCGCATGATCGTCAAGAGGCTGCCCTTGTTCGTGACCAGTCGACCGGCCGCTGCGGTCTTGGCCACCGCTTTCGCGGGATTTGCATTGTCGGAGTACAAGATGGGCAAGCAAAAACCGCGCGCGGGCTCTGTCAATCGGGACAACGGGTCCGGTAAAGCGGTTGGCCGTGGCCTTGCACTGGCGTACGGCGGGGGCCTCGTGCTCAGCGTGGCATCGACGGCAACCGTCGCTACTCGGCACCCGCGAACGATCTTCTTTGCGGGATTGACCACCGCTGCACTCGGGCAAGCCCTCCGGCTAGCTTCGGCGCGCAAGCTCGGGGAGTCCTTCACATTCAAGGTCCACACGCATCCAGAGCAACTGGTGGTGCAGACGGGGCCGTACCGGTTGATCCGGCACCCTTCATACACAGGGGCACTGATCTGCGCGCTGGGCTTCTCCATCGCGTACGGGAACTGGCTTGCCCCCGTCATGGTGTCGTTTCTGGCGGGCGGATACGTCCACCGGATCCCGTCGGAAGAGACCGCAATGCTCGAGGGCATAGGAGAGGGGTACGCCGAGTACATGTCGCGCTCCAAGCGCTTGATCCCGTTCATCTTCTAACCACCCGCGCGGAGGTCGTCGCCTTACCGTCTTCGCCGTCGACCATCTCGACCATGAGCCGGGTGGACGCGACGGAATTTCTGCTGGCACGCCAGGCAGCCCGCTTGGAGCTCGGGATCAGAGTGTCCGCAAGGATGGCGTTGCTTCGAGTCGCCAAGGCCTGCCACTCGTCCATGTACGCAACGATGCGTCGGTACCGCTGGACGCGAGGAAGCAGTGTCGTCCAGATGTACACCCACGCAACGTATCCGGCGACGAGCAGCGGCGACATGATGAGAAAGAGCGATATCTGAACGGTGTGGGCGGTGTACCAGTTCTCTATGCCGCTGGCGAACGCCACTAGGTACACGATCTTGTGAACTGCGTACAGCAGGATCATCCCGCACGCCACCGCAGCAGCGGTGAGCACGCGCGCTAATTCTCCGCTCTTCACGATCAAAGCCATGCGGACCAACAGGTAGAACGGCACTACCACGCACAACGACAGGCTTCCGAGGAAGATGACCCAGTAGACCAGCATCCAGCCTTCGGCAGCAAAGGTCTGACTGAGGTAGTAAGTCGGTCTCGACGGCGCGGGGGAGAGCAGAAATGAGATGACCAGACCGCCGACCAACGCCGTGGTGACTGCGTAGCGAGAGCGACGCGGGAAACTACGTTGGGTCGAGTGAGCCACCATCCCGACCCATTGCGTTGCAGCGCAAAGCGCCAAGGCCTGAGCTATCAGGACAGATATGTTCCACAGGCCGGTTACGTCGTGTATGACAGGGTCGAGCTTGTCGTCCGCCAGCGCATGAACTCTGAACATCTGCGCAATACTGAGAGTGAGCAGTAGCACCGTCATGGGGCGTGTTTGAGGTCGCCGCCTGTAGAGCGGTAGGCGTTGAAGACCGAACACCAGCAACACTATTGGCAGTATTGCCTCGAAGAACGTGCTCACATCTGCCACCCAAAAATTGTGGCCACCCGGCGCAGGGTCTCCTTGTCTTTCGAGTCGATGTTCTCCGGGTAGAACGGCTTGCGTAGGGAATCGGCGCGGGCAAGCATGAGTGTGCCGAGCCATTCGGCCTCTGCTTCGATGGGCTGAAGGAAATCCGGGACTCGTGTGAAGCACACCTTCGCCCGTTGTTCCTCGGCAAGTGCGCTGATCATTGTCCTCGGAATGGCAGGAGCCATCCTCATGAACGATTCGACCAGAATGTTTTCGGTGACAACAACATCGGCATCGTGACCGAGAAGTATGTGTGCGACTTCGTGGAGGATGCATTGTTCACGAAAGAGCGGATCTACGTCCGCACGGACGTAGATGACATCGACCGGGGCAGTTCGTACCCAAAAGCCCGAGACCTCGCCGCTTTCGCTCAGATCGTCAGGTAGATCGAGGATCACAATGACGCGCCCGATCTTGAACCCCACCTCGGCAACGAATCGGTCGATCGACCAGGGTCTCGTGAACTGCAGTTGCAGTGTGTCGAGGAAGGATCTGGCACGTAGCTCGGGGTCGCCGATAGTTCTCGCTGCAGCGGCAGCGTCTCGGACCGAGCTCATTATGTCGATTCGCCAGCCTCGGCCGGTTCGTGCCGATTCTGCTTCTCGAAACGTCCGTGCGTGTCCCGGACCAGCTCGCTCAGACGCTCAGCGATCGACGGAGTCAGTTGCGGTACGCGAGTTCGTAGAGCAAATACCGTGGCCTGGGAGTTCCTAACATTGTCGAAGTAATCGAGCTGCGCGTTGTAGTCCATCTGCTCAGCAGTGGTGCCGACCAGATAGGTAACCGGCGACTCGAAGAAGGTGGCTACTGCCTCGAGGACGTCTCGTTCGGCGGTGTCGACCGCCTGGCTGCGGAGCACTTTCACTTCTTCGGCAGTGACGTGGCGGCCGACGTTCTTGCTCACATGCGCCGCGACCTGCGGGTCCAGATCATCGGGTGTCCCCAGATGTCGGAAACCCCCGAATAGCCTGCTGATTCGATTGTGTAGCGGTAGCTGGCTGTCCATTGTGGCCTGTTCCTTCCGAACGTTCTCTCCCCGCGGAGTACTACGAGAGGCTTGGTCCCGAGCAAGCACCCTTGCCCATTTCCTGCGCAACTTCAACTGCTTCACTCGCGCTCCGCCCATCGCTCCTGGAACCTGGCGTACAGCTCGTCGTCGATGTCGTCGTGCCGCCCAGCCAGCCAGCGACGGTAGAGCTGTTCTTCGCGCTCGACCGGGTCGTACTCGACGGCGGGTTTATCGAGGAGGGGGCCGAATGCCATCTCCGCCATCGGAGGGAGGGTTCTCCCAGGGCCCCCACTTCGTTCTAAGACCGCGGTGGCATACCGTCCGGCTACGCGGGAAACAAAGGCGTTGAATCCCCCGACGACCTGGTCGAAGTCTTCTAGTGGGGGATCCGCGCCATGACAGCTCTCGTGCGCGGCATTGAGCTGCCGGTGCAGCCCGAACAGATTGTTGATTTCGTCCAGAGGAAGCACAATCGCATCCGGCTCGGCGGCCGCACTGCTTGATCTGGAGTTTCTGTTCGACAGGCTCTCCAGGGGGACAGGATCGCCACCGGCGAGAACAGCAGCTGCGCTCCCTTTGCTCCACCGCAGGCCTTGGTCGAGCTTCCTGAGCACGGCCGGACTGGGCGCCCGACCGAGAGTGTCGTTTTCGATGTTGCCAAGTGTGGTGTCCGACGGTCCACCAGCATCCCGGACCTCGAACCTGGTCAACGCAAGCCTTGCCCGCCGCGCCGCCACCACCTTGCCAAAACGGGCCAGGTCGTCTGTTTCCTGCATTCCTGCATCCTATGTCCGATTAGCAAAAAAATCGCAATTTCTGGATCAATGTACCGGACTGGCATAGAACCAGCTCAGAACTATAGGGATGTCGTTAGACCTCGATTTGATTTGCAAAAGTTTTGCTTCTAAGTTGCTCTGCTTTCAATTGCCAGTACATACTGCACTCATGCCGTCGCTCGCCGCGCCACCCTCACCGTCGCTGCGGTCCACGACGTCGACTCACCGACCTTGTTCATTCAGAAACTGGCGAGCCTCGTCACGCCTGAACGCCAGCCGGCCGGTCTCGCGCACGCTCGTAGCTGCGAACGAGTTCGTCGATCTCGATGTTGAGCACCGAAGCCAGGCGGCGAGCATTCTCATCGGTCAGCTTCACCTCGCCGCGCTCGATGCGGGCAATCATCGACGTGCTGATACCGACCTGCTGGCCGAGCTGCGGCTGTGTGAGCCCGAGAAGGACACGCCAATCTCCGGGGAAGCGTCGGTCCCGAGGTACGTCCACAAGATCGCCTATGGGCACGTCCAGGGTCTTCGCCACGAGGGCCAGCGTGTCGACCTGAGGGCTCCGCGTGCCGGTCTCCCACTGTTGGACCGTGGCACCCCCGAGTCCAGCCTTTCGTGCGAGATCCGCACGGCTCATGCCTTTGCTTTCACGCAAGGACGTCAGCCGTGCCGGGTCGAACCCCCGCAGGACACGTCGACTCACTGTCGCATTCCGTTCATTGCTAGACACCATGCCGCACCTCCACTAAGGTCTGACCTGTGCATGACTTTAAACGATGCAAATGTCGTGATAGGAAGGCTCGCACGGCGCAGAGCGATACGGGAGATCGGCGGGAACCTTTCACCCCTGTCGCTGCATCCAACCGCACAGTTCCCTCCTCTCTCACAAACTTGGAGGTGGCAACACACCTGACAGAAGGAGAGAAAAGAGCGATTTAAGAGAAACCCCGGGTGCGCAAGTGATTGGCGTCCGAACGCCCCGGGGTCCCGTATCTGCGAATGACAACTGCGCCTGAACGCACCGCACCCGCAGGCTTACCAGCCTAGGTGCACAGCGCAGTCCACACGACTGGAGCACCCATGACATCGCTGCTGAAACCTCCACCGTTACGGTTTCGACCCTCTTCCACGCCCCCTCACCGCGACACGGATTCGACTCCGTGCGCCTCTCTCACCACGGTCGCAGTCATCGGCCTGGTCTTGTGCTCACTCGACGCCGGGCACGAGAGCGATCGGCCTCACCAAGAGATCGATGACTCGACGGGCCAGATCCTCACAGAGTGGACGTCACCGTCGAGCCGCTCCGAGCTGGCCGACGATACCCACTTCCAGCGCGTCGCCTAAAGAACCCAGTGCTTGAAATCGACACCTGCCCAACAAGTGTCGCTTTCAGGACGTGGTGGTTCGCGCCAACGCCCGGTGCGATCCGCCACGTTCCACAGCGGGGGTGGGGAGAAGGTCCGGGCGTCCTCAAGCCCACGCGCTTCCCCACCCCCGCTGAAGAAACCTGAGACGGGGTCCGGCAACTCAATTTTGAGATTGCCTCTCCATCTCACCCGATGGACCGGCGTGAGGGCAGCACGGCGACGCTTCCGACCCTAATCGTGTGCCGAGCCGCGCTGACCCGCCGAGATATCGAACCCGCCATAGTCGTTCTCACAGAAAGGATCTCGCCTAGTGCCGTTCTTCTTACAGTGGATTCCCTTCCCGTAGTCCCTCCCTCCGTTCCTCGGATAGCGCCGGAACCAGCGAGGGCCGGGCGATCCTCGATCGACCCGGCACCGTCAGGAAGAGCGCACCGAAGTCCCGTCCGGCGTCGTCGACGCCACCGCCCGCAGTTTCTCTCGGTTTTGACAGGAGTCGAAATATTGTCCGACAGAACTCGTTTCAGATCTATCGCCGCGATAATGGCCGTCGCAGCGTGCACGATGTCGGTCACCGCGGCACACCTGTTGGTGACGCCAGCGACGGCGTCAGCCAGCCCGGAGCAGCCGTGGCTCGACGAACTGGTCACCGACTGCCCCGCCCTCTACACCCTCGCCGTCCAGGGAACCGGACAGTCCTCGCCGGATGCACCGATCAAGGCCGACACCGGAATGCTCGGAACGGTCCTCGGCCCTGCACTCGAGGCAGCTCGGGTCATCGGATCCTCACTCGACCGCGCGTATGTGCCGTACCCGGCCGCGTTCGGCGGTGCCGTTCCCGGCGGCAAGCAGCCCTACACCGTCTCGGTAGAGGAGGCAGCCGCCAACCTCGAAGCTGCCGCCGAGAAAGTCGTCTCCAGTTGCCCGGCAACCCGATTGGCCATCATCGGCTACAGCCAGGGTGCGCACGCAGCCTCGAACGTTCTCGAAGCAATCGGTGCCGGCACCAGCGCAATCCCGGCCGAGAAGGTGGCAGTGGGCGCCCTGTTCGGTTCGCCGACCAGGGCCGCCGGTTCGCCGGTGTTCCCAGGCAGCAGCAGCGACGACCCCTCACCTGCGCCCGGCTCGTCCGGTAGCCACGTCTCGGACCTGCCCCCGGTCTCTGCGCCCGCCCCTGCCGGGTCGGGAATCGGACCGACCAGTGACGTCGTGTCTAACTACGGATCACTGAGCGGCCGTGTCGCGTCGATGTGCCAGACCGGCGACCTCGCGTGCGATGCACCCGCGAACGCCCCGATCGCACGAGCGGTCACCAATGTCGCCGGCCAGGCAGAGGTCGGCGGTGACCCGTTCCGCGCCGTGTCGTCCATCGGCATGGCCTTGGCGTCGACGTCGTTCGGCGTCGCGGTCGACGTCATCAACGAGGACGTCTCGGTCCCGAAGAACTCCCTCGAGAACCTGTCGATAGCGCCGAAGAAGTCGCTCTCGCAGCGGTTCGCCGAAGCGTCGGACCCGAAGGCGACTCCGCCGACCGGGCAGGAAGCGATCGCGGCGCTGACCAAAGTCGGTCTGGTCGCGGTCAATGCGGTGGTGTCGGTGGCGAAGAAGGTCATCACCCCGCAGACCATCGCGGAGGTCTCCGCTGCCGGGTTATCCAATCCCGCAGCGGCGTTCGCGGTGATCGCAGCCAAGACAGCCAAGGCCGTGATCGAGCTCGTACCACCTGCGACATCGAAGCGGGTCGTGCAGCAGGCGTTCAACGTCGTCAAGAACGAAGTGACGGCCAACAAGGATCTGTTCGACCTCGCAGCGCTGACGTCCTACGCCAACACCATTGCCGCACATACCGGTTACGGCACTGCGGCGGCGACTCCACAGGGCGAGTCGACGACACAGTTCGTGGCCGATTGGCTCGCGGCCGCCGCCGCCGATCTCGGTGACAGTTCCAGCGATACGGCGTCGACGACATCGTCTCCGTCGAGCTCCACCACGACACGCACCGCAACGCCCACAACGTCGACCGGCACTACCTCGGTGCTGCCCTCGACTCGTCCCTCCACCACGCCCGGGAGCGTCACCTCGCTTCCGTCCGCAAGCCCCGTCCAATAGCTCCACCTACTCGAAAGGTTTACTCCTTCATGGGCACTCACAAGATCCCCACCCGTTCACTGGCCCGCATCGCTACGGCCACGACCGCAGCATCGGTGATGGCCGTGTTCTGCTACGGCACCGCAGCAGCCGCACCGGGCGACGCCCCGGCCACCCAGGGCGACATCACCACCGCTGCACCCTCGACCCAAGGACCGCTGACCTCCGATGCACCGTCCACCCAAGGTGAACTGACCGCCCCCGCCCCGCAGCCCGAACGCGTCTACTGGGTGGCACCGCCCGCGCAGTACGACCAGACCGAATGGCAGACCTGGGACGCCTACTACGACGACGAAACCCCAGCCACCACCGGCGGCAACAGCACGAGCTCCAACGACACCGCTGCACAGCCCGCAGAACCGGCCGCACCGGCAGAGCCCGCCGCACCGTTGGACGTGAACACCCTCCACGGCCCGACCGCCATCGACGACCCCACCGCGCCGATCGCCGCACCGGACAAGACGGTCAAGATCGGTGACTTCTACGCCGACCAGCCCAGCTGGCTCTCTGACCAGGACCGCGACCGCACCAACAACTCCACGGCCGTCATCGAAGCGCAGGTGACCGACTTCTGGCGCTCGATCGGTGTCCCGACCGACCGCGCTCAGCGACTCGGTGCCGCCCAAATCGCGGCGGGCGGCGCAGGCCTGGTCACCGGCGCTGTGGCGGCCGGTGTCCCCGGTGCTGTCCTCGGCTCGCTCGCCGGCGGAACCATCGGCGGTATCGGCGGCGCACTCGCCGGCGGACTGATCCCGATCGCCCCCGGCATCGCACCGATCACCACCGGCATCGCCGGCACCGCAGGCGGTGCAGCAATCGGCGCACTGGTCGGCGGTGTGCCCTCGGCCGCGATCGGTGGCGCAGTCGGTCTCGCGACGGGAGTTGCACTCGGAACCACCTACGGTGCCGGCGATCTCGGTGAGCCGCAGAAGATCGAACTGCCGGACATCCCGCAGCCCGCCCCTGCACCTGCACCTGCACCTGCATCTGCACCTATCGCACCGGCTCCCGCACCCGCGCCGGTCATCGAGCAGGCCGCCCCGGTCTGGACTGTTCCGGACAAACCTGTCGACACCGCGCGCGGATTCGTCACGACACAGATCGCCGGTGGCCAGCAAGCACTCGACGCCGTCGATGCCGCTGTGGCCGATGCGACGCCGGCGGTGCAGGCCGCGGTGGTAGATGCAGCACCTGCCTTCGCTGCCATCGACAACGCGCTCGCGGCCGCCGGATTGTCCAACCCGCTCGCTCCGGCAGTGCCTGCCTGACCTACCCAGTGACCTGCTTCGGGAAGGCCGCGTTCCGACCGACCCGCACGCGGCCGGAACCGGCCTTCCCGAAGCTCCCCACTCCACCCGAACCCCTCGCGCTCTCATCGAACGTCTCAGGGACACAGGAGAAAACAATGGCGACCGACAATCACCGCGACAGCACGATGCTGTTCCCTGACCCCCAGGAAAACTTCGACCACTCGCAGTGGCAGCCGGCCGCAGACTCCGCCGTGCACCGGACGCCGACCCCCGCACCGCTGCTACCGGCGATGCCAGCAGTAGGCGACCACGATTCCCCGACAACCGATCCGGCACACACCTACGACTTCGGCACCGAACACGACTATGTCGCCGCCGATGCCGACCATGATTTCGGCGACATCGCCCCCGAGACCGCTCCGGTTCCGTACTGGGTCGCCGCACACGTCCCGGCCGACCGCCTCGTGATGGATCAACCACAACGGCGATTTCGTCGACGTCGCACCGCGCCCACACCGGCTCCCTCCGTCGACGACACGACATCGGCGCTGCCGGCACCGGCCGCGCGCCCGCGTCGACGGATCTCCCCGACGTGGATCGCTGCTGCCGGCGTCGCGGCCGCCGCACTGATCGGTGCCGTTGTCATCGTCAACGGCCAGGACGACGCCCCGGCCCCGCAGACCCCGACCGTGGTGGCTGCGCCGACCGCCGCACCGAGAGCGAGCACCATCGCGCCCACCAGCGCCGCCCCGGCTCCCTTCTGCACCACCACCAGTACCCCCGACGCCACGACCACCGACGCTGCCGGGGGACGCGGAAACGCGGTCGATGTCATCGCAGCCTTCGAGCACGCCTACTACGTGGAGCGCTCCGGCGCAGCCGTCGCCTCCCTCATGGTCTCTCCGGCACCACCGGAACGCATCCAGGCCGTCATCGACCGCACCCCGGCCGGCACCGAGCACTGCGTGACGATCGCCGCCACCGACAACCCGGACGTTCATGCCGTCGCCCTCGCGCTACGAACGCCGTCCGGCTCCGAATCGGCCATCGCCTCACGGATCACCACCGTCCGCACCGGCGCGAACTACGCCATCAGCAACGTCGAGGAGGTTCGGTGAGCACCGTGGTTCCCATCCGACCGGGCAAAACCCCACCGCCACAGCAGGTCTGCATCGTGGTCGGATCGTCCTCGGGTGGTGCGTCCTCGACCACCACCGCCCTCGGGCTCGCGACCGCCATGACCACACCGAAGTTCCCGGTCGTGGTGGCCGACGGGACCACCGACGGCGGAAACCTCTTCGAGAGCGCCGCCGCGCACACCCTCGACAACCCGGTCACCGCCGGTCTGCCCGTCAGCAGCGCCGCCACCACCTCGAACGCAACGGTGTGCGGACCGACCTCGGACCGCAGCGACCTGACCCTGATCGACAGCATCTTCGCCTCACGCGGAGCAGCGCGCATCTACGACGTCGGCACGGCGCTCGACGCACCTCGCTTGGCAAGCCTGCGAGGACAGGCCGTGCTCGTCCTGACCGCGATCGCACGCGCCGAACCACTCACCCGCCTACGAGGACGCCTCGAGCACATTCGCGCCACCCACGGGGCGACTGTGCTCGCTCGCACCGTCGTGGTCATCTCCCACACCATCCCCGCCGGAAGCGTCGATCTCACCGCCGTCCGCTCCGGACTGACCCCTGTTCTCGGCGCATTGATCGAGGTGCCCTTCGACAGTGCTCTGGCTGCACCGGGCATGTTCGATCACCGCCGCGTGGCCCCGGCCACGACGGCCGCATGGTCCACCGCCGCGTCTGCCGCGCTGGCCCTGTCGCTCGCCGCCGTAGACCCCGAGTGCGACCAGCAACGAAAGCGAGAGCAAGCATGACCGAGACCATCGACACCACAGGCTCAGCGGCACAGTGGATCTCACCGTCACTGTGGCTGCTCGGGGCCACCCGCGAGGCAGGGGTGAGCACCCTCGAACAATTCTGGTCGTTCACCGCCGACAGCGAAGGATCGTGGCCACCGGGCGACGACCGCGAGCGGGTCTCTCCGTACGTCGTCATCGTCGCGCGCGACAGCTTCAAATCGCTCACCGCCGCACAGAATCTCGCACTCGCACACCAGCGAGGAGAAATCGGGGCCGGATCGGAGCTGCTCGGGTTGATCACCGTCGCGTCGGCCCCCACCTTGGACAAGCCGATACGCCAACACCGCGACGTCGTCGGTGGGGCGTTCGAGCAGTCCTGGCACATCGGATGGCATCGAAGCTTGCTGTCGGCGTCTGTGGATCGGCTCCCGCGCTGGCATCCCCTCGCCGTCGATGCAACCGCACCCAGCCCAGCACTACCGACCGATATTCACACCGTCGGCATCGCCCTGACCAACGCCGTACACGCACGCATCCCGGCACTGTTCACCGGACAGGTCGCCTCGTGAACGCCGAATCCATCCTCGGATGCCTGATCATGGCCGGCACCTACAGCCTCTCGCTCTGTATCTCATGACCGGTTCACCGCTGCTGCCTCACAACAAGTTTCGGACCGCAGTACTGATGCGACCGATGTTCACCGCTTCACCGCTTCACCGCTTCACCGAACACGACACGAAAGGCTCGATGATCGCCCATGATTCTCGCAACCGCACAGGCCGTGCAGGACTTCTCGGTCCAGGCCATCGAATTCAACGTCACCGCCGAACTCCCGCCCGGCGCGAACGGACTGCTCAAACTGTTGAACTGGCTGCTGTGGGGAGTGCTGCTGGCCTGCATGGCCGCGATCGTGTTCTCGGGCGGAAAAATGGCCTGGGAGAAGTGGAACCAGGGATCGATCCAAGCCCCGAAGATCCTGCTCGGCGCTCTGGTCGGCGCGATCGTCGCCGGTAGCGCCAACGCCATCCTCAACGCAGTCGCCGGCGGATGACCGGGGCCACCGACGGCGGGACTGTCCTGGCCATGCCCGCCGATGTCGTCGAGAACATCAACACCGCCCTCGGGTGGATGCTCGGGCTCGTCGCGGTGGCCTGCGTAGGAAAGATCATCTTCGTCGGTGCCCGCATGGCGTGGGATCACCAGCACACCCCCGGTGTCGAATCGCCTGTCTCGGCCGAGTTCTTCGCCGCAGTCATCGGCTGGATACTCGCCGCCGTCGCCGCCGGCGGTATCGCCGCGGCCTTACTGGACGCGACCGGCACCGTCTCGAACGATCCCCAGCCGAGCCCCACCGTCGTCGACGACATCGAACGCATCAACCCACCTCTGGAAGGCGGACAATGACCATCGCCACTCACCCCCGCACGGGCCGTCGATACCTGACCGTAGGTGCGGCCACCGCGATCACGGTCGGCCTCCTACTGGCCGGTTGCAGCAACGACGAGACGGAACCGCAGAGCGATGCTCCCGCAGCACCGAGCATCGACATCCACCGGGCACCCGATATCGCCTCCTGGACCACAGCAGGGAGCATTGCGGTACCACTCGGCTCAGTCGACGGTCCGACCTCGTCCCCCGGGGCACCGTTCACCGGCTACACCCAGACCCCCCAAGGGGCAGCGCTGGCCGCGATCGACCAATCGGTCCAGCTCGCCACCGCCGTCGACGGACGTTGGGCGGAAATCCTGCCCGCTGTAACCGTTCCCGGCCCTGGCCGCGACCTGTGGGCCGGCAACCGAGCGTTGATCTCCACCAGCGGCATCGATCCCTCCGTCGCCCCCGAGATCGTCGGCTACACGATCGAGGAGTACTCGGCCGACGCAGCCGACGTCTCGATCGTCCAGCGCTTCCCCGACGACTCGCTGGCCTCGACCCTGACCCCGGTGACCTGGTCCGGCAATGACTGGAAGCTCACCCTCCCGGTCAGCGACACCAACCCGGTCGAGGATCTGGCTACCCTTCCCGACGACATCGTCGACCTGGAAGGAACCAGACCATGACCGAACCGCACTACGACGAAAACCCGACGCCTGCAACAGAACCGACCGAGCCGGAAGGCAAGCGCATCGGCACCGTCGGCTGGATCGGCGTCGGGATGGTGGTGGTCATCATGCTCGCCGGCCTCGCCGTGAGCCTGGTGGTCCTCTCCCGCGACCAGGACACCCCACTAGTCCCCCTCGACGACGGCGGCACCGCGGCACAGGTGACCCCGCAGGACACTGCCGGATTGTTCGAGCCCGATCCCGAATTCGATTCCCTCGACCGGGTCGTCTACGTCCCGAAAGACCCGAACGGCGTCATCCTCGAGCAGAAGACCCCACCTGCCGGACGCACGCCCGAGACCGCTCCAGAGGGTGTGATGCTCCAGCGGGTGCACGGCAACATGGTCCTGCCGTTCTCCACCTCCGATGGACCCACTGCCATCGATTCCTCCGGTGTGGCGACAGGATTCGGCCACACCCCTCAGGGTGCGGCGTTGGCTGCGGCGCACTACATCGCCTACTTCACCGGCGGAAACGACCGCATCGACATGATCGCAGCGTCGGGTCAGGCCGACGATCCGACCGGCACCATCGCGGAAGCCAAGCGCTACAACGCCACCGGCGTTCTCGGGTCCGTCGCGGACGGCTCCGCATACGTTGCCCTGCCCTCCTTGAAATTGAACTACACCGACGCCCTCACCCGCGTCTCGTTCGGCTACACCGCCACTCTCAAGGACGGCTCCCCCCAGTACCGGCGCGTGTTCTCGGACTTCATCTGGCGCGAGGACCGTGGATGGGTCATCCAGGTCCGACCGCTGAACTCCCCCCAGGGATCGACCGTCGGCGGTACCGCCGACCAGACGCCATTCGAGCCGGGGTGGCTGACATGGTGGTAACCCACAAGCCCCGAACGCTTCTGACTTACCTGCTGCGCTCCACGCTCATGTTCGTTGCTGTTTTCGCGCTGGTCGCGGGTAACGCCGGCATCGCGGCCGCACAGGACCCGCCGCCGGATGACCCGTCATTCGTCGAGAACGCCGCCACAGCCTCGACGTGCTCGAACGCCGTCGGGCTCGGCGTCGCCATAGCCAGTGAGATCGCAAATGCGACGGGCGTGACCGACGGTGCGCCGAGCTGCCTCGACGCGGTAGGTGACGTCGCGGCAGCACCGATCAACGCCGTCAAGAACGTCGCCGAAGGCGCATTCGAGAAGGCCGGTCTGAGCTTCGGTGAGGCCGGCGGCGCGGCCCTGAAATTCGCTCTGGGCTGGTGGATCGAGATACCCGGCCAGAACGAACAGGCATTCCAGAGCGTTCTGTCCACTGTCGGCGGCTACACCTACGACATCCAGCTGGCGTTCCTCATCGTCTCGATCATCCTGCTCGGCGGCAAGCTCGCCCTCGCCCGATCGGGAGCAATTCGGCAGGTCTCGGAGGAAGGCTTCCGCCAACTCGCCCGCGCCACGATCATTTCCGGTTCCATCGGCTTCTTCGTGGTGATCGGCACCCGGATATCGGATGGGGTCAGTAGCTGGTTCATCACCTCCACCGTCGGGGACGATCCCGCCAAGCTCGTCGAGGCGATGGTGCGGATCACGGTGTTCACCGGATCGGGCGGCGTCGCGATGCTGTTCGTCATCGGGCTGATCGGCATCCTCGGCGGTCTGCTGATGGCGTTTCTGCTCATCATGCGCATGGGCATGCTCGTGGTCGTCTCGGCGTTCCTGCCGATCGTCGCGGCCGCGGGTGGAACGCGGATCGGTGCGGGAGCGTACGACCGCTTGATCGCCTGGACGCTGGCGTTCCTGCTCTTCAAGCCGGTCGGCGCGTTCGTCATCGGGATCTCGGCCATGCTCTTCGCCCAGTCGGCCCCCTCGCAGGAAGCCGACGGCGGGATCATGACCGCCGTCGTCGGAGCACTCCTGCTGGCCTGCACCGCATTGGTGTTGCCGTCGCTGATGAAGCTACTGCTTCCTGAAACCTCCGGCGGTGCAGGCGGTCTCGCGGCCGCAGCTGCTCTCACCGGTGCCGCTGTCCAGATCGGCGGCATGGCCGCTACCGGAGGTGCCAGCGCAGGCGCGGGTGCCGCCGGAGGCGCAGCGGGCGGTGCGGCCGGCGGCGGCGCAGTGGAGGGATGGGCTCCGTCGAGCTCGTCCGGATCGGTTCCGGCGTCCTTCGGTGTCGGCCCCTCCGGCGGAGGCGGCGGCGGAAGTGACAGCTCGGGGCCGAGCAGCGGCGGATCGGACGGTGGAGGCGGCGGTGGATCGATGCCCAGCGGCGCAGGTGCAGGCGATTCCGGCGCAGAGACAGCCGGTCGGGCCACCGACGCCGGTGGACCGGCCGCCGGGGGTGGATCGGCCCCGGATTCGTTCGGGTCCGGCGTCGACGGCGCGGCCGACCGCACCGTGGGGAACAGCAACGATGACAGGGGATTCCAGATATGAGTGAGGCCAGCAAAGGCCCGACGACGTACGGCGCGTGGAGATTGCCGCGTTCGGGCGGCGCGTTCGGTGTGAGCTTCGCAGTGACCATCATCGGTATGGGCGTGGCCGTGGCCATGATCGCCACGTACCTGTTCACGCGGTCGTTGATGGCCTCGGGTCTGGTCGTCGCAGCCGGAGCGGTGGTGCTCGTGCCGATGGTGATGAACAAGGACGGGCAGAGCGGGCACCGCCGATTCTCCGGCTGGCGTTCGGCTCTGACCTCGAGCCGTCGCGGTGAAGACACCTACGCTTCCGGGGCCTTCTCGAAGGTGCCCGGCGGAATGCTGCGGCTACCGGGTGTTCTCGCCGGTACGGACCTCTACGAGGCCATCGACTCCGCCGGCCGCACGTTCTCGATGATCCACATGCCCGACAAGAACATCTACACCGTCGAGCTCGCTGCCGAGCCGCAAGGCGGAGAGAACTTCGACCAGGAGCACCTCGACCGCGCGGTGAACAACTGGGGACAGCAGCTCACCGCATTCGGCGACGTTTCCGACATCCCGTTGGTGGCAGCGGTACTCGAAACCGTTCCCGACACCGGCACGGTTCTGATGGAGACCGTGCGGGGCCGGGTGCGCCGCGATGCCCCCGAGCTCGCGCGGCAGTCGATGTACGAAACAGCCACCGGCACCGCCAAAGGCGGCGTCCGGATGGCCGCGCGCCTGGCGATCACGTTCGAGGCCCAGACCGACGAGCGTCGCAAGGACCCCGCCGAGCAGGCCGTCGAGATCGCTCGTCGCCTCCCCGAAATCACCGCCGCCGCAGCCGCTGCCGGGGTCATCTGCACCCCCATGACCGCCGACGAGGTCGCCGGAACGGTGCGCCGCTCGTACGATCCCGCTGCCCTCGAAGCCGTCGAAGCCGCTCTCTACTCCGGTCAGGGCACCGGCTTGAACTGGGCGGACTGCGGGCCACGCACGGCGTTCCGTAAACGCGATCGCTACCTGCACGACGGCGCAGTGTCGGTGACCTGGGAAATGCGGGCCGCACCGAAACGCGCTGTCACAGAACGCGTCCTCGAGCGCCTGATCCGCCCGCACTCCGAACTGCCGCACAAGCGGGTGACGATCATCTACCGCGTTCACCCCGCCGGCGAGGCCGCCGACGTCGCGGCCAGCGACTACCGCAACGCCCGCGCCCGCCGATCCGGACGCACCGGCCTGGACAACATGGACGACGTCAACGACGAACGCGCCGCCACCCTCGCCCAAAGGGAACAGTCCCTCGGGCACGGCATGACCCGGTTCGCGGTCCTGATCACCGTCACCGGCCCCGCCGAGACCACCGACGTGCCCCGCATCGATGCCATCCTGCGCGACGTCTCGGTCCAAGCGCTGCTGTCGGTGCGGCGCAGCAACTACTGGCAAGACTCGGCATTCGCAGTCGGCCTCGGTGTCGGGGTTTCCGCACCCGAACACACCTCCCTGCCGCGCCTGGCCGACGGCTGATCCACACCCACCACCACTGCTGCGTCGTCGACCGATCGAGAGGACCACCCCGGTGCCCACCACCCACGCCCGCCCACCCAAGCCCGCATCGACCCGCGTCGACAAATACAAAGTCATGTCCGACGAGGAGCGTGCCGCGCTCGAGAGGCGTTGCGCGGCCGCGACCGGTATCACCGCCTTCTGGCTGCGTGCCCGCCTCAACCGTGACGCGAACCATCGTCGCAACCGGGACCGCGACCTGGCCCTGCTCGGTGACGGCACCGACACCGCGCGGTTCACCGAATCCGACGCACGCGGATTCAAAGGCTCGAGCAGCGGCCGCATGGCCATCGTGTTGCCGCCGGTCGAGTACCGCGGCACCACCAAGCAGGTCGCGGGGCTGTATCCGTGGATCTTCGGTGCCTCCGCACCGATCCTCGGACCGATCCTCGGACCGCACCTGTCGACCGGCGCTCCGGTCGGCTTCTCGCCGCTCGCTGCGAAGGAACGCGGCGCGATCACCGCGCCGGCGTGCATCATCATCGCGCTCAACGGATTCGGAAAGTCGACCCTGCTGCGCCGTATCGCGTTGGGAGACATCGCCGCCGGTATCCGGGTGATGTGGCCCGGCGACGTCAAGCCCGACGGCCGCAAGCTCACCGAAGCGGTCTGCACCACCGGCGTCAACGAAGTCGGTTACGGCACAGGCTCGTTGAATCCCCTCGATCCCGGCCCGATCGGAGTCGCTCTGGTCCGGTACGTCACCATCGACCCGGACCTGCGACGCCGCTACGAGTTCGCGCTGCACTTCCGTCAGGTCAACCTCGTGCTGGCACTGTGCGAGATCGTCCGCCGAAGTCCGTTGCAGGACTACGAAGAAGCGGTCATCGACTCCGGAATCCGCCTGCTCTACACACCCGTCTCCGACGGCGGCCGCGGACACGACGTCGAGCGGCCCGCACGCCTGTCGGACCTACTCGACCTCGTCGACAGCTGCCCCGAGGAACTACAGAACGACGTCGTCGCGGACAGCGCCGAGGAATACCGCGGGCAGGTCAAACCACTGCTCCGGACCCTGCGCGCGCTCACCAAAGGCCGGTTCGGAGAAACGTTCGACTCGAACACCACCGTCCGGATCGACATCGACAACCCCTCGACCTGCCTGGACATGTCCGCCGTCCCCGAAGGTGACTCCCTGATGCGTGCCGCCGTACTCGTCTCGGGCTGGTCGGAGTGCTTCGCCGCCGTCGACGCCGCGCACCTACGCGCCACCAGCGGCAACGGACCACACCTGGCCTTCTCGATCCTCATGGACGAGCTCTGGCAGGTCCTCTCGTGCGGTCCGACGATGGTCGACCGCCTCGACGGCGTCCAACGCCTGCAGCGCACCAAAGGCGTCGGCGTCATCGCGGTCACCCACTCGGTAGCCGACCTCGAAAAAGTCGGTGCCTCAGGATTCTTCGAACGCTCCCGCGCCCGCATCATCGGCCCCATCCCCCGCAGCGAAGTCGCCCGCCTCTCGGAGGTCATGCAGTTCTCCGAGCGGGAGAAGACGATGCTCACCAACTGGTCGGACTCGGCCGACCTGGGTTCGGCCGCGACCGCGATGACCGCGGCACGGATTCGCTGCAAGCACTGCTCACGGTCGCTGCTCTACCTCGCCGGCACCCAGACACCGGAATGGGTGCACCAGGACAGCGAAGCGCGGTACTGCGACGCCGTCGACCCGCAACAGGACGCGCACTTCCAGACGCAGGCCACCGACCGCATCGCCGAACCACTCGAAGCGGTCAAACAACCACCCTCCGGGATGGGGCACTTCCTGCTCAAGCTCGGTGAAGGCGGCCGCCCCGGTGTCCCGTTCCGGGTGTGGGTCACCCCGGCCGAGAAGAAGTCGGGAATCCACGACACCGATGAGCGGCTCGACGCGGCCGCCGAAGAGCAGCGACGCGCGGCGGTGACCCGATGACCGCGTTCGGTGGCAGTGAACGCCGCAAGTACCGGATCGTCGACGACGCCACCCGCGACGCCGCCATCGGCACCGTCTGCGACGCGATCGAGAAGGGAACATCGTTCACGGCGGCCTGCAAGGTCGTCGCCCAACACCTCGACGTCGCCGAAACGACGGTCCGCGGTTGGGTGAACGACTCCGGTCGGCGTCCGCGTGCCGATTTCGAGCAGGTCCTCGAGCTGCGCCGCGCCCTCGAAGCCGCCGCCGAGCTCAACCACCGGCTCGCCGCCGGGCGCACCAGCGGGTCGATGTTCGGGACGGCGACCAGCTGATGGCGTCGTCGTCCTCTTCCTCTTCCTCGTCGGCCGTGATGGGTGTGCTCGCGGCCGTCGTGGCGGTGATGATGAGCCTGGTCGTGATGATGGCCTTCCTCGCTCAGGACGAAGAGGACCAGGCCGCGATCGGGGCACTCGATTGCATGCCCGGCAGCAGAGCGACCGGACAGACGCCGGGCAACCTCCTTGCCGCGCCCGGCTCGTTCATCAAACCCGTCGACCCCACCCAAGTGACGTTCACCAGCGGTTTCGGTACTCGCTGGGGTGCCCAGCATCAAGGCATCGACCTCGCCGGACCGATCGGAACCCCTATCTACGCCGCCGCCGACGGCACGGTCAACGCCGCCGGGAACGCGTCCGGCTTCGGGCAGTGGGTCGTGCTCGACCACGTCATCGACGGCAAGACCATCTCCACCGTCTACGGCCACATCGACACCTTCACCGTCGCCGCCGGCCAACCCGTGCGCGCCGGGCAGCTCATCGCCACCCTCGGTAACCGGGGTGAGTCGACCGGCCCGCACCTGCATTTCGAGATCTGGGACGGTGGCCACGCCGGCGGGCAGGCCATCGACCCCCTCGCCCAGTACGAAGCCGCTCCCGCACCGGGTCAGGCTCCCGCTGCGCCGAGTCCGGCACCGGCTGCTCCTGCTGGCCCGGTCGACCAGCTGGCCGGCGCTACCGCCGGTGGCGGTGACCTTTCGGCCCCGACACCGGCGTCGATGGGCTCGGAAGCGAACTTGCAGGTCGGCACCAAGCGGCTGATGCGCGCCCTGGCCATGAAGTTCGGGGACCGGCTGGACTCGCTCGGCGGGTGGCGAGCAAACGGCGGAGCGGCCGCCGATCACCCCGAGGGCCGCGCCGTCGACGCGATGATCCCGAACTACTCCTCGGGCGAAGGCGTCGCGCTCGGCAACGAGGTCCTCGATTACGTCATGGCCAACGCGGACTTCTTCCACCTCGAGTACGCGATCTGGCGTCAGACCATCCATTTCCCCGGCCAGGAGCCCTCGCTGATGGAGGACCGCGGCTCGGACAACGAGAACCATATGAACCACGTCCACATCACCGTCGCCGCCTCCGGCTTCGACGACGCGGCCGCGGTCTGGGGACAGCTACCCGGCGGCGGGGCGGGGTCGAACGCTGCGGCCACGAGCCCGGGCTGCACCGTCGCCGGCGGAGGCCTCGGTGAAGATCTCGCCGACGGATCGGTCCCACCCGAGTTCGAGCAGTGGATCCGCAAAGCAGGCGGGATCTGCCCGCAGATCAAGCCCTCGCTCCTCGCCGCTCAGCTCGACGCCGAGAACGGCTTCGCCTACGGCGCAAACGCTCCCGTGTCTTCCACCGGTGCCGGTGGGCCCGCGCAGTTCATGCCGGGCACCTGGGCCAGCTACGGCAAGGACTACGACGGCGACGGACGGGTCGACGTCAACTCCATCGGGGACGCGGTCATGGCCCAGGGCCAGTACATGTGCGATATCGCCAAGGCCATCGATGCCGGGATCGCGGACGGACGTGTGGACGCGCCGAACGGTCCGACCGAGCTGTATCTCGCCGGCTACAACGCCGGCGAGGGAGCCGTGCTGTCCTCGGGCGGATTCCCCACCGGTTCCACCGATTACGTCGTTCAGACCCGCCCGTACGCCGACAAGATCATCGCCGGTGAAGCCAAGTACAGGAAGCAGAACTCATGAACGCCCACACCCACGCTCGCACCGCACTGGTCCATCGTCGACGACTCCTGCTCGCTGCGGCCATCGCCGCGGTACTCGCTGTCGCGGGCTGCGGTGGATCACCCGATCCCGATCCGATCCCCGAAGGCACCGACGCCCACGTCCAGATCGACCCACTCGACCCCTCCGGCCTCGACGCCCCCGGTGCCGCGACGACAGCGATGAACGCCATTCTGTCCTGGCAACCCGCTGTCGACGGCAGCAAGGCCGACGCGCTCGCCCGCGCCCGGCCGTGGATCACCACCCCCCTGATCGACACCCTCGATGCACCACAGAGCACAACCGAGCTACGTCCAGACAAGGAGTGGGACGCCTGGGCCCGCTCGAAAGATTCCCTCACCGCCACCTGCTGGCCCGTCGAGGGTGCCACCGCCCCGCCGGCCGGAATGCGCACGGTCATCGTCGACCTCGAATGCCGGCAACGCGTCCTCCACGCTGACGGCTCCTCGACACAGCGACCCACCGAACCGTGGCGGGCAACCGTCATCACCACCCCAAACGGGTGGAAACTGTCCGACTTCCGTTACCGCACAACCTGATCCACCACACCCACTCTAGGAGAGCCAGCGTGAACAACGACGTCAAAGATCCCACGAACGACACCGCCGCCACGTGGCTGCTCGGCGGAATTGCCAGTGCTGCAGTACTCGTCGGAGGAGGAGCGTCGATCTCTCTGCATCTGGGTAGCGCTCTGTCCGATACCGAACAGAATGTGCCGGCCAACCCTGCCGACGTCGTCTCCCAGCTCTACACCGGTGATCTGGTGTGGCCGACCGGTGCCACCATCGTCGCAGTGTTTTTCACCTTCCTGCTGCTGGTGTTGCTCGGGGCGGTGACGGTCGGCCTCGCCCGTCGCAGGGCCGGCCGCAGCCGCGTCGACGACGCCGCCAAATATCTCGCCTCTATCAAGGATGTCCGGTCGTTGACCGAAAAGTCATGCCGCGCAGCAGCAGACAGGCTCGGAACCTCCATCGAGAAAGGTTGCCCACCCGGGGTGCCGCTCGGGGTCATGGTCGGAACGAACGCCAGGCTGTACGCCGACATAGAGTCCACGCACGTCGACATCTGGGGTCCGCGTACCGGTAAGACCACCTCCCGGGTCGTTCCGGCGATCCTCGCCGCGATCGGGTCTGTGCTGACCACCAGTAACAAGCGCGACGTCGTCGACATCACCCGCGCATACCGCGCCGAGGTCGGCACCATCCGCGTCTTCGATCCCCAGAGGGTGGCGCACGAACCCCCGACGTGGTTCTGGGATCCACTGTCCTGGGTGCGATCGGAGACCGCGACCACGGCCGCGACCGACGACGTCGACGATGTATTCACGGACGTGTCGGTGCACGAACGCAAAGCCGCGGCGCTGGCCAAGCAGTTCGCCGTCGGCCCGGACGGGCAAGCTGCGAGCAAGGATTCGTTCTTCGACCCCGAGGGCGAGGACCTGTTGGCATCGCTGATCCTCGCCGCCGCGACCTCCCGCTATGGAATAACCCAGGTGTACCGGTGGGTGACCGACGAGCAGAACCTCGAACCGATCCAGCTGCTCCGCGAGGGCGGCTACTCCCTGATGGCAGACGGCCTCTCCGCCCACTACAACGCCACCCCGAAGCAACGCAGCGGCGTGTTCACCACTGCCAAGAAAATGATCAACTGCCTCAAGCTCAGCTCGGTCCACCCCTGGATCGAGCGGACCGGACCGGGCGACACCCGGCCCGAGTTCGACCCCGCCACGTTCGCGCGGTCGAAGGCCGACACCCTGTACAGCCTGTCGAAGGAAGGCGTCGGATCGGTCGGACCTTTGGTCACCGCACTCACCGTCGCGGTGTGTGACGAGATCCTCGACTACGCCAGCGAGATCGAGGGCGGGCGTCTGCGGACTCCGGTCCTGTTCGCCCTCGACGAGGTCGCCAATGTCGTTCGCTGGCAGGAGCTTCCCGGCCTCTACAGCCACTTCGGCTCGCGCGGCATCATCATCATGTCCATCCTGCAGTCGTGGTCGCAGGGGGTGCGATGCTGGGGCGAGGACGGCATGAAAGCGCTGTGGTCGGCCGCGAACGTGAAGGTCTACGGCGGCGGTGTCGCCGTCGACGACGGACCGTTCCTGCGCAACATGTCCACCGCCGTGGGCGATCATTACGAACTGTCCGGATCGGTCTCGTCCGGACGCGGCGGTGGATCGCAATCGCGGCAGCGCACCAAGGTGCGCACCCTGACCGAAGACGCCCTCGAAGCACTCCCCCGCGGCCGCGCCCTGGTCCGGTCGTCGGGCAACCTTCCGGTGTTGATCAAGACGGTGCAGTGGAGCAACGGCCCGTACGCCGACGCCGTAGCCGCTGCGCAGGAGCGAGCCGACAAGGCCGCCGCCGACGACCGAGCCGGCACCGTCCGACTCGACAAGACACCCGAGTTCAGCGGAACCGAAGCCACGCCGCTATGAGCGAGGACGATCCCGACTTCGATCCGCTGAGCGAGATCCCGCCGCCCAACGAACCCCCGCCCTACGACGACCTTCCCGCGTTCGAGGAAGCCCCGCCGTTCGGTCCAGGCAACGAGACAGACGGCGACGCAACGGAATACGCGTCGGTAGATGAGCTGCCACCGAGCCTGCAAGCGTTGGTCGAGCACAGCGTGAACAGACGCATCAGCAAAGAACTCGCCACGATCGCGGAGGCGCAGTTCGAGGAGGCCCTGACACCCGAGCTGTACGAACGGATGCAGACCGCCACGGCACGCGCACTGGCGGCGCACCTCGAGGAAGCAGCACGTCGAGCCGAAGCGGACGCCGACAACGCCGAAGCAAAGCCGGTGTACGAGACCCTGCTCGACTTCGTCGACGAGATGATCCGGCCGCACTATCGCCGCGAGGTGGTCGACGGCAACAGCAGGAAATGGTGCCCGCAGTGGTGGGCGCACGGTGAGGCGTACCGCCGTCTCGACGCTCTCTGGCGCGCATGGGAGCACCTGAGGCAAGACCCGAACACCGGGATGAGCGTGTGGTGGAGAGATCACGCCGACCACCACATGAGCAAGCTGTTCGACCCGCAAGGCCCGTTCTCCGCCTGCAGCGTCAAACACGGACACAAGACGTCCCTGCCGCCGCTGCCCGCCGATCCACCTGACCCGGCCCTGTTCGGAACACCCGCAGATCCGCGTACCGCCGCGCCCGCACCTGAGCTCGTACCCGCCGCATCCGAAGGAGACGAACACCGATGACTCACCCCACCGACGCCCTCACCGACGACCTCGCCCGGGCCCTCCGCACCACCCTGCAGGTCGCCATGCTCGCCGGACAAGACATCGCGCGTCGACGCGAGAACCGACTCCGCCAGGCGCAACAGGACAGCGAGCAACGCGCTGCCGCCCTCACCGCTCGACTACGTGCCGAACGTGCCTCCGCTGAGGCGCAACTACGTCCGGTTCATTCTCCGCGCTGGTGGACTGCCGCAAACCCGGAGATCCTCGCGAACACCTACCGCACCGCGTACGTCTGGAAGGACCAATCACCGCTCGCCGCCGACACTCTCACCCACCTCGACGAGCAACTAGCGCAGCGGCACGGAATCGACACCAGCAAGCTTGGCGTCGACAGAGCAGCCGTCGCGGACAAGGTCGAGGCGGTCATGAACGAACGCATCGCCCGCGAGAAGGCATCCGAGCCGTTCACCGAGCGCGGCTTCACCGTCGTCGAGGACCGTCCCGCCGGCCGAGGATTCATTCCCACCTGGGACCTCCGGCAAGCCAGCGGTGAGAACGTCGATCGAGAGACCATCGACGCCGCACCCGCTCACTGGGCGGTCTACCTCGCCCGGGACAAAGAAACTGGCGACTGGACGCCCGAGTACTTCTGCACCGACTCCGACGCCGCCGGATTGAACCGCCCTATCCCACCGCTGTATCTCGCCTACGAGGACTGGTGGTGGGAGATGGCCGCGGAGCACCAGATCGCGGAAATCCACGACCAGTTCATCCACAACGGCAGCGCCTACGGCATCGCCCACATGCAAGATCAGATCTCTCGCCGCTACGGCATCGACGCCCGACCGTTCGCCGGCCTACCGGACGACCTCGCAGCCCGCATCAGCACTGTCACCGCCGAACGCGACAAGGAACGCGCCGACGACAAAGGCACCCGAGAGCGAGTCGACGCCGCCGCTGCGATCGCGCAGGCAGACGCGATCGACAAGTCGGCCACCCGACGCCAGACGAGCGAGGCCACCGCGCAGCGCGCGCAAGAGCCCGCACCCTCTCCCCGCGAACAGCAGGAATTCGCGGACGCGTTGGAGTGGGCCAAGCAGGCTGTTCCGCGCGACGCTGAACGCTACGTCGACACGGTCGGCCGCCGACAGGACGCTGCACGCGAGACCATCATCACTGGCTGGGAGGTAGCACAGTCGAAAGGATGGGCTGCAGACCACGCGCCCGCACTTGCAGCTCAGTTCGCGCAGAGCGAGGCGTCGGCGAACCGGGAGGACTATCTCACTGCCAGAACGGAACTGATCGGGGAATGGACGGCCGCAGGACGTCCCCACGTCGATGTCATATCCGCGTTAGCGCCGCCTGCGGTCCCGTTCAAGTACGACTCGAAGGAACGCCGCGACGCGCTGTCGGCGACGCTGACAGCTGCCGGCGTCGATCCGGATGCGATCGCCGCCCGGCTCGCCGCTGATCGCGACAACGCCCACCCGATCGGCGCTCCTGTCGCAGGCGCGTCTTCATCGCCGAAGGCCCGCAAGGGTGACCGCAGCGCCGGTGTCGAAGTCAGTACCGAAAAAGGTGACCGATAGTCACAGCCCCGGCAAAGCCCCGCCCCCACCCTGGGGGTGGGGCTTTGCTCTTCTTGAGCTACCCCAGTCAGAAGGGCTGTTCGAGGTCCATTGCGTCCCGCTGCGTGCTTGGGTACCCCAATGGATATGGACATCGCGGTTGGGTGGATCGGGGCAATAAGTGCCGGAGGGGGCGCAGCAATCGGCGGCGCAGTGACACTGCTCGCCAACATACAAACCAATCGAGCTGCGAAAAAGCAACGGGAGCAGGAGCGAGAACACGCCGTCACAGACCGGCAGTTCAGTTCACAAGTTGCCTTCCTCGACGCCGCGAACGAGCTCACGGAGAAGATCCGGCAGCACTGGGGAAGCCTGCTCGACGACGATGCCGACGACGCGACAATCAAAGCTACGAAAGAGAAATACATCGAGGCCTGGCGGGTCTACTTCACGAGTACATCTGCTGCACGCCTGGCAGGTCCAGGAGGCCTAGAACCGGCCGCTACCTCATTTCGGGAAGCGATGCGGGACTACTCGAAGTGCCTTGACGACTGGGACGCAGAACATGCGGAACCCACCCGAACGAAAACGAACGAAGAATGGCACAACGAACTCAACTCACTGAGCAAGCAGCTGACCGAGAAGAAAGACGCGTACATCGCGGAAGGCGTGGACCTGCTGTCGTCCTGACGACGGGCGTCGCCTAGATGCCCGTTCCTGTGACCAACACAGTTGTAGTCGGGTCGACGTCGTCTGCCCACGCGAGCGTGGGCAGCTCGGCCCCATCCAATCCCGCCAATTCCAGTGCTACCTGAGCGGAGAGGTGCGAGGAATCGATCGACTGACCGTTGGTGATGGCGGCATAGAACTGTGCTGCGTAGTTGATGGCGTCGACGTCGTCGATACTGTCTGCCATGCCTATCGCGAACGGTACGACTTCGGCTACGAGGTCGTCGATCTGCGCCGCTGAGTTACAGGAGTTCAGGAGCACGAGGAGCGGCGGGGTGTCGGTCGCTTGAATGGCTTTGGCGAACGTGCGCGCCGACACGACCACGCCTGGGTGAGCCTCGTCTTGCTCATCCTCGAAAACGATGAGTTGATCGTCGCTGTGACCGGAAAAGTGCACTACGTGTGGTCGAAACTTGGTGATGCCGTCCAGAAGATCAGCCCCGGTGGCCGCTGGGCGCACATCGAACTCGATATGGTCCCGGTGTAAAGCTGACTCGACGGCGGCGCGGATGCGTTTTTGCTCTCTACCCACCCTCAGATCACCCTCTGACGACGCAGCGAGCATCAACACTCGGAGCTTTTCCGGTTTCGGTTCAGGCAGGTCTCGTAAGGCGGATCTGACCACGGACTCGGTCTGTGAAAGTCGTGCTTCCATCGCAGTGCGATCGCTGGCTGCCTTCCGCTCTGCCTGCTGTTGTTCGCGCTTTCGCTTGCGTTCGGCCGCATCGCTCTCGGTCTTTTCGGCCCGGGCGACCTTGATGATGAGGGCCGACTCCTCTCTGAGATACCCGGATGCTTTCGACTGCGCTGCGGACGCATCCTTACCCGCGGCCTGTGCATGCTTGTCTTCGCGCTCAGCTTTGCTGAGTTTCGACTTTCGGGTCGTTGCGTTGGTCGTCTTTTCTGCGGCCAGACGTGCGCTCGCAGCGTCGGCGCGATGCTTCGACTCTTTCGACCGGAGATCCCCGGCTTTGGTCTCTGCAGCAATGCGCAACTTGCGTTTGCGATCGAGCTGTCCCCGGTACTGACTGCTGCTCATTACCCCTCCTGGTCCGGGTTTCCCCGTATGTGGCTTTCCACGTTACGAGCAGCCACCGACATCCAGCATGAGGATGCCTAGCGCTCCTTCTCGTTGCGGAGTTCAGGAGAGTCGAGTCTTCGGTTGGGGGGCGTGTCCGGGGAGTCAGCTAGCCCGCGCTTGTTGCCTGTCGGTATGCCGACGGTGTCGGCGTGCCGAGCTTTGAGCACCTGTTTGATCTCGTCCGAGATGTCGGTTCGGGCGTCGATCTCGGCCGCGTACACCGCCCGTTGTTCACGCGCGGACAGGGTCCGGGGGCGCTCGATCGTGGCAACCGACTTACCTGCGAGTTGGGTCTCACGCAACCGCGCTTGGACAGAGTGCAGTTGCACCTCGGACATCGTCTCGACGGCGCGTGCACGCGTCAGATCACCGGCAGCGCGGTGAGCGCTGGCGATCGCCTCGACGGTCTTGGACAGCTGTTGCAGCAGCAACATGTACGCCGCTGTCGGGTCGTCGGTGACGAGCTGCAGCATGATCAGCGCTGCCCCGCCCGCGGAGATCGTCTTCTTCGGTACCGGTGCTCGTTGGTGCGCCGAGATCTGCGCCGAGTCGGCCAGCGTCCGTGCCGCCGCTGCCAAGGGGCCGGGCGTGGTCTCCACTCGCGCCGACCATGCCGCGAACACACCGGAGGTGCGGCCGGCGGCGCGTGCCCATTGCGCGGTGTCGGTCGCCGGGATCGACTCGAGGTAGGTGTTCCATTTGCCGATGTCGTCGGCGGCACGGGCGACCAGCTTCGGGTCGATCGGCGCGCGTTCGCGCCCGTCGGTGACGGTGACCGCTGTCCCGCGCCGTGTTGCCTTCCACTCGGCTGCAGCCGCTGTACGGGCGTCCTCGCTCTGGTCCCATTCGTCCCGCAACCGCGGCAGGGTGAGGTCTTTCGACAGGCGTCCGCCGCCGTACCAAACAGGTTTGATGCCGTTTGCTCGGTCGGCGGGTGTCGGTGTCGTGGCCACGGAGTAGCCGACCACCTCGCCGGCCGAACCCTTGTCGTAACGGGGGCGCACCAGAAGCTTGCGTGCGCGTAGTCGGCGGACGAACTCGGCTTCGGTCTTCGATGCGGTCGCGCAGGCCCGCACCGTCCGCTCCATCGACTCGCGAGCAGTTTCCGGTGCACCTGCCCGCCGCGCTCGTGCCGCTTCGGCCGGCTTGATTCCCCGCGTGCCGCGCTCGGCTTCCCGCGAGGCCAGCACAACCAGATCGTGTCGCCGTTCGAGGACGTTGCACGCCGCCTGGGCACGCTTGAAGTCGTTGAAGGTGTTGACCTTCGTTCCGTCCTCGCGGACCGCCGATGCCGCGATGTGGATGTGGTCCCCGCCGGCTGTGGTCTTGCCGTGACGGATCGCGACCCAGCGAGCCGGGGCTCGCGGTGAGTCCGCGTCGTCGAAGTCCATCTCCTTCATGAAGTCGGCCGCGATCGTCGCCCACTTCTCGTCCGACAGCTCACCCTCCTCGGGGTTGAGCGAGAGGGAGCAGTGCCACACGTTCTGATCCGACGTCGCGTCCGCCAACGCCACCGATCGCGGGACACCGTCGTCGATAGCAGCGTTCATCTTCCGTCGACTCGTCACCGACACCTCGGTACCGAACACCACACGCGCAGTGTCCAGTTCACCCGCCAACGCGATGGCGTCCTCGTGCGACAGCTCCCCCGCCGGGGCCGCGAACACGATGCTCTCGTGCCCGGCGACGACGTGCGGATTCTCGTGCTCGTTCGACTTGCCCGGACCGGCGAGATACACCACCAGTCCGGTCATCTTCGCGCCCCGAGTGATGTTCGGTATCAACGTCCCACCAGATCGCGCGGTAACCGGTTCACCCGATCGAAGACCTGCCGCACTGCCGCAATCGCCGCCGTCGTTTCCGGTGGCACCTGACCCGTCGCGTTCGCCACTTTCGCGAGCTGGTTCAGGTTCCGTCCGAGAGCCGCGATGAGCTTGGTCGCGGCGAACAACTCGGCCAGATCCTCACGCGAGACAGTCGACCGCGGAGCCTTGAGAGCAGAGTCGATCAACAGCCTGGCCACCGTCACACCCTGCACGCGGGCAGCCGCCTGAACCGCCATCTCCTGCTCGGCGGTCAGCTTCACCACGTGCCGGTACTCCCGGCCGCCGACGACGTTCGACTGACGGGTGCGCAGCCACCCAGCTTTGCGTTCTGCCATCACCCGCTCCTCCCGTTCGCACCTCACTTCGGCCCAGCGCAGCGACCCCAAACCTGGGGACCACGCAATCAGCGTGTCAGATTTCCGTCAGGAAATCCACACTTAGGGCACCTAAGTTATAGCTTGCTCCGCCAGGGCCACGCTGGTGGCTCGCGGAGCCTGCGGAGTGGGTCGCCAGAAAAGACGCTCAGGACGAGCGGCGCGAGTTCCGATTTCGCGCGCCGCAGGTGCGCGGCCAGCGGTTGTCCCCGGTTGTGGATTCGGACCCGATTGTGGGTGCCTGAGATCGAGCGGAGCGGCCTGGGAACTCTCGGACATCCACATGAGGACACAGTCCGATCCACAGTTGGGGGCAACCGCCAGCTACTGGTCTCGGAAGTGCGCCCGCACTTGGCCCGCGCGCGCCACCGACAATGAGCACATGATCGATGACGATGACGTGCCGTCCCTCGCGCTACCGAAGTCCCCGCACTGGCGCGCGCTGACCGCAGAGGCGACGTTGGCATCGGAGCAGATGGCTTCCGGGGCACGCGGCCTCGGAGCCCTCGACCCGATCCGGATCGGCTCCTTCCACACGGCGCTCTTCTCGCTGTCGATCGGATACGAACGGATGGCCAAGGTCGCGCTTCAGATCGACGCGCGCATCGAGACCGGCAACTTTCTCAGCGAGAAAGAAATGAGAAAACGAGGGCACAACATCGACACGCTCCTCGACCACGTCGAGGAGATGTCGATCCGCCGCGGGTACAACACCGACCCCGATTGCGTGCGGCCCAAGGGTGACATCACCTCGGCCATAACCGGAATCCTTACCGGCTTCGCACTCAAAGGCCGATACAACTATCTCGACAGCCTCGGCGCGCCCACGGCAGCACCGGCCGACGCCGAAAAACAGTGGGACGCCGACGTGATGGTGCCGATAGCAGCAGCGCATCTCAGCGACCGGCAGCGACTGACGCTGGAGGCAAGAGCAGCAAGGGCGCGGCTACTGGTTGACGATATGGCGAAACTCAGTATCGGAGCACTGGTCCGTCGGCAGGATGTCTTCGGAGATGTGCACACGGATCTGCCATCGGCAATGAGCCGAAAGCAGCTGTACAAGCTTCTGATCCCGTACAGCCGGATGTATGCGCTCCAACCCGCGCGGTGGCTTGCATACATTCTCACCGCCTTGGCCCAGGACTCGGTGGGCTCTTCCGGCGCACACGGAGACGTTCCCGACCTGTCCGCGTTCTTCCGCTGGATGTTGCAGGACGATGCGTACTTTCGGCAGCGAAGAGACCCCGGCAAAGGGTAGCGACGACCGATTCAGCTCAACCGAACCGTCCACGCGGCGCGCCTGTAGACAGCGCGCAGCGACACACGGTTCGATCTCAAGGTGACCAGCGAACGCTCTCCGTCGAACAACTCGTCCATACCTAAGCCACTCGGCAGGTGGGTTGTCTACGGAGCGGCGGCAACCGCGCTTCTCGGTGGAGCCCTGTTCTACTTGTTCGCCTGGCAGCAACTCGGTCAGTGGTGGGTGTGGTCGTTGGGTGACGCGACCGGACAGCAAGTATTCGATTCGGCGCGCACCGCAGTGACGCTCGTCGGTGTCGTCGGCCTGGGCGGCGCGGCGTTCCTGGCCTACCGCCGACAGAAGTCGACCGAAGAGACGTTGGACATCAATCGGGAAACGACCACACACGCATCGAAGGCCCTCGAGGTCAGTACGAAGTCGCTCCAAGTCAGCACCGACACCTTGATCCTCGGTCAGGAGCAACTCGTCCTGGGACAGAAACAATTCGAGCATGAGACCGTGCGCATTCTCCGCGAGCGCTACACCGCGGCAACCGAACAACTCGGCTCAAGCTCATTCGCAGTCCGCCTGGCCGGTCTGTACGCCCTCGCAGCCCTGGCAGACGACTGGCGTGAAATCGACAAACCCAGCGAACAGCAGGCGTGCATCGATGTCATCTGTGCCTACCTACGCACACCCACCATCCCGATGAAAGAAGACGTCGACGAAGACAACGAACCGGTCTTCGTCGAGGACGTTCAAGCCGGTTCTAAGGCCGAACACGAGGTACGGCGCACCGCTGTCCGGATCATCGCCGAACGAACGAGACCCCGAGCGGCGGCACTGCCCGCTCCTGGCTCATACGCAGAGTTCGTCGACGGGCCGTGGTCCGACCGCAGATTCGACCTCACCGGTGCCGAATTGGTCGATGCCGACTTCTCCAGCTGCACATTCCACGACCTCGATCTATCGAACGCACAGTTCATCGGACAAACAACGTTCAGCGCATCGGAGCTTCGACGAGTCCACTTCACAAACGCTCGGTTCTACACACACGGGCTGAAGACGGGGCGTGCCAGTTTCTCAGCGGCACATCTGAGAACCGCCATCTTCAAAGACGTGGGCATGCTCGTGCCCTGCACGTTTGACGGGACACAGTTCGAGGAATCAGCCACCTTCTACGGTGCCAGGTTCCTCGCGTCGGCCTCGTTCGCCGGTGCCCACTTCTCGGAAACGAGCTCAACGCTGTTCGACGAGGTCGACTTCGGCAACGACATGATCACCTTCGCCCGCGCCCGTTTCGACGGCCCGGTCGACTTCTCGACAGTCGATTTCACGTTCACAAGACGTGTCGACTTCGAAGGCGCGGCCGGCAGCACTCCCCCACGCATTGCGCCGGACACCCGTGATCGCTTCCCCGGATGGCCATGGACCGACGACGCCGATGCCGACACTGACGGGCCAGAGCCCGCGTAGAGCGAGTGCGGATCTGCCACCGATCCGATAGCGTTACTGGTGGATATCGGGCAGCCGTGCGGGCCGTCCGAGACCGCGTTCATAACAGCGCCACGCATCGGTTTGCGTGTGCGCTGCACGCCGTCTCCGAAAGGTCCGCACATGTCCAGCACTGCTCTCGATCCCACCACCGTTCGCGCCGCCGCTCAGGCCGCGCTCGATGCCCGGCTCGGTCTCATCGACGCGATCGTCGCCGCGCAGAACGAACGCACCCTCGCCGCGACGAAGGTCGCCGAAGCACAGGCCACCGAACGTGCCGCCGCAGCCACCGAACTCGCCGCCATCAAGGCTGCGCTGGACGGTGGCTGGTCCGCCTCCGAGCTCCGCAAGGCCGGACTCAAAGTCCCCACCTCCGCCGCGGGCGGCAAAAAGTCCAACAGCACCACGTCCGCCAAGACGTCGCCGCGGCCGCCTCGACTCCAACCGTCATCGACGCCGGCGAAGGACGAGAACGACGCTCTCGACTCGGGCGGCACGGACGCTGTCCAGAACTCGTCCGAGAGCTACGCGAACGCGAGCTGACCGATGGCCGTTCTGTACTGGCTGACCGTCGCCCTGACGCTGACGTCCTTTCTCACGACGGCAGTTGCCGGTGCCCGGTTCGGCCTCACGCTCCGGCACACAACCGTCTGTGGACCGTTGGACGACCGCATCAGTCGAAACCTGGTCCTGATCGGTCTTCTGTGCGCCGCCACCCTGGCTCTCTCGGCCTGGACATCGTGGGGCCCGAACCCCATTCCGCTCTGACCTGTCTCGCCCCAATCGAAGGCATCCATCATGGACACCACAGATCCCCACTCGCTCCCGCCGGCCACAGAGTCCCACTCGGCCGCGCCCTCGACTCGTACGCTGATCGAAGTCGAGATCTCGACCCTCGACCAACACGGCGACCCCGGGTTCGTACACACCCGCGGGCACTTCCACTCCCCCTCGACCGCGGCCCGGTTCGCGGTGAGCCAAGCAGAAACCATCGCGGACCTCCGACAGGTCGATACCGTCGCCGCGACGTTCACCCAGACCGTCGACGACTCGCTCTGCCTCATCGGGACACCCGGTGAGATCGCGTGCGCTCTGGCGTCGATGTCGGCCTACGCGCCGGGTGTCCGGTCGGCGGAACTACCGCCACCGGGCTACGTCACCACCGCCATCGGGGTCTGGACCGCCACACCGATCGAGCCGCTTCCCGGCGTCGACCCGGCCGACCTGATCGACGTCACCGTGCGCTCGACCCGGCCCGATCCGTTGCCGGACTCGACCACGGTGGCCGGCGACTTCCCCGCCCACTCGGCGCACATCTTCGCCGGCGCTCTCGCCCGCGAGATCACGATTCGCAGCGGTGGCCACAGCGAGGCGACCGTGAAAACGGTGCCCGGGCAACGCAGGCTCGTCGTCGAACACCCGGCGGAGGTCTTCGACGCCGATGCCGCAGCGGTCGCCCGCTACACCAGGATCACGCAACTACGGGCGAACCTCGCTGCCCTCGATCCGGTGGCCGACGCCGAATGCGCGGTCGGCCTCACTGCCGAGCTGCATGTACTGGAGAGCCATACCCGCCGGTCGTTCGACGACGAATCGGGCGAGTGACGTGATCGATGTCGGGTGGTATCTAAGCCTTGTCGGGTACCGCACCGCCGCCGAGATCCCCGGTGTGATCGAGCGCCTGCAGGCGTGCGGGATCACCTCGGAGATCCTCGACAAGGTTCTCAGCGCCCCGGACTCGCTGCTGTACGCCCCCGAACGCGACGGCGAGGACTGGGCGCAGGACTACGGCGGGCCGGCCGGTGCGGCACTGCTCACTGCCGAGCTGCTCGCCTACCTGTCCCATCAGCACCGCCTCGCCGCTCTGATCCATCGGGATCTGGTCACCGAGTTGGTGGCCACCGACTCGGTGGCCGCCGTCGCCGGCCATCTCGGGATCTCCGAAGTCGCGGTGGCCCGACTGTTTCTCGTCCCTCCCACCTCGCCGCCCACAGGCGACGCACCGACCGAAGGACCCACACCATGAGCACGCACGACTCCCCCGCCCTGTCCGACCTCGACAACATCGAACTCGCGATCCTCGCCGAACTGCGCTCACCGGAAGCGGTGGCCACGTTCGAGATGCTGCACGGCACCGTTCCGGAGGAGACCGGGTCGCGGTTCGCCGAGCTGCTGGCGATCATCAACGACATCTCGGGCCCGAACTTCGCTGTCGACGCATCGTTGAACCTGCTCGACGCGGTGCAGGACTCGGGCGACCTCGCGTTGGTCGTCGCGGCCGCGCCCACGCTCGACGATCCGGTCACCGCGCTCGCGCTCGCTCAGCTGTTGCGCACCATCCGCCAGGACTGACCTACGCCACCTGCATCGGTCCGCGAGACAGAGAAAGCCCCGACCACGCATGATGGTCGGGGCTTTCTGCTGTCCGGCGGGGTTCTAGTGCTGGGGCCAGCCGCGGACGAGCTTGTCGGTGCTCGCGTGCACGGCGTTGAAGGCGTCGACGAGGTATGTCAGCCACGACGCTGCGGTCTCCGGGTTCGGGACCAGCGTCGACGGAACGGCATTCTGCTCCTCGTCGGAGAGCTCATTGAAGTTGCTCGGGTAGTCGGTGGTGTCTCCGTCGACGATGTTCGGTGCGCCGTCGATCTCGTAGGTGATCACGAATTGGAGCTCGTGCCGGTTCGGGGCGGTGAACTCGGCCGACAGTGCGAGCTCGCCCCACAACCGCCGGTCGTAGGTGACGGCCCCGGAGTTGATCGCGGCCTGCAGCAGCCAGTGGGGCGTCCACAACGCTTGCGCGCTGCCCGGTTCGGGCCACTCGAAGTCGTCGTCGAGCACGCTGGCTTTGGCGAGGTCGAGAGTGAGCAGCGGCGCGGCCGGCGCGCGGGTTCCGTCGGCGGTGGGTGCGGTCATGGCCGATGCCTCCAGGGTGTCGGTGTGGGTGTGGGTGACGATGAGGACCCCCAGGTCGGTGCCGATGTTCGCACTGTCCCCGAGAGCGTCGAGCAGCCGTTCCGCCAAGGTTGCCGCGTCAACGGCGCGGTAGGTGCCCAGGGTGCTCCACGTCGCGGCGTCGTACGAGGTTTCCGATGCCGAGCACACCTGCACAGTCAGTGCACCGCTGCCGGTCGGGACGCGCTCGAGGTCGCCGGACGCGTCGACGACAGCAGCGATCTGCGCGCGGACGTGGACGGGCAGACCCGCATCGACAGCGGCACCGGTCGGGGGTGCGTTCGTGCGGTCCGGCGCGCCCTGTGGCGGCCGTTCGGCGTGCTCACCTGTCTCTGTCACTGTCCTCGTCTTTCGATTGTGGCCCGCAGAGCACCGTAGTGCCCTCGGCGTCGTCGACGCGCCGACCGGTATCCCTGCGGGTTCGTTCAGGAGGTCGGTGGTTGCCGAAAGTTGTTGAGCCTGTTGAACGCTGCTCGCTGCCGGGTGCCTAGTTCGACCATAAAGTCGAACAGGTCGGCTTCGGGTGCTTCTTCGGCGGCCTGAGTCAGTCGTTGGCCCGCGATGTGGAAGCTGCGGCGGTAGGACTGGGACAGGACGTTGTCGGCGTAGTGCACGGCCGCGACGGAGTGCGCGCCGGCGGTGACGATGCCCATGAGGCGTTTGCGTAGCGGGGCGTCTTTGGCTCCGTCGGCTCCGGATCGGATGAGTGCGCCGGTGACGGAGGCGAAGTCGTGGGGTTGGCCGGCGGTGATGAGGTCGACGATGTGGCCGTACATGCGTGCGTGCGCGGGATCCTCGAAGTCCGCCGCAGTGAGCGTGCTGGTGATCCGCTCGACGTCCGCACCGTTGGCGCTCTGGTTACGGACGTCCATCAGGGCGCACAGGAGCATTGCTTCGGGGTCGGTGGCCGGGTCGTAGCCGGGTTCGACCTCTGTGTCGAGGTCCTGTACGGGTGCGAGGTCCGCGCGTGCTTGCGCTGCCGGGTCGTCGCCGGGTGTGGGGACTGCGCGTAGTGCGTTCATCGTCGGGCCTCGCGTTCGTGTCTGTGTCGGGTCAGAAGTCGTCGTGAACGGGTGCGGGATTGCTGGCGGCCGCGCCTTCGGGGGTGGTCACGATGCGACTTGCTCGGCGTCGCCGTACGGGGTGTCGTTCTGTTCGGTGTCGCGCTCTGCTGCGAGTTCGGCATCGATCTGGCGGTCGATGTAGTCGGCGTCGGGGATGTAGGCGGGGACGAGGTGCATGGCGGTTCTCCTGTGTCGGTGGGGGTGTCAGGCTGCGAGTGCGTCGAGTCGGCCGATTCGGAAACCGGACCAGTCTTCGCGGTCACCGTCGCTTCGGTCGACGACCACGACGGGTGCTTGGAGGTAGCCGAGCTCGGAGGTGACGAAGTGGCGGGCGGTGTCGTCTTCGGTGATGTCGACGATTCGGTATTGGAGACCGTGCTTGTCGAGCCGTCGTTTCGTTGCATCGCATTGGTCGCAATTCGGTTTCGTGTACACGGTGATGGACATGGTTGCCTCCTTCTCGGAATTGTTCTATTGGCTTCTATTCTACGTCACAAACGACTTTTGCACCAGGTGTAAATACAGTCATTTATGTTGCGCTATAACAGTTTTCGGCGTTTTGTACTTACCCCTTTCGATGCCCGACGGGCCCCTCGAAAACGGGTGTGGATCCTTATATCGGGCTGCCTTTATTGCGTTCTTTTCGCTTCCGGGTGGCGCGGAAAAGAGACGCGGCGCACGGCGTCGACGGTCAATGCCTGGCCGGTGCGAGTGTTCGCCAGGGAGCGCAGCGAGTACGGGTCGGGCGAACAGTCGTGCTGGGCCCTGTGGGCCGAAGCGTGAGCGGAGCCAGGGGTTGATCCGGGAGACGACGGGTGATGCATTCTCGTTGCGCAGTCAGACGGGCCGAAAAGAACCTCCCCTTTGTCGTCGCGGGCGCGGAGCTCGTGGCCGTAGTTGTGTTCGTGCTGGTCGGTAGGGTGCTGGGGTATGGAGCGCTCGCGGATCGAACATGCCCTGTCCAAAGCTGTGGTGAACGCTGAGCCGCCGCCGTCGGAGCTGGCGCTCGATGCGATCGTCGCCGGTGTTCCGGTTGAGGACACCCGTCCACCCGCCGCCGACGTCGATATGGCGTGGCCGGCCCGTCCGACGTCCCTCTGAACGCTGTTCCGCTCTTTCTCTGCCACGCCTGACCTCACCGCCACCCGCCTGCTCTTCTGTCGTTGCTGCGGGCGGCGCGTTTGTCGGTGTGAGGGCTCGATGCCCGATGCACCGGCCCCGCGCCCGCGACCTGCGATTGCCGGGCGTGGCCACCTCGAACCGGTGGCCACGCTCGGCGGCGGGTGTCAGGTGTAGCTCTGTACTGCGCCGATGTGGGCGGCGATGTAGTCGGGGGTGATGACTGCGCCGATCCCCCTGACCTCTTCCGGTGGCATTCCGGCGTTGAGGACGCGGAGGAGAATTCCCGTCAGGCTCGGCAGCGGCACGTTGGCTCGTTCGGCGGTGCGTTCGGCGGCCTGTAGTGCTGCGTGAGCTGCTGCGCCGTCGCCGGTGCAGTACACGAAGTAGGCGGCGATGGTAAGAGCGTTCGCGCGGGCGGTGCCGCGTAGCGGGGCGGCGATGCGGGTGAACGCGTCGGCTGCGTCGGCGTCTCCGTGAACGGACATGGCCAGGAACGCGTCCCGGACCTCGAGGTGCCCGGTCGCCAGTGCCAGGCCGACGCGGGCGGTGAGGTCGGCGCTGGGGATTTCGCGGGCGTGGATGACGGCGGCGAGCTCGTCGAAGGTGACGGGCAGGAAGTCGGCGCCCATCGTGGCGGCGGCGGCGAGGGCGAGGGATTCGGGAATCTCCGTGGTGGGGGCGTATCGGGCCTCGAGGTCGGCGCGTGATGCGGCGATGACGGCTCCGTCTGCGGTGCGGGCGGTCGCGAGTGCGGTGGTGGCGGGGTCGGGGATGGTGCCGTCGGTGAAGCGGTCGAGATCGGTGAACGTCGTTCCTGCAGTGAGGCTGTAGGTGTGCAGGGCGCGGATGGTGCGGATTCCGGCGGCGGCGAGCGCGTCGCGGATGGCGTCGAGTCCGATCAGGGCTGCGCCTGCGTGGGTGGTGTCTGCGATGGCGGCGAGGATGACGGCGGTGATGGGGGTGTTCTGCCGGGTGAGCGCGTCGGTGATGATGCCTGCGGCGGCTTCGGCCTGGTGGGCGTCGACGCGGGCGGTGGGCGCGACCAGGTGGGAGCCGTTGCCGTCGTCGGCCAGGGCGATGATGACGACGGAGTTGTCGGGGGTGAAACCGAGCAGGGCGGGGATGGCGGCGAGGGTGTCTGCGGCGGTGGTGAGGGACATGCGGTGTTGGGTCATGGTGATGCCTTTCGGTGTGTGCGGGATGGGTTGGGGTAGCGCGGTTTTCAGTGGCGGAGCTCGCGGCGTGCGGTGCGGCGGTCGCGGCGTGCGCTGGCGCGTTTGACGGTGCGGCGAACTTTCCGGCTGCCGTGGCGGTGGACGATGATGTCGATTTCGTCGGCGGTGGTGGGGTGTTGTGCTCGCATGACGGTCCTTCCCTGTGGTTGGTTGCTGCTGGGTCTCACCGTGTGCGGGTGAGGTTGCGCAGGAAGCGGCGGATTCGTTCGGTGATGGACGGCGGGCCGGGGACGGTTACGTCGAACCAGTCGATGGTGTGCTCGTAGCAGGTGGGGCAGTCGTGGTCTTCGCATGGCGAGCTGTCGGGAGCGCCGCGTGTGTCTTCGTTGATGCACGGGAGGTCGGGGATGGCACCTGCGGGGCAGTTGTAGTCGCGGCAGTCGCATAGCGCGCCTGCGTAGAGCCGGTTGTTCTTGATTGCTGCGTAGTAGTCCTCGTGCATGACGGGCCTCTTCCCTCTCGACTGGTGGCCGGACCTGCTGCCCTGTCAATTTCTTTGTGCCGTGGTGGCTGGGGAGAGAAGTCAGCGCACGGGGCCGGAGTGTCAAGGGTCGGGCCGAAAAGTTTTCAGCCGGAGGCGTTTTGAAAAGTTTTCGGAGCCCTTGGGCCGGGAGCGGAGCGGACGCCGGCGGTTGATGCGGAGGTCACGGGTGATGAATGCTCGGAGAAGCCACCACGTCACAAAGAAATTGATTCTTTTCGCTCTTTCGAGTGCGGAGCGCAGCGGAGTTCGATTCGGTGCAGCCCGTAGGGGTGCGTGTGGCCCGCCAGGGCCTGCCTGTGGACGTGGCCGGCCGCTGGTGGTGGGACGCAGAACGCCGCCGGAGCTGGTGCTCTACGGCGGCGCGGTAGTGGGGTACGGCTGTGAACGTGATTGTGCGGGAGCGACGGAGGGTGACGACGCTCGGTGTCGCGGTAGCGCTGATTGGATGTGAGAGGGTGTCTTGCCTCGCGATGGCGGGGAGTTGTGTCGGTAGCCGGACTGTGGTTGTCGGTGGCCTGTGGCAGGGTCACCGCCTATGGATATACAGGTGGAGGCCGTGACGAGTCGGTCGCATTTGGATGACTGTCCTCGGTGCAGTAGCCCGATTCCGTTGCCGCTGGACAACTTCTGTTCCCAGTGCAGGTATCCGTTGCGGGTCGATTCGGAGGAGCGGGCGGCGAGGCTTCATGCTGCGAACCTTCGGCGGCTCCGTCGGCGTCGTGGTTAGAGCGGTCAGGTGGTGGCGGGTACGAGGGTGTCGGGTTCGACGAGGTAGGGGTAGCGACCTGGTTTTAGTGCATCGTTCCCAACCAGGACGAATTTTCGCGACGAGGACGAAGTCTTGCAACATTGATGCTTAGGGTTGCCGGCGATTCGGATTCGACAAACAATCACCGAAAACGACGAATGGACACTCCGATGACCAGCCCCACACCCCCGCCCGGATGGCACCCAGACCCGGGCGAACCAGGACTGATCAGGTACTGGGATGGAACCCAATGGACCGAACACACACAACCCGGCACAGAGCCGACAGCGGAGGAATCAGCGCCCACCGGTGCCGCTGAACCCGGCCGGCCCGCACGGGCAGGCGTGCCCCGCGCGGTCAAGATCGTCGGTGGCATCGTCGCGGCGTTCGTCGTGATCGGCGTGCTCGGTGCCGTCTTCGGCGACGACGAGCCTTTCGACGACTCTCAGGCTGCTGCACAATCCACGACGTCGAGCGCAGCGGCACAAGAAACGTCGACGCCCGCCCCGTCGACAACCACCCCGCCGGCCACTACCACCGTGCCGCCAACCACGACCACGACCACGACGTCAGCTGTGGCCGTCGTTCCCCCTGCTCCCGCGACGTATAAATCCGATCCGCGATGCGCCCCCGCGAATCAGTCGCTGGTGGATCTGGTCTCCTCCGGCTTTTCCGAATCTGGGCTGACCCTGACCAACGGCACGGTCATCGACGCCGGCGACTACACCTACATCGGCGGAACCACCCTCGACGCCACAGGTGGTGTCGAGAACCGATCCGATGTCTGGGTCGTCGCCAACGGCACCGTCTACTCTTCGACCGGAGGAGCGCGGAACACCACGAGCTGGCCGCGAGCCAGCTCCGAGTTGGACGTATCCCCCGGAGATCCCGAGGTCCAGGCCGTCGACGCGTGCGTCGTGGACCTCACCCGATGACGCCGTAGCCCTCAGGAAACGCTCAAGGGTCGGCCGAGAGCATTCTCGTCTCTCAAAACTAGAGCCAGGTAAATGATGGCCCAGCGTGCCCAGCTTCCCTCGTCCACCGTTCCACCCTAGGGTTTTTGGGTGCTGCCGGTCAGGTGGTGGCGGGTACGAGGGTGTCGGGTTTGACGAGGTAGGGGTAGACGCCGGGGCCTGGTGTCTCGTTTTCGACGAGCACCAGACCTCCGTCTTGGATCTCGCGTACGACGACGATGCCGGGTGCGCCGGGTGCGAGGTGGTAGCGGTCGCCGATATTCACGGGGTCTCCTGTGCTGCGGTGGTGTGTGTTGATTGTCGGTGCTCGAGGCCGATCCGGATGGCTTCTGCGGTGGTGGTGTCGGTCATGTAATAGGTGTGATGGCGGCGGCGGGGCACCACTGCCGATCGAGGTCGAGCCGTCCCATTTTGTTGCCGGTGGGGATCGAAAACGACACGCTCGCAAGCCAATCGCCGGTACCGGTCCGTGCCCAGGCGTACAAGGTTCCTTCGACGATGCTGTCCATGGCCAAGCCCTCGGCGCGGACTTTCAAAGGTGTGGTGTCGCGGAATCCTCCGCTTCCGGATCGTCCGATGGCGAGCGCGATGTTGACGTTCACCGATTTGGGTGGGTCGACGATGCGGCGGGTGGGTGGTTCGAAGGTGGTGGGCCAGGCATCGAAGATGCCGGCCTCGTTGTCGGTGGTCATTGCGCGACGGCGACGGGCCGGTGGACGGTGAGGTCGTCGGCAGGTGCGGGTGTCCAGCGCAGGCCTGTTTCGCCGAAGGTGGGGGCGGTGAGGGTGTAGCGGCCGGTGCGGTGTGGTGTTCCGCGGCCGTGGACGGTGGTTTCGAGGGTGATGGATTTGATGCGCCCTCGGCCCTGTTCGATTCCGCCGTAACCGGCGACGGTGGAGGCGATCGTGAGATCGGTACCGGGCATGTGTCCATCCGTCAGGACCAGGATGCTGGCATGTCGACGATTCCTGGCGAGCAAAGCCCTTGCGCGCGTTGGGGGTACGTCTCGGCCGTGCACGGTGGTGACGACCAAATCCAGCCCGTCGAGACAGATCGAGGCGGCGTCGAGCGGGTCACCTGCCCCGGGATCGACGAGGTGGACTTTCGCGAGGTCGCCGCCGTGTTCGTGGACGGCGAGCAGGCTCAGTCGGGGTTGGCCGATGAGGGCGACGTGGTGGCCGGCGGCGGAGGCTTCGGCGACGAGGGCGATGAGCATGGACCCGGCGCCGGTGACGGTGACGGCGGTTCCGCGGGCCAGGGCTCGGCGTGGGAGCAGCGCGGCGAGCGGTGGGGGTACGGGCATGGTGCGGAGGGTTTTGCCGCGTACAGCGCCGCTGAGCGGCTCCGGGTCGTCGGCCTCGCCCGCGAGGTCCGTACCACCCGTGGTGGGTGCCGCTGGTTCGGGTGCGGTGATGGTGGGGAGGTCGGTGGGTGCGTGGTCGCGGCGGCCGCCGGGGACGGTGGCCATGCGGCGGCGTAGGACGTCGAGTTGGGTGGCTTTGTCGAGGCCGGTGAGGTCGGGGATGGCGTCGGCGGTGGCCATGGGGATCGACCTTTCGCCGTGCCGGTAGGAACTACCGCCAGACTATCGAACGCGTGTTCGATAGTCGAATGTGCTGGTGAGCAGGTTCAGCGAGGAACGGCGCAGCCGTCGAGGTCATCCGCAGTGAAGGTCCAGGCGAGGTGCCGGTACAGGCGTAGAGCGTGTTTGACCTGGTCGAGGGCCTGGGAGACGGCCGGGTGGTCGGGGTCGTGGCCTTCCGATCGGATTGCTGCGCGCTCGTCGTCGTCCATGTCTTATTGGACGCACGGGGTGGTGCGGCGGTTCCGGCAACAGTCATTTACTCGAATGACTGGACGAGAAGGTTCGGAGGCGCGGCGGTGGCCGCGTCGACGGGCCGCTTCGAACGAAACAGGGCCGCGCATCTGTGATGCGCAGCCCTGTTCGATGTTGGGTGACGGTGTTCGCCAGTGCGCCTCTCGGCAGATGGCCGCTCGTAGCGGCTGATGGTTGGTACCCGGGGCATTGGGATCGAACGCCGTCAAGTCCTACAACGACAGTGCTGTCGGTGGTATTCCAGCCTGTGCGGGAGACAAAAAAGGGGGGTCCCGGCCCCGTGGTGGGACCGGGACCCCCGGAGGGCCTGGTGCTCAGTGGGTGCACCAGAAGGACCCGACCGGGATGGCTGCTCCCGGCTGCCCGGCGCACCACCGGCAGGTGGTGTCGTGCTCGATCCGTCCGAGCACTCCTTCGGCCTCCTCGATGAGGAGGGGCAGCTCTGCTGCGCTGGCGAGCGCGAGCGCTTCGGTGGCCCACCGGGCCGCGCGCGGATCTTCGGCGGGGAGCTGAGCGGCATTGCCGATGAGCTCGGTGATGATCTGGTGATCGTTGAGCAGGTTGTTGTTCATGACAGGGACACCTTCCAAAGGTTCGGATGAGACGTCCCCGATCGACATGACGAGGGTGGCCTGTCAACCTCGCAGAGGGAGCTTGCGACCGTGGGTTGACTGGTCGGGGTCCCCGGCATGTCAGACTCGGGCGACTCGTACGACCAAATTGGTGACCCATATGGGGCGGCCCCGGAGGGGACGTGCGACCGCCTGCGGTCGGCTTTCGATGGTTCGCCGATCCCCTACGCGGGCATTCGTCGTCGATGCCCCCGAATCCGTTGTCTCCGATGCTCGCCACTCCTGGGCCGCTCCCGTCCGGACCGGCCTGGGTGTGGGAATGGAAGTGGGACGCAACTGCGCGGGTTCACAGAAACTCGCGGACGATAGCGGCGCAACTCGCGCGTGGGTGGAGCATCAACCCCTGAGGGACAACCGCATTCGCAGACTGGCGACCATCAAACGCCTCCTGCGGCCGCCAGCACAGCCTCGCGTTGGATCCGGCAAAACCACTGCCGTCTACCGATCGGCTCCGGCCCACCCCTTCCCTCATACCCCCACGGGTACTTGCATACCCCCCTAGGTATGTGTCACAGTAGTGATGTACCCGCCAGAAAGGACCGCCATGTGCTACCCCGTCCCGTGCCCGGCATGCGGTAAGACCACCTGGGCTGGCTGCGGTCGACATGTCGACAGCGTCATGAAGAACGTTCCGCGGTCGCAGCAGTGCTCCTGCTCCATGGAGACACCCGCCCCAGCTACACGCGACAACTTCTTTCGTTCCCTGTTTCGTCGCTGACCCCCACCCCAACAGCACTCCACTGCATTTCGCAGGAATCTCTGGGCGTCTTCAACACTTCTGAATACCCCCACCCGTATTAGGAGAAGCAATTGTGACCAAGCCCGCTACCGCGGCGGCCACCGGCCGCCACGACCGCCATCGGCCACCGGCACCCGGCGCACTAGGCCGCCTGGGAAGCACGATGGTCGCCCGCCGCCGGTGGGTGTTCGGCATCTGGCTGATCGCCCTCGTTGCACTGGGATCGGCTGCACCATCGGTGTTCTCATCCTTGGCCGGGGCCGGCTGGCAGGCCAACGGTTCCGAATCCGTCCAGGTCCGCGAGCTCGCCCAGCAGCATTTCGGCGGCAATTCCTCTGCAGCAGTGCAGGTGGTCGTTCACTCCGACACCGCCACGATCGAAGACGCAGCGATGCAGCAGACACTCACCGACGTCGCGGCCGTATTCGACGGTGACACTCGCTTCGGTGAGGTCATCGCCCCCCAGCCGGGCATGACGATCAGTCCCGACGGTCACACCGGCATCTTGATCGCCGGCGCAAACGCGAGTACCGACGACATGGTCAAGGCCGTCGACGAGGTGAAGGGCGAGCTGACCGAACTCTCCGGCGACGGCATCGAGGTCTACCCGACCGGATCCTCCGCACTGTGGTCGGACTTCAACAAGGCCAACCACGACGCCATGATTCAGGCCGAATTGTTCTCCTGGCCGGTCACTTTGGCGATCATGGTGCTCGCGTTCGGCTCCCTCGTCGCCGCGGGATTGCCGCTGCTACTCACCGTTGCCGGCCTGGTCGCATCCGCAGGCGGACTCGTTCTGCTCAACGGCGTCACGCCGATCTCGGTGTGGGCGATGAACTTCGCGATGATGTTCGCCCTCGCCCTCGGAATCGACTACGCCCTGTTCATCGTCGCCAGGTTCCGCGACGCACTGCGCAACGCCGATCCACGTGCCGCGGTCGCCGAAACCATGGACACCGCAGGCAAAGCCGTGGTCCTGTCCGGTCTGACGGTCTTGGTGAGCCTCTCGGCCGTCCTGCTCGTTCCCGCACCGGCGGTGCGCACCATGGCCGTCGGCATCATGCTCGCCGTGACCTTCGTGCTGATCGCCACCATGACCCTGCTCCCCGCAACCCTGGGTGCACTCGGTTCCAAGGTCAACGCCGCCTCCCTGCCCTACGCCAAGCGCCAGCAGCACCGCTCCCCGAAATTCGCAGCCTGGGGTGAACTGCTCCACAAGCACCCCTGGCCGTTCGCTCTGGTCTCCGTCGGCATCCTCATTGCGCTGGCCCTTCCGGTCCTCGGACTGAAAGTGGCGATGCCCTCGATCGCCGTCGTCCCCGAAGACGCACCGGTTCGCCAGGGTTACGAGCTCGTCCAGGCCCAGTTCGGTGCCGGCGCACCCGGCGCACTGCAGATCGTCGTCCCGTCCGCGGATGCCGCCGCGACCGCCACGGCAGCCAGTACCGTCGACGGGATCTCGATGGTCACTCCGCCCCAGCCTGCCGCGGACGGCTCAAACTACTCACTGCTACAAGCACTTCCCACCGTTGACCCCTCGGACGAGAGAATGGGCACCATCCTCGGTGACCTGCGCGCCGAACTCCCGGAGTCGGCGTTGGTCGGCGGTGCCCCAGCGGAGAACCTCGATCTGCAGCAAGCACTGAACGACTACCTACCGCTGGTGATCGGTATCATTCTGGCGCTCGGTTTCATCCTGCTGCTCGTCGCCCTCCAAGCACCGCTGATCGCGATCCTCGGCACCGCAGTCAGTCTGCTCTCGACCGCCGCAGCGTTCGGGGTCGCGAAGCTGATCTTCCAGGACGGGCACGGCGCATCACTGCTCGGATTCACCCCGCAAGGCTTCCTCGACGGCTGGGGTCCGGTGTTCTTCTTCGCGATGATCTTCGCCATCGCCATGGACTACACAGTGTTCCTGCTCGCCACCGCGAAAGAGCACTACGAGAAGACCGGGGACCCGAAAGCCGCTCAGGTCGACGGCCTCGCCCACTCCGGCCGGGTCATCTTCGCCGCCGCCGCGGTCATGGTCGCAGTGTTCTTCACCTTCGCACTCTCCGATCCGCTCCCACCGAAGGAGATGGGCATCATCCTCGGCGTCGCGGTACTGCTCGACGCCTTCTTGATCAGGCTGATCCTGCTGCCGGTCCTGCTGCGTTTGAGCGGACACGCCGCATGGTGGTCACCGGCCTGGCTGCGCAAGGTGTTGCCCTCGATCAGCTTCTCGCACTGACCACCCTTACAACCCGAACGGAGCAATCATGATCGATCCGAACACCACTCGCTCGTCCGCGTTCGCGGGCTGGCCGATCGAACGTATCGTCCCCGCCCTCGCCGCCGGCGTCACCGCCACCGGCCTGGCCCTCGGCGAACTCCACGCACCGCAGTGGCGACTGCTCAGCGCGTTCGCTGCCGCGAACCTCGCCCTTTACGCAGCGGTCGGCTGGTGCCCGGCCAGCGCGCTTCTCACCAGGGTGGGCGTGCCGAGTATTCGCCAGCCCCGAATCGGGTAGGCCCAGATCACCGCAGTTCGACGACCGAAAGGAACTTCCCTTATGAACATCGCACTCTCGACCACTCTGACCGACACCGACTTCGACACCGCAGTCGACGCCGTCAAAGCCTCCCTCGCAGATCAGGGCTTCGGTGTTCTCACCGAAATCGACATGCAGGCCACGTTGAAGGCCAAGCTCGGCGAGGACATGGAGCAGTATCTGATCCTCGGTGCCTGCAATCCGTCCCTCGCGCACCGCGCCGTCGGGGTCATGCGCCAGATCGGCTTGCTGTTGCCGTGCAATGTCGTCGTCCGCGCCGACACCTCCGCTTCCGGATCGGTCATTGTCGAAGCGATGAACCCCGACATCATGGTCCAAGCGACCGGCGAGCCAGCACTGTCCGACGTCGCGGCCGAGGCCACCACCAAGCTCCAGGCCGCCATCGACGCACTCGGTGGCCAGGACGCAGCCCACAGCTGATGACCCTGACGCTGGCACTGGTCCTCGGCGTCGCCGTCGGCATCCTGCTCGGTCTCCTCGGAGGCGGCGGGTCGATCCTCGCCGTCCCGGTTCTCGTCTACGCCCTGGGAATGGACCTGTCGGAGGCGATACCGACATCGTTGCTGGTGATCGGTGTCGCCTCGGCGACCGGGGCCATCCCCAAGGTGCGGGCGAAGCTCGTCGAATGGCGACTGGCGGCGATCTTCGCGGCCACCGGTATCGTCGGCACGCTGGTCGGCAGCGTCCTGGGCAGGCATCTGCCCGAGGCCGCAGTGATGATCGGCTTCGCGATCGTCATGATCATCGCCGGGGCGCGGATGCTGCGCAGCACCGACGATGTCGGAACCGCTCGCAAGACAGGAAGTTCCGGGATCGATTGGCGGCGATGCGCACCACGGTCCATACCGACCGGGTTCGGGGTCGGTGTCCTCACCGGACTGTTCGGCGTCGGCGGAGGATTTCTGATCATCCCCGCTCTGGTGCTGTTGCTGGGAATCGAGATGAGTGTCGCTGTCGGAACGTCGCTGGTGGTCATCGTCGCCAACTCCGCCGCCGGACTGATCGCTCAGGCCGACGGGCTCGGCGGGAACTGGCCACTGACAGCCGCGTTCGCCGGTGCGGCGATCGCAGGCTCGCTGGTCGCCGGAAAACTGAGCACACGCATCGACACCGACAAGCTGCGCACGTGGTTCGCCTACCTGGTGTTCGCCGTCGCGGGCTATGTACTTGTCGACACCCTCGTTCTTTCATGACCGACTGCACACACCGAACCGATGCCCCCGGGGGTAATCTGGAAGGACTACCACCATCACACACCCTCAGGAGACCGCAATGATCGGCGACGAAGACAGCATCGCATTGGTACTCAACCGTCTGCGCCGCGCACACGGCCAACTCGCCGGTGTGATCGGCATGATCGAGAACGGACGCGACTGCAAAGACGTCGTCACTCAACTCGCCGCCGTCTCCCGCGCCCTCGACAAAGCCGGATTCAAGATCGTGGCCACCGGCCTTCGTGAATGCATGACCGGCGACACCGCAGACAACAAAGAGCCCATGACCGAAGCAGAACTGGAAAAGCTCTTCCTCGCACTGGCCTGAACGAGGACGTTTCACGTCAGAAACGAGGCCGACCCGATTACACCGTAGGAGTACCCCGTGAGCACCACCGATCCAGACATCGCCATCATCGAAACGTCGAGCCTCGGCGACCGCAGCTACCTGATCAGCCACGACGGCATCGCCGTCGTGATCGATCCCCAACGTGACATCGACCGCGTCCTGGCACTGGCTACGGAGAAGAACGCCGCGATCACCCACGTACTCGAAACCCACATCCACAACGACTACGTCACCGGCGGACTCGAACTCGCACGCGCCACCGGAGCCGAATACGTTGTGCCCGAGGGTGACCCGGTCGAATTCGAGCGACGGGCAGTGGGGGACGGCGATGTCGTCGACGCGGGATCGGCGACGTTTCAGGTCATGCACACCCCGGGCCATACACATCATCACGTCAGCTACGTACTGCAACTCGGAGACGAACCGATCGCGATCTTCACCGGCGGCTCGATGCTCTACGGATCCACCGGCCGCACCGACCTACTCGGCTCCGAACACACCGACGAGCTCACCCATGCCCAGTTCCACTCGGTCCGTCGAATCGCCGCCGAACTCCCCGCCGACGTCGAGGTCTACCCCACCCACGGATTCGGTAGCTTCTGCTCCGCGACCCCCACCAGCGGCGACTCGTCGACCATCGGTGAACAGCAACAGTCCAATCCCGCGCTGACCCAGGACGAACAAACCTACGTCGACGAGTTGATCGCAGGACTGTCGGCCTACCCCGCGTACTACGCCCACATGGGCGTCATCAACACCGAAGGCCCCGCACCGATCGACCTGTCCACCCCAGAACCCGTCGACCCCGACGAACTACGCCGCCGCATCGACGACGGACAATGGGTCGTCGACCTCCGCGCACGCACCGCCTTCGCTGCCGGACATCTCGACGGTTCCCTCGGCTTCGAGCTGTCGACGACATTCGTCACCTACCTCGGCTGGCTCTACCAGTGGGGTGCGCCGCTGACCTTGATCGGCGACACATCCGATCAAATCGACGAGGCCACAAGGGAGTTGGCACGTATCGGCATCGACCACCCCTCCGGCTCCGCTGTCGGAGAGATTCATTCGCTCGCCAGCGACGGGCGCGTACGGTCCTACGAAGTGTCCGACTTCGCCGGACTCGCCGCAGAGGACTCGGACATTGCAGTGCTCGACACCCGTCAACAGTCCGAATACGCGGACGGCCACATCCCCGGTGCGATCAACATTCCCCTCCACGAACTGCCACACCGACTCGCAGAAGTTCCCGACGGCAAAGTGTGGGTGCACTGCGCCTCCGGCTATCGCGCCTCGATCGCGGCCTCACTACTCGACCGGGAACATCGCAGCGTGGTGCTCATCGACGACGACTACAACCGCGCAACAGATCTCGGACTCGACACCTCGAAGACATGACGAAATGCTTCGACGACCGAACGCGACGAGACAGGCGTACCCCCAGGGGGTATATGTTGGTATCATCGGCCGCATGCACTCAGTGAATCGGCACGGTCGACGGGGCACAGCTCCGACGGCAGCTTTACTGATTGCACTGACGGTGTTCGGTGTCCTGTTGATGCATTCGGTGACACCGATGTCGATGCCCGTGACCGGCTCGATGTCCACATCGATGAGCGGCGGCCATGCCTCGTTCGCAGCACCGTCCCACACGGACGCCACGGTTCCGGTGATGACCGGGGAACATGACTGCCCGTCGGGGCACCAGATGATGCATCCCTGCGTCGGCACGACGGTGTCGTGGCCCGCGCTGACGGTCCCGGCGATGAGCGCAGCCCTCGACCTGGCGCCGACATCGGTGAACCGGATCATTGGACGGGCCGACTCCACGCTTGAGCGTGCGCCGCCGTGGACGTTATGGGAGTTGGACAGATCGGTGACCTTGCGAGTGTGACAGGGAGCCCGGCAGACGCGTGTCTGTCGGCGGATCGAACGACATCCAATTCTCTGCACTACCCACTCTTGCAAGGAGTTTCCTCATGCGTACCAAAGTCATTGCCTCGATCGCTGCTGCCGCCGCGAGCGCGTTCCTCGTCGTCGGCTGTAGCGACAACGCGGCCGATTCGTCGATGGACGGCCATGCGATGGGATCGATGTCCTCGGCACCGATGTCCTCGGCCCAAGCAAGCGCGTCCGCAGAGTTCAACGATGCCGACGTGATGTTCGCGCAGATGATGTACCCGCATCACGCCCAAGCAGTCGAGATGGCCGACATGGCGAACGGCCGCACCGACAACCCGGAGGTGCTGTCGCTGGCATCGGCGATCGCCGCCGCGCAACAGCCCGAGATGGACCAGATGACCACCTGGCTCACCGAGTGGGGCCAGCCCATGCCCGACATGGACAGGGGTGACATGGGTGACATGGGTGACATGGGCGGGATGGACCACAGCTCCGGCAGCGGCATGATGACCGCTCAGGACATGGACGCGTTGATGGCAGCGTCGGGACCGGAATTCGACCGCCAGTGGTTGACGATGATGATCGCCCACCACACCGGCGCCATCGAGATGGCGAACACCGAAATCGCGGACGGTTCCAATCCTGACGCCCTGGAGATGGCCCGCACCATCGTCGCCACCCAGCAGCAGGAAATCGACACCATGCAGCGGCTGCTCGGCTGACCCGGCCCGCTATAGACAACGATGGCCGCATCCTCTCCGGCGGAGAAGGTGCGGCCATCAACGTTCCACAATTGTCAGGGCTGCGTTTCCGGTACGAGATCAGCTCTCACAGTGACGGTGTGCGCTGCGACGGAGGGTTGGAACTCCCCTCGTTCACCGCTCCGGTGATGGTGTCGGGTGTGAGGTCGAGTCGACGCAGTAATTGTGCGTTCGCAGCGACGATGATCGTCGACAGCGACATCAGGATCGCGCCGATCGACATCGGCAGCACGAACCCGATCGGCGCGAGCACTCCTGCCGCGAGCGGAACCGAGATGAGGTTGTATCCCGCTGCCCACCAGAGGTTTTGCTTCATCTTTCGGTACGAGGCGCGCGAGAGTTCGATCACCGACAACACCGACCTCGGGTCGTCGCTGGCGAGGATCACTCCGGCCGATGCGATTGCGACGTCGGTGCCGGCCCCGATCGCGATACCGACATCGGCCTGCGCCAGAGCTGGGGCGTCGTTGACTCCGTCGCCGACCATCGCCACCGTACGGCCTTCGCTCTGGAGTTCAGCGACGTTGTGGGACTTGTCTTCCGGTTTCACCCCGGCGAAGTAGCGGTCCACACCGAGCTCGGTGGCGACGGACTTCGCGACGGCGTCGGCATCACCGGTGATCATCACGACCGCGACTCCGCGGGCGTGAAGCGCGTCGATCGCGGTGCGTGATTCGGGCCGGATCTCGTCGGCGAGCGCGAGGGCACCGATCACGGCCCCGTCGGCGAGGACGTGCAGGATGATCGCCCCGTCGCCGCGCCACCGGTCGGCGACGGCGAGTTCGGATCCGTGTTCCTGCTCGAGCAGCGCGGGCCCGCCGACCTGTACGCGGGTGCCGTCGACGTCGGCTGCGACCCCGACGGCGGGGGACGACTGAAAGCCGGCTGCAGCCGGGACGGTCAGGTTCCGCGCGCGTGCGGCCGCAACGATAGCCCGTGCGAGTGGGTGCTCTGAGTCGGCTTCTGCGGCAGCAGCCAAAGCGAGGACATTGTCGGCGGTGCGCCCGTTCGTCACCTCGATTGCGGTGACGGTGGGTTCACCCTTGGTGAGGGTCCCGGTCTTGTCGAAGAGCACGGTGTCCACCGTGCGCATGGTTTCGAGTGCGAGCCGGTCCTTGACCAGAACACCGCCGCGGGCGGCGCGTTCGGTGGCGATGGAGACCACCAGCGGGATCGCGAGTCCGAGTGCGTGCGGGCAGGCGATGACCAGCACGGTGATGGTGCGGATGACGGCGTCGTCGGGCATCCCGACCAGAGTCCACACCGCAGCGGTGATGATCGCAGATCCGAGAGCGAACCAGAACAGCCAGCCGGCGGCGGTGTCGGCGATGCGCTGAGCGCGCGAGGTCGAGTTCTGGGCGTCGGCGACCAGGCGGCCGATGCCGGCGAGGGCGGTGTCCTCCCCTACTGCGGTGACCTTGATGCGGAGACCGGAGTCGGTGGCGACAGTGCCGGCGACGACTTGGTCGCCGTCGCTGCGGCGGACGGTGCGTGATTCGCCGGTGATCATCGATTCGTCCATGCTCGCCGATCCGGAGACGATGGTGCCGTCCGCCGGTACGCGGCCGCCGGGGCGCACGACGACGACATCACCGAGCTGCAGCTCGGACGGGGGCACCGGCACCACATCGTCGCCGTCGACGCGTTCGGCGGTGTCCGGAAGCAGCGCCGCCAACGAGTCCAGAGCGGAGGTGGTCTGCGCGAGGGATCGCATTTCGATCCAGTGCCCGAGCAGCATGATCACGATCAGCAGGGCCAGTTCCCACCAGAAGTCGAGCTGATGATCGAGCAGGCCGAGGCTTGCTCCCATCGACGCGACGAATGCGACGGTGATCGCGAGCGCGATGAGCAGCATCATTCCTGGTGCACGTGAACGGATTTCGCTGACTGCGCCGGTGAGGAACGGGGAACCACCCCAGGCGTACATCACGGTGCCCAGCACCGGGGAGACCCAGGCGATCCACGACGAGTCGGGCAGTGAGTATCCGAGGAGCATCGCGAACATGTTCGAGGCAACGATCACCGGAACGGCGAGGACCAGCATGATCCAGAACAGGCGACGGAACATGCCGACGTGGTCCCCATGACCGGCATGGCCACCGTGACCGGTATGGCCTTCGTGTTCCTTCTCGCCATGGCCGGAGTGGGCTGCGCTGTGTTCGGATGCATCGTGGCCCGGCAGCGTGTCCGCTGTCTCGGCTCCGCCAGCGTCGGCATGTGTGTGGCTGTTCATTGCGGTAAATCCTTCTCTCCACCAGGTTCAGCGGTTACGCGGTGCGCGAATCTGTGGGTTGCGGTTCGGCTGTGTATCCAGCCTCGCGGACGGCTGCGATGACCCCGGCGTGGTCAGGCATTTCGGCGCTGGTCACCGTCAGCGTTCCCGCAGCTGCAGATGCCTCGACCGTGTCGACTCCTGCAACGGTGCTTACTTCTTCCCGGACCGATGCTTCGCAGTGACCGCAGGTCATGCCCGTGACTTTGTAATTCGTGGTGATCATGTCGCGCTCCTCTGGCTGCTTAGATACCCCCTGGGGGTATCCGGATGACATGTCAGACAGTACCCCCTCCCCGTATGTTTCGGAAGGCCGTTGGCTGCGTCGAGTGGCTTACGAACCTGCGGCGAAGACCAGTCCGTTGGCCGAACTTCGGATCGAGTCATGGTGCGGTGGGGTCTACGTCGAATCGGCCTGGGTGCGCAGTCCTGACATAGCGGACCGCAGTGGTGGTGCCGATACCGAACACGGTCATCAGGGCAACTGGGTCGCCACTGTGGGCGGCCTCGTCGAGGATGCGATCGACACGCAGTTCGCGGGCGGTGATGCCGAGGTCACGGAATGGCCGGGTGATGTAGTGGCGACTGCCCGGCAGTGCGGTAGGCGCAGTTATCCGGGTGATCAGCAAGTACGGATTCGTGCTGGTCGGCCACCGCAGCTGACGGTAGATCAGCCAGTCGCGGAGCACCTCAGCGGTGAACTCGTCCAACCAGAACGTGTGGCGGGTGTGCGTACGGGTGACGGTTGCTCGTCCTGCCGAACGGTCGAGATGGTCGAGTCGGAAGCCGATGACCTCTTCGATCGTCAGCGCGTGGACCGCGACGAGCGCCAGAATCACCCGGTCATCGGGCCTGCTCAGCTGATCGAACAGCCCATGCACGCGGTCGGACGGCAACGGTCTGAGGATCCTGCGGCTGTACCGACCAGCGACCTCTCGGGCAGGGTCGGCGAAGATGCGACGTTCGCGTTTGAGTCCGCGGAAGAGCGACCTCAGGGCCGTGTGCACGTTGCGTCTCGACTGCCCTGAGTGACGGCTCAGCGCGCGCTCGATGTCGACAGTTTCGACAGATCGCAGGCTTTGGTGTGTCTCAGCCCATTCGTGCAAGACCGGTTGCGCGAAATTGAGATAGAGGGCAATGGTCACTTCCGTCAGCGGTCTGGACTTACGTCGACCGCGGCCGCCCAACGCAGTGACCCACGCCTGCACGTCGTCGCGGAACTGCGCGGGTGTTTGCTCGATCATCCGTATGGTGCGCTCGGTGTGCCGGGCGGCATTACTTGCCGCCACCCCATCGGCAGGGTTTCGTTCCGACATCAGTTGGGAGGTGGGACGCGGCGGGCTCCGCGCTTCCTGGTCCCGGTAGCGGGTGCGGCCGGGCCCGACCGATCACCGATTGCGCGTGCTGGAGCTGCGTCGAGATCCACGCTGTGAACAGCTTCCGCCAGCATCAGATCACCGACAGTGCAGTTCAACGCCGCACAGATCTTGTCCAGGTCATCGAGACGGATCGTGACCGGCGCCGAAGACCACAGGGCCGCAGTCTTGCTCAGTGACGGGTGGAAGTCGACCTGCTCGAATGCTTTGAGTAGCTGCGTCGGACGCCAGATGTCGCGTTGCGCCGCAACCATGCGCAGGTTCCATTTCATCTTCTAATTCTCCGTACTCAAGCGCCGCACGGCGCGTTGTGTCGACTCGATGACAGACCGTTCCGGGTCGGCTCCGGCCGACGCCAAATAGCCCACAGTGGTGCTCGCCCATTCGTGGCCGAGCATCTTCTGCACATCCCACAAGGGCATGCCTTGTTGGTAGTTGTGGGTGGCGCAGGCGTGACGCAGCAGATGGGGGTAGAGCTCGCGCACCGGGCCGTTCAGATGAAGGTGCGACGCAGCTTTGAGATTGCGGCGGAAAGTCGAGGGCTGAATCGCGGGTGCAACGGCGAGGTTGAGCGCCGCGACGGCGGTCGGCAAGCGTTCCGATGGCCACAACGGTGCGCCCGCGTCGGTCGGGTCGTCGCTGAACTCGCCCCGGATCTGTTCGAGATACCACCACAGCAGCTCTCTCCCCTCTTCGAAGAGAAACGCTTGCCGTTCGCGTGGACCTGATCCGCGAGCGCCCTTACCCACGACGACGAAGCGGCCCCACTGTCCCGCTTCCCAATGAATGTCGCCGATCCTCACCGCACACAGCTCCGACGCGCGCGCACCGGACAGGTACGCAATCTTCGCCATGGTGTAGTCGCGCGCGCTCACGTGGTACTTGCGTGAGCGCGGCAGGGCCTCTCTCCACTCGGCGAAGAACGCTGTCATCGCTCGTCGAGTGGGAGGAATCCGCAGCGCGAAATCACCTCTGTGTCTCGGCCGGTTGAACGGGTCGACCGGTGACTCGACACCGACACCGAACGCTCGGAGCAGCTCGCCGGCGTAGCGGTGCTCGAGGAATCGGTAGTAGTTGTCGATCTGAACTGTCTTCTTGCGGATGGTTGCGTGACTGCGCTTACCGGGACCGGCAAAGTACTGATCGAACTGTTTCTGGGTCAATCGCCATGGCACACAATCGAAGTAATCGCATATCTCGATCACGGGATACATGATTCTCTGCAACGTCGCCGGGCTCAGACCCGCCACATCTCTGGCCCATCCGTATTCGACCAGCGTGTTACGGAAAAAGTCGTGTTCGTCGTCCCCTGACGCCGACGCCAGCCGCTGCAGCGATTCGACGTCCGCAAGTTCCCCGCTGCCGACCCGCGCGGCACTCGATGCGCCGTCGGCAGCGATACGTCGCTGCCGACGAGTAGCGAAATCTGACACGAACAGTGAACTTATGCGAGGAACTCGCAGAATCTACGAGTAACTGATGAAATTTGAGCGACCACGGAATGAAGAAGAATCGTTGCTCTGACCAGGGAACCTGGGCTTACACCGGTTCCTGGCAGCCGATCGAACCCGTGCGGACTCCAGTGGCCAACGCGGGGTCAGCGTTGTCGACGGCGCATCGCGGGTGAAGCTGTTCTCGCGCAACGGAAACGACATCTCTGCCTCGTTCCCGGACGTGGCGGCGGCATTGTCGGATACGACGGCGGGTCGATCAGTGACCCTGGACGGCGAGTTGGTGGCACTGGATTCGGGCGGTCGGCCCGATTTCGGGCTGCTGCAACGCCGAATGCATGTCGCGCGCCCGTCGGCGGCGTTGCTGCGGTCGACCCCGGTGACGTATTTCGTGTTCGATGTCCTCGACGTCGACGGCGAATCGGTCCGGACGCTGCCCTACACGCAGCGCCGTGCGCTGCTCGAGGGCCTCGGCGTGGCCGACGGGCGGCGGGTACAGGTGCCGCCGACCATGACGGGAATCGACGGCGAGACGTTGATGGGCATTGCCACCGACAACGGCATCGAGGGGGTCGTGGCGAAGAAAGCGGAGTCGGTGTACCGATCGGGGATCCGGTCGCCGTCGTGGATCAAGGTACCTATCCGGAACACACGCGAAGGCGTGATCTGCGGATGGGTTCCAACGGGCGGGCGAGCCGGCGGGACACTGGCGGCTCTGCTCCTCGGAGCGTACGACGAGGCGGGCGAGTTGGTCTACATCGGCCGTGTAGGAACGGGTTTCACCGATCAGATGCGCCGAGAGCTACGGAGCACACTCACCGAGCGCACCCGTACCGGCAGTGCGCTGCACGGTCCGGTCCCGCGCACCGACGCAGTCGGAGTGTCCTGGGTGACACCGGAATTGGTGGCGACCGTGGAATACCGCGAACAATCAGCAACGGGACGTTTACGGCATCCCGCATTCAAAGGAATCCGATCCGACATCGCACCCCGCGACGTCGTGACATGAAAGGGTGCAGCTCACCGCCACATTCGTTGGTTACGCTGGCCGGTAACCGAGTCCCTGACATTGCGTGTGATCGAAAGGTTTCCGGCTGTGGCCAAACGAGTGACAACCCAATTGGTGGACGATATCGACGGGTCGGTCATCGACGACGAATCCGGCGAGACCATCGAATTCGCGGTCAACGGCGTCGAGTACGTGATCGACCTGAAAGCGAAGAACGCCACCGAGTTTCACAGGAAGCTCGACTACTACATCGAGCATTCCACTCGGGTCGGTGGCCGCAAGCGTAAGCCCTCCCCCGCCGGCGCGACGACGCCCGCTAAAACCGGGACACCGGCCACCCGTGACCCGGCGCAGACACGCGCGATCCGGCAGTGGGCCGCCGACGAGGGTTACGAGATCAGCGATCGCGGCCGCATCCCGGCCGCCATCGAAGAGGCCTACAACGCCGCGCACTGACCTCTCGTGAGCCGCCTGGCCGTCGTGGGCAGTGCGGTGGTGGGGCGTCGAGCGGGGGAGCTCGAGGGCGGCGGCAGCCCCCTCGACCCGGGCCGGGGACGCTTCCCCACCTGCGCTGTGGGGCCGATACTGTCCGGCGATGGATGAGGGGTGGCGGGCACCGAATGTGCCCGCCACCCCTACTCCGTTACTGGTCGGCGGCGTTGTCCTCACTGGGCGCGGTGAGGGCGTCGTACGCCTGCTCGGGGGTGAGCATTCCGGCTGCGGCCTGCTCGACCACGGTCAGCACGTGGCCGTGCTGGTCGAGGAAGCCCAGGTAGTTGTCCTGGTTACCCCAGGACGTACGACGCCAGGAGTCGTTGCCCTTGCCGCTCACTCGTGCTTCGTAGGCGGCGAGGATCTGCGCGAGCAGGATCACCTGCGCGCGGGTCTCGCTGGGCGTCTTGTCGATCGTGGCGGCGAGCGCTCGCCGCGCGGCCTTGTCCGCGACACCGGGGTACCCGGCGCTGGGGCTGGTGTCGACAGGCACGGTGACACCGAGCAGCTCCGTGAGGTACTGCGGCGCTTTGTTCTCGGTCAACAGTCCCGGCTCGTCGACGAGGGTTTCGGTGATCCACTTCCCTGCCCCCTTCGGCAGGGTCTTGCGGGTGAGGAACTTCGTCAGCCATTCCTTGCGGACGATCGTCGCGGCGGCGCTGGCCTTGTTCAGTGCGACGGTGCGCCGCCGAGTGGCCTTCTCGGCTTCCTTCTCCGCGAGCGCTGCCTGCGCTGCTTTCTTCTCGCGTGCCTTCCTCTCGGCTGCGGCCTGGTCGTCGGCCTCGTCGGGTTCGCTCGACGCTGCGGCGAGGATCGGCCCCAGTTTCACACCGGCCGCGTCGGGGTCGGCGGTGAAGTACTCCGGCACCCACACCTGGGCGACGGTGACGTCCTTGTGGTGGTGGTAGCCCTCTGCGGCGACGGCTTTCGGGGCTCCTTCGGTCGCCCAGTCGATCGACTCGGACTCGATCACCTCGCCGCTGGCGGTGAGGGTGATCTGCTCATCGGCAGTCAGCCACACCGCCCAGTGCTCGGCCGCGCCGTCGATGACGGCGTCGGTGACCGGCTCTCCGTCTGCGGTCACCAAGTCCTCAGCGGCGACGTAGGGGCTGTCGTAGTCGGGCTCGTCTACGAGGACGGTCACACCTTTCTCGGCATACGGGGTACCGGCTTCGGCGCGGGCCTTGCGTTCGGCGCGGTCCGCGATCAGCTCCTGCGCCACAGAGTGGAACCACGACCCGGCGTCGAGCAGCCTCTCGACGGCCTCGGTGTCGCCGTCGGCGTCGAACACGGCCACGATCGCGGCCTGCTCGAGGTCGAGCTGCCCGGCGTCGAGCGCCTCGCGAGCTGTTTGCGAGCGACCCGCTGTCCCTGCGGCTTTGGCGGTGTCCCGGTTGTCGTACTGCATCGTCTTGGCGATCTTGGTAGCCGACAGACCCAGCTCGAACATCGCGGTCACGGCCTTCGCGCGTTGACCGTCGGTGAGCGCGATGCGGCGGTCGTTGGTGTTCACCTGCTGCGTGAGGCGTTCGATTTCGCGGTCCTTGGCCTTGCTCGCAGTCGGCCGGATCAGCACCGGCACACTGTCGACCCCGGCTTCGAGAGCGGCGAGGGTGCGGACCTGGCCGTCGATGACGACGATGCGGTCCTCGTCGCGGCGCGCGAGGATCGGCAGGAGCACACCGTGTTCGGTGATGGAGGCGACGACGGCGCGGAACTCGTCCGAATCGGTGTCGACCTCGTCGCGGACGTTGGGGCCGACTTCGAGGGCGGTGGGGTGCAGGCGGGCGAACTCCTCGCCCGCCCCCACGACCGGCGTGGTGCCGGTCGTGGGGGCTTCGGTTGCGGCGGTGGTGGTTTCGATGCTTGCGGTCATGGTGGTGTCTCTCCCTGGTAGATTCTTCGGTTGGAGACACCGGGCAGTTAGGAGCTGTCCGGTGTTTTCTTGTTTTCCGGGCCTGTACGGGCCTGGGGGTTATTGCTGAGCGGTGGCTGCCTGGTGGTGGCCTGCCTGGCGTGCGGCGTGGATTTCGGCCTCACTGGCTCCGTTTTCGCGGGCGGTGCATGCCCAGAACGCGGCCCGCTCGAGGTGCGCATCGACGGTGGTCGAATTCGCATCCTCAGCAGCTCGGTTGACCTGCTCGGTGTAGGCGGTGACCTGCGCGAGTGCGTGGGTCTTGACCTGCGCCGGTACCTGACCGATCGCGGCCATGATCGCCGTGTGCAGTCCCACCGTCCTCGGTCCTGTGATGGTGTCGTGCATGACCTGACGTCCCTTCTCAACTGGTGGCCGGACCCTGTTGCCCTGCCACGTTTTTTCGCCGTTTCTGGCGTGAGGAGAGAAACCAGCGCACGGGAACAACGGGGCAACCCCTCGGCCGGACAGTTTTCGTGGGAGCGCAGCGACTACGGGACGAAAAGTGTTCGGAGCCTTGGCCGTAGCGCAGCGGAGCGAGGGGTTGAGGCGGCGGGCACGGGTGATGGATGCTCGCCGGTAGCCAGAACCGCAGTGAAAAAACGTCTTTGCTCTTCCACGGTGCGGAGCGCAGCGGAGCTCGATTCAGGGGACGCCCGCAGGGTGGCCGGCACCGCCGACAGGCGGAATGCACGACTACCGGTCGACGCCGGCGGCGTGGCCACCTCCACCTGTGGAAATCGCGGCGTGATTGTGCGGGAGCGACGGAGGCCGGCCCCGCTCGGTGTCGCGGCAGCACTGGGCTGAATTCGGTGGTCAGCGGCGCGGAATGTTGACAGACCAACATGGGCGATGTCGGGGCAAGGCATGATGCCGAGTCATGAAGTGGGTTCGTGGTGTGGCGCTGATGTTCGGTGGCCCTGTTGTGTTGATCGTGGGAGGAACTGTGTGGGGTCCGTTGATGGAGTGGGATTTGACTCAGCCGCAGGCGACGTTGATCGCGGGGTTGGTCGCTGGGCCGTTTCTGATCACTGCGGCCTATATCGCGTTTCATGGTCAGCGGGAGAACATGAGGACCGAGCGGGCAAAGTTCAACGAGCAGATTAAGGTTCAGAAGGAGCAGGCGCGGGATGAGTTGCAGCTCAAGCGTGATCAGTGGGTGGCGGAGCAGCGTCTGGTAAATGCACGGAACGTGCGCGATCGGGACAGTGCATTGTTTGCCCGGATGCTGGCGTTCTATGCGGAGTTCGCCCGTGCTGTGGGGCGGACCAAGAGAGCAATACCGCGACCCGCGGTTGTCGATCCGGAGGGTAGTTGGGCTTTGGTCGACTCGTATCTGGTCGATGTCATAGCGGCGAGCAACAGCGAGAACAACTTCTTGTCTGAGTTGCGTCTTGCTGGCTACGACCCGACTCGAATGCCGCTGAGCCCAGTCCACGGGGCGATGAGACTGGCTCGGGAAAAGCTTGAGCAGGCAGTTCGAATGCGGCTGCAGGGCGCGGCACTACGTAATTTTGCGGATTCTGCGATCAGCGAATTCGATACCGCATTCAACGATCTGACGGCGAGGGCTGTCGCGGCTCTCGACGATCGCGATAGGGCCGTCGAGGTTCTCGCGGACGCATTGGAGTCAGTGGACCGGCCTACAGGTGGTGCTTGATCGACCCCGATCGGCTGGCTCATTGCGTGCTTGGTCGATTGTTTGCAGGGCGGTGAGGACGATTGCTCGGGCCGCCTGTTCGGCGATTTCGGCGGGTAGTGGTGGTCCGTCGATGGTTCGGATTCGCATGGCTTCGAGTGTGGCATCGGGTACCGACAGATTGTGTTGCGCTGCAACGGGTTGAAGTCCGAACCGCACGTGCACGGGCGGCCTGTCTGCGCTGCGGGTCGGGGTGTAGCAGTGCGGAGCGCAGCGGAGTTCGATTCGGTTGGACGCCCGCAGGGTGGCCCGATCCTGCTCCCTCACGTTTTCCTGATCCCAGGCAATGGAGAAGGCCCGCACCCGGTGTCGGGGTGCGGGCCTTTCGGTCTGCAGGCTGTGGGCCTGTGTCAGGGCTGTTCGGCTGGTGGGGTGGTCGGGCGCCCTTCGGCGGCGTCGCGGATCCACTGGGGTACCTCGAGGCCGTCGCGTTCGTACAGTGCGACCGATGCCCGTGCTGCGGCCCGTGCGACCTGTGGTCGGGCTGCGGTGGTGCGCTTCTCGGTGGTGGTCATCGTGGGTCCTCCTGCTCGTTCTGGTTGTCAGTGTCCTCGGTTTGTGCCGGTGACGCCAGTGCTCGCCACAATGCCCGGGTCGCGACGGCGCGCAGGACGTCTCGTTCGGTTCGGGTGATGAGCGGCGAGTCGGTCACCGGTGTGTAGATGTCCCAGCCCAGTGCGGCTTCGGCTTCGTTGTCGCTGGTGGTGCGTTCGAGGCACCAGGTGATCCGTTGCCAGGCTTGGGCGCGTTTGTCGGCGACGGTGCGTTGGCGGACGGTCAGGGCGACGCCGACGACGGCGAGGACGCCGACGAACAGGGTGACCCAGGCTTGAGCGGGCATCAGGGGCGTTCCTTCCAGGTGGTGCGAGGTTGGTTGCCCCGGTGCCGTCAGACACCGGGGCGGGTGGTCACAATCGTGAGGTTCCGCGGACGATGTCGCCTTCGATGTAGGTGAACCCGTCTCCGCGGCCGTCACGGAGCGCGAAGTGGTAGTCCGCGTGGACCCAGACGGTATCGAAGTGTCCGGCGTCGGTGAGTGTGCCGAGTAGGTCTCGGTCGGCTCCGTTGGGGAAGAACGCGACTCCGGACGAGGGCGGGTAGTAGCGGTTCAGGGTGTCGATCAGCGTTTCGACGCTTCGGCATTCTGCGGCCGCGTCGAGGGCCTTGTCGTAGGTGGTCCAGTAGTCGTCGTGGTTGCTGGCGGTCATGGCTTGTGCTCCTCGGTTGGTCGATCGGTTGGGGTGTGGTGAGCGGGCCTGGTCAGTAGTCCTCGTCCCAGTGCTCGCCTGCGTAGGTGGGGTCGAAGTCGGCGGGTGCGTGGGCCGGGTAGCGGCGTCGGAGGTCGTCCTCGAGGCCGAGCCGGTCTTGCCAGTGCTTGTCGCATCTCGGGTGCGCTACTCCGGTTCCGGACAGTGCGTCCCGGTATTCGACGTCGCCGGTGCAGTCGGGTCCGTCCGCGATGCAGGTAACGGTCTCGGTGTTCGTGGTCTCGGTCATAACTGTTGCTGCCCTTCGGAACGGTGCCGGGTCGGTCTTGCGTCCTCCCCCACGTTTTTTCGCCGTTTCTGGCGTGAGGAGAGAAGGCAGCGCACGGGAACGACGGGGCAACCCCTCGGCCGGACAGTTTTCGTGGGAGCGCAGCGAGCACGGGACGAAAAGTGTTCGGAGCCTTCGGTCGTAGCGCAGCGGAGCGAGGGGTTGAGGCGGCGGGCACGGGTGATGAATGCTCGCCGGGAGCCAGAACCGCTGTGAAAAAACGTCTGTGCTCTTTCGAGTGCGGAGCGCAGCGGAGCTCGATTCGGTGGACACCGCAGGTGGCCTGTCCGCCGGCCGGAACATTTCGGCCGGCGGACCCTCCCCCGACCGGCTACGCGGCCTCCCCGGTCCCGGTGTCCTCGCCGTCGTCCGACTCGGCGGCGGCCGGGTCGAGGGCGTCGGCCAGCTCGTGGACGGCGGTCAGTACTGCTTTCGCGGTGGCGGTGACCTGCTCGAGGTCTCCTGCGGCCCATCCGGCGATGTAGCCGACGCTGTAGGCGCTGGTGTCGAGTCCGAGCATCCCGGCCAGGACGTAGGCGACGGATTCGGCTTCGACTTCCATCCGGCCCCGGTGCAGGTCCTTTCGGGCCTCAGGGCCGATGAGGTCGGGTGCGTGCATGATCGCGTGCGCGGCCTCGTGGATCATCGTTTTTGCGGCCGCTGCGGGTTCGAGGGCGGCGTCGACGACGATCCGGTGGGAGCCGTCGGTGGTGGTGTAGCCGTTCGCGCTGCTGGTGATCGCTTCGCGGGTGACGGTCCATCCTCGGCCGGTCATGACCGCCGCTACGCGGTCGTAGATCGCGTCCGGATCGGCGCCGGTGAGGAGCCGGGTGATTTCCTCGGGCTGGGGGTGTCCCTCGATCGGGTCGGTTTGGGAGTGGTCGAACACCGACAGAATCGGGAAGGTGGGCACCTTGCGGGTTTCTTCGTCGCCGGTGTCGGGGTCGGTCTCGGTGATGGTGCGGGAGCTGTAGCCGTAGATCCGGATCGCTTTCTCGCCCTTGCGGACTTGGCGTCCGCGCTGCTGCCACGCGCGGAATCCGGCGACCTGCGTTGCCTCTGGTTTCTGGCTGAGGATCAACAGGACATTATTGAAAAAGGATGCGGAATAGCATCAGGTGCACGATCTCCGCCTCGCCTGGTCCAGGCGACACGATCTCACCACGTCGTCGACGCGCTTCGTCGTGGCTGCATTGGCACGCCAACCGATTGGAGGGCAGACTCGCTCGTATGAAGGTGGAGATCTTGTACTTCGACGGGTGCCCGAACTGGCAGGAGGCTGCGGACCGGGTTCGTGCTGCGGCCAGCCTGATCGGACAGTCGGACATCGAGATCGGGCACCGGTTGATCTCCTCCGACGCCGAGGCAGCGGCGTCGGCCTTCGCAGGCTCACCGACCATCCTCATCGGCGGCGTCGACGCCTTCGACGATGCCGTGCAACTGACCGAACTCGCCTGCCGCGTCTACTCGACCGACTGCGGCCTGGCGGGTCTGCCGACCGTCGACCAACTCGCTGCGTCTCTGCGATCCAAAGGCGAAGCGTCGCAACGATGAACGCAGCGAGACCCCTCGTCACACCGCCCCGGAAGAACGCTGAGCGGTAGCGCCCGCCCGGCGACCAGCGCACCTCGGCCTTCACGCGCTCACCGAAGGCACGGCAGCGTTCGCTCCCTCGTGTCGTTCACCGGCGTTAGTGTTGCGCATGGGTATGTCCAAAGCGGTCCCCGCGCTGCCGGTACGACACATCGAGACAGCGATCGCCGTCTACACCCGCTCCTTCGGCTTCACGGCGCAGTACTCCGATCCCACCTTCGCCAAGCTCACTCGAGACGACGTCGAGATCCACCTGTGGGCCGCCGACGACGACAGCTGGAACAGCCGACCCGACACCGCACCCTGGCCGGTGTGCAGCGGAGCGGAGACCTTCCTCGCCGGAACGGCCAGCTGCCGCATCACCGTCGACGAGATCGCGGAACTGTACGACGAACTCTCGCGCGCGGGCGTCCTGCACCCTGCAGACGCCGGCCACCCCGTCGCGACGGACTGGGGAACGACGGAGTTCGCGACCGTCGACGGCGACGGAAACCTGATCACGTTCTCCACGAGCACTGTTCGGACCCAAAGCCCAGTCGTCGACGGTGACGGAAACGCTGTCACCACTTCCTGACCGGCGGAGCCACCGATCGCCACGGATCCCCTCGACACCATCACGGCCCTTGCATGTCGCGGCAGCTCGTAGACCCTGGATACATTCCTTTATCGAACATTTATCTATTCCGCGCAATTAATCGCGAATATCCGGAAAAGAATCAGAGATATCCACTGCTTAATTCCGGTAATAATTCACGATCTATAAGTACGCGATTAAACTTATAAACCGGCTTTGACCTGGCGATACGTGTCGACCGTGCATTCTTCGAGAGGGTTGCGGAAAGGCCCTCGATGTGGGACTCTGATGGAGGCGAAGCAACCGCTGAGCCAAGATATCGAGAATCCAACCGAAAGGCCGATATGCCACACGTGTGCGCAAATCACCCCAACAACGGGACGGAATTTCACTATGAAGGGAGAGTATTATGGCTGCAGAAAAGAATGATGGGTCCGAGACCGGGCGAGCAGGCTGGAGAGGATGGTTCACCAGGTTCAGGGGTTCACGACCCGTGAGGACCTTGTCGACACTGAGGCAGGTGCACGGGTGGGCACATCTGGTGTGCCATGTGTTCGGTGTGGAGATGCCGTGGCCAGGCGACGAGGTTTCGTCTCCTGTGTGGGCAATGCTGATGGCAGTCTGGGATGTGGTGGGTCCGTGGGTTCACGGGGCCGTTGACTTGCTGATTGCTGTGTTGCAGTTGTTCTATGGCTGATAGGTAGAAGCACCAGGAGCCGGTGGCCGTTCGCGGTCACCGCGCTTTTGGTTGTAGGGAAAGTCGAGTCGGCCACATCGGGCCTTCGAGGCCAGGCCGGCAGGCCAGTTTTACGCACGAGAAAGGCACCTCGCGGGGGTTGGAATCCCGTTGAGGTGCCTCTCTGCAACATACCCACCTGAATGAGGGAACCAATATCGCGTCGAGACTATTGGTTCGGCCCCTCACTCCTGGCCCTCCGACGTTCCGGGTTTGGACCCCGATGCCGTTAGGTCGTGGTCGGCACTACTGCATTGCCGCCGCGTCGCTTCCCGGTATGAAGCACAGGCCAGGCCTGCCGCTCTCAGACTATCAGAAGCATCGTCGAGAGGCCCGCGGATTGGCCTCAGGTCCGCACGGTCGAGGTACTCGACTTCGCCGCTGCTGGTCCACCTGAGGTCGCTTGACCCGCGTCGGGCGATACCCACGGGGCCGGCTGCTGGAACGGCTGCGCGAGCCGATACCGGTTGCGTCGCACCGTTCGGAAGGTGACGGAGTCCTGACTCTCTGTCACGTCCACTGTGAGGACGCCTCGTTCGACTAGCTCGGCTAGTCCTCGTTTTCGGCTCGATCGGGAGATCCCGTAGCGGTCGTCGAAGTAGCTCCCGACGATGAAGAATTCGGGATCCTCGGCTCTGGTCATCGCGAGCGAGCATAAGTACATCGCCACGCCGGCCCCGGAGAGGTTTGCGGCCAGCCCTTCGGTCCAGAATGCACGCGGGATCGGCAGGTAGGGCTCGGTGTTGTAGGGCGGCTTATAGGGAACAGGTGCGCCGCGGCTGTCGATGGGGCGCGATTCGTTGTGGAGCTCGATCAGCGTTTTGGGTCCGATGGTATGCAGTCCCACCAGGCGTCTATCGGCCAGTTCGTGCAGGGCGTCCCGCACAGCTCGGGCACCGTCTCCTCGTGGGTCGTCGCTACGACCGATCAGTTCGGCCCAGTAGGCGGCGACACGGCTGGTCGTGTAAGGCTCCCGCGCTGTAACCCAGATCAGCGAGAGTAGGAGCGAAATCCTGAGCGCGCCTCCTTGCCCACCTGCTGCACCTCGTGTGCGCAGCAGGCTCGCAAGTGGAGTGAGGTCCTGGCTGCCGAGCTCGCGTTCGACGAAGGAACGGCGAAGTGGACAGGTGTCGCGCTTGACCGCCGCTGCCGGGGATTCTCGCCGGACGGTTGATTCGACCACTGTCTTCGTCCTTTCCGAATTAAGCCTCGGTGCGGTAGCCTGATGGTTCCGCGAGCGTACTGACGCGCCGACGGGGAGTACCTCTATTGGGGTTCCGTTAAGGCTATCACTAGTGTCGCGTTAACGTTGCCTATGCGGTTCAGTGGTTTTCTGGTCGTTCAGAATGCTCCACCCAGGGCCGTGTCCCACGACGCGGGACCGGCTATCGCGCCGCTTCGGCGTGCGCGAAGGACCCAACGGACCGAGTGGTATGAACATCGCTATGAAACGTGTCGTGTTGGCTGCGTTGGTTGTGGGCCTTATTGCAGGTTGTTCGGGTTCCGCAGATGACGCCGCGGTGGACCGAGCCGATTCACCGTCCGTGACCGTGTCACCGACGCAGGCAGCAACGCCGTCATCGACCGCCGCTACGCCTGAACCAGGGGCCGGAAGCATCTCTTTCGACTGCTACTCGGGTGCTGGGTACGACACGAAAGGGACCTACAGGATCTATCCCAAGGATGGCCTGTTGGACTTCAGAGCGTTGTGGGCGACCAACCCGCATTCATGCGATATCCGCGCCGATGCCGTCATGGCCACCACCGATGCCGAGAAGGCCGCCTACGCAGCGTCCGGATACGACAATGGCGGAAGCATCAAGACTCTCTACACGATCTGCGCAGAGAACGATCCCGGCGATGTACGTGCGCAGCCGGGGTTTGTGCTCAGCGGTCCGCAGGCCAAAGAGGTGCAAGCTGCGCTGATGCTTTGCCCGGGACACCCGCAAGCGCCACTTTGGACCGCTGCGCTGGGCGACGCCGCAGTGAACACCGAGCTGGAAGCGTCCGGTCAGCGATTCGGTAACGGTACGCATCTCGTCAATGCCGAGATCGCTCCCGGCACTTACGTAATCGAGGGAGAGATCGAAGGCTGCTACTGGAGTCGACAGGACTCCAGCGGGAACACGATAGACAACGATTTCATCCCCAACGCTCGCCGCGTTCAGGTCACCATCGACCAGTCGGATTACGCCTTCGACTCCAAGGGATGCGGCACGTGGTCGCCGGAATCGTGACCCAGCGAAGCAGTCGCACATCTCGTTGCGACAACCCGTCGAGCTTCGAGGCCGAGGACGCGACTTCGTCTTCTCGGACCCGCGCAAGGGCAGGGAAATCAGGGCCTAGTCTTCGCCGCGCTGCTGGTCGTCGATGACGTTGTTCGTGAGCTCGATCGTGGCGAGATAGAGCCAGAAGATCCAGTCCAGGTAGTAGTCGGGGTAGTCGGCCTTCTGGTCTTCGGTGTGGTGGCGGATGTCGAACTTGTTGGCGATGTGAAACAGCTCGCCTGCATGGGTTTTGTCCAGCGCGTCGGCTAGGACGTTCTTGCGGCGTGATTCGAGAACGTCGGCCAGGGATCTGGCGGCCGCGCGTTTGTCGTTTCGGGTGACACCTCGTCTGCGGAACTGTTCCACGCCGTGTTGTACGCGGTCGACGCTGGGCGTGGTCCTACTGGTGGTGGTGTCGATCAGGTCGTTGCGTGCGTCGTCCGTGGTGGTGACGAGACGGCCCTCTTCGGCGCCGTCCTCGGCAAGGCGGAGCCTGACGTCGTGTCGGTCGAGAAGCTTGTTGACGCGCCATCGATAGACGGCACGTCCGCCTGTCGAGTCGAACTGCTTTCCATGCCAACCGCATTCGTTGTGATTATGCTCCCAGCCGTCACGGGGGCGGGCGGCCGCGTCGTATAGAACTTCGACGACGTCGTAGAACAGATCACGATCTTCGATCAGCACACTCGAGTCGAGCGGCCATGCGAGATCTACAGTCAAGTGTTGATACAGGTACCGCTCAGGTTCGTGGCCGCGTTGATCGTCGACGCAGTCTTTGGTGAAGATACGGTCGAAGTAGCAGAGGGTGTCCAGGTCGTTGACCAGGTCTATATAGCGGGCAACCAATGTATCGAACGCCGCTGGAGACTCCGCAGACGTCGTGATGCCGCGGCGTTCTCGCCAAAGCGGCCGTCTGGCTGGCGGATCTTCGTTGAGCCGGTCGGCCTGCGACATGAGGTCGCGGAGAAAGCTCTGGCGGTACGAAAAGACGTTGTCATTGGGCTTGTTGCCCCATTGCCGGCCCAGAGTGCCGGGGAGCTCGTTCAAATCGTCAAGAGGCCCGCACGCCGGAAAATCCACGAACGCGTCGCGAAGCAGCATCTTGCAGCGGTCGTCCCAATTATCCTCACTAGCCCGTAGGTTGAGCAGCTTTGCTGCTTCCTGTACGAAAAGTTCTCTTGGCCAACGCAGTTGGTAGTCGGAGTCAGTGTCAGTTTCAGAAGTGGGCGTCATGTTTTCCTGGGGTTTCACCTCCGATTGCAGTGGTCTTCTGACATTCTGAGTGCAGAAGTGGACTGCACAATCGGTCACCTGGGTCGGGTGTTCGGAGGCTGCAATGGATGCGGAGAAGTTCGACGTCGTCGAGGCTGGTGTCTTGACCGCGTCGGCCGAGCAGTGGGAGCAGGCACGGGCACGGTTCGCAGTGCTCAACGAGCTGATGAATCGATCCGCGATCGGTACCTCCGCGGTCGAGGATGCAGCGCAACAGTTGAGTGTCTCGCCCCGGCGGGTGTACGCGCTGCTGTCCATACTCCGGAATGGGGAAGGGGCGGTTACCGATCTACTGGTCTCCGCGCCCGCAGGCGGACGTGGACGCTCCCGCGTGCCAGACGAGGTGGAAGACGTGATCACCGAGCACATCAACCGTGAATTCCTGGCTCGTCAGAAACTCAGTGTCGCTGCACTACATCGTCGTATCGCGCAGGCCTGTCACCGCGCCGGACTCCCGATCCCAGCCCGCAACACAGTCAATGCCCGGATCGCAGCAATGCACCCGGGCCGTGTCGCACGCTCACGTGGCGGACCGGACGCCGCCAGGTCGCGGCAATCCGCGGGCGATGTCCCGCCGCCGGTGACGGCCGTTCTCCAGCAAGTACAGATCGATCACACCGTGGTCGATCTGATGATCGTCGACGAATACGACCGGGCGCCGATCGGACGTCCTTATCTCACGATTGCCATCGATGTCCTCAGCCGCTGCATACCTGGGTTCGTGGTAACTCTCGATCCGCCGTCCGCAGTGTCGGTCGGGTTGTGTCTGGGCCGGGTGTGCTCGGACAAAAGCGTATGGATCGACTCTCTGGGCCTCGGCGCGGATGTGCGGTGGCCGATGGCCGGAAAGCCGCACCGCCTGTACATCGACAACGCTTCCGAGTTCAAAAGTGAAGCGCTCCAGCGCGGTTGCGAGCAACACGGCATCGACCTCGGCTACCGCCCACCCGGCAGGCCGCATTACGGCGGGATCGTCGAACGCATCATCGGCACCGTCATGACCCAGGTCCACGAACTCCCCGGCACCACATTCTCGAACCCAACTCAGCGGGGCAGCTACGACTCGGATAGTAAGGCGGCGTTGACGTTACGAGAACTGGAACGCTGGCTGGTCCTGGCGGTCGCGGCGTATCACGCAGAGGTGCACACCGGCCTCCGGCAGAGCCCGGCTGCGCGGTGGACCAGCAGCACCGACGCTGACAGTGCTCTGGCGAGCTCGACGGTGGTGGACGAGACCGCATTCCTGGTGGACTTCCTTCCCGTCATCCGCCGTCGCCTGACGCGGACGGGGTTCGTCATCGACCACATCCAGTACTTCGCGAACGCTCTGAAACCGTGGATCGCCCGACGAGAGACCCTGGGCCAGTTTGTGATCCGCCGGGACCCACGAGATCTGAGCAGGGTGTGGGTCCTGGACCCCGACAGCGGCGGCGGATACATCGAGGTGCCGTATCGAACGATGTCACATCCAGCGGTGACCTTGTGGGAACATCGCGCAGCAGTGACACGACTGCGCGAACACGGCCGAGCACATATCGACGAACACGCCTTGTTCTCGATGATCGACAAGATGCGAGAGATCGCAACATCGGCGCAGAAGGACACCAGACGGGCTCGACGTAACCGCAGTCGTCGTGCGCACCTGAGCAGCGTCGTGACATCACCGAACGCGATGGGCCCGCCCGAGCTTGGCCCAGGCACCGACGACGTGTCGGTTCCGATCTTCGACGACATCGAAGAATGGTGAAACGGTGAACAACGACCCCCGAATCACGCCCGCAGGCGACGGCGACGACCGTAGCTGCCAAGACATCGACCCCGGTAGTGCGGACCTCAACCATCTGCGCAGTTCGGTCAGACCGATCGCGGTTCTCCCTGCCGCGCAACGCATCAGGCACATTCGCACGGAACGGTGGATCGGGTATCCGCGTGCACGGTCGGTGATCGAGCACCTCGAGACGTTGCTGGGGTGGCCGGATCGGCAACGAATGCCGAACCTGCTTCTGATCGGACCGACGAACAACGGCAAGTCGATGATCATCGAGAAGTTCCGGCGTGCGCACCCTGCGGTCACCTTGCCCGACCGTGAGCAGATACCGGTGCTGTGTATGCAGATGCCCCCGGACCCAGCACCCGGACGGTTCTACCTGGCGATGCTCGCGGCACTCGGAACGCCGATGCGCCCGCGAAGCCGCGTTCACGAACTCGAACAGCAAGCGGTTACGCTGCTGCGAGCGACCGGGGTGCGGATGCTGATCATCGACGAGCTCCACAATGTTCTTGCCGGCCGCGACAACGTGCGCCGAGAATTTCTGAACCTGTTGCGGTTTCTTGGCAACGAGCTGCGGATCCCTCTCGTCGGAGTCGGTACCCGAGAGGCGTACCTCGCTATCCGCAGCGATGGGCAGTTGGAGAACCGTTTTCACCCCATGACGCTGCCGATCTGGACCAACGACACCGACACCCGCTCCCTGCTGGCGAGTTTCACCGCCAGCTTCCCATTGCGTGCGCCCTCGCATCTGACATCGGCGGAGATGACCGACTACCTCCTCACCCGGTGTGAGGGCACCATCGGCGAACTGGCCACGCTGTTGACCGCGGCCGCAGTGACCGCATTAGAGGCCGGAGAGGAAGCGATCACCTCACAGGTGTTGACGCAGACCGTCTACTCCGGGCCTACCGAACGCCGCCGCCACTTCGAGCGGCACCTGGCATGACAATTCCATCCGATGCCCCTGCAGCGCACACAGCGCTCGCCCACAGTGCGTATCCGCGGTGGCCCCTTCACCCGCAACCACTACCTGGTGAGACTCTGATGTCGTGGCTGGCCCGGACCAGCGCACTGTATTCGTTGATCAATACAGCGGACCTTCTCGACGGGCTCGGCTTCGAGAGTCCGGGCGTGGACCTGGACCGCTACACACCCGAGCCGGTGCTGGACGCCCTCGCCCAGAGGAGCACCTGTGCGGCGGAACGGCTGCGTGAGATGACGCTAGCGGGGTGCACGCCCTGGCTCCTCGACAGCACCGACCCCGCCGAATGTGACTTCGACACCTACGCCCATCAGTTCTCTGTCCTACTACCGGCGGGTCTGGCGATGGCAGATCGACGTCGACGCGCACCGCCCGCCGGCATGTGGCTTCCCTGGGTGAGCAAGCTCGATACGCGGGCATGTCCCTTGTGTATCGACGACCTCGACACAGACGCCGATATCGCGGTCATGATGGCTCATCAGTACCCGATGCTGACCAGCTGCACGAAACATCACTGTCGACTGGAATTCTGCAGTGTCGTACCCGGCAGGCTGGTCTTCTGGGAGAGGACACCAGCAGGCTCGGACGATCACGCATCACCGATACCGGTACCGGCAGTCGTCGCAGAAATCGACCGGCGCACCGCCGCCGCATTGACGAGCGGGTCGGTCGAGCTCGGCGCGGGCCGTGTTCATGCCGCAGTGTGGTTCAGGCTGCTGCGTACCGTCGTCGACGAGGTATCGACGCCGCTGGTCCGCACCGGATGGTGGGCGAAGCCACTGAGCGCGATCTGGAAGTCCACCGGCCATTCTCGCCCGCTCCGGACATCATGGGTTCCGTTCGAGCAACTGCGGTGGGACGAGCAAGCGAAGGTTTTGTTTGCCGCCGCGACCGCGATCATCGCGGTGGAGAACGATGAGATGGCCGCGAGCGGTGCTGATGCCTGCTTGCTGCGGCCGCGACGGTACGAGCCGGTCGATCCGGGGACCGCTCCGACAAGGTCTCGCAGTCCGGTACCCGCCCGCAGCGCTTGGGACGGTGTGATTGCGGCGATCGATGCCGCTGTCGCCGCCGCCCGCGTCGACAGCGACGCCGCCCGATCTCTGTTCGGATTGGCGAGAACGGGTTGCCGCACCGAAGAAGACATCGATGAGCTGGCCTATGCCTTCGTCGAGCTCGGCATCCGACTGGACTGGGACTGAAGCGCGCATGATCACCCCACGTTTTTCTACGCCCGCTTTTACGCGGGAATCAATCGCCTCCTGTAGTCACCCACGGTCTGTGTGCGGTGACCGACGAGAATTTCCGTTCCCGCACCGTCTTCGTCTAAATCCCTGCTCAGCGCGTTTCAACTCGAAAGAGCTGTCGGGGGTGCTCGCTACAGTCCCTGTCATGGCAGATCGGCAGCTAGGTGAGGTCCTGGACACGGATTCAGTCGTCCCGGTGAGGAGTGCGGAGGTGTTTCCGGACCTGTCGGGCGAGGTCGCCGCTCGGATCGAACGGTCGATGGCGTCGGCACGGTCCGGTGCTACCCGCCGCGCCTACGAT
>NZ_JASHKT010000017.1:0-83521 GCF_030056855.1 Rhodococcus sp. IEGM 1354
TCGTCCGCAAACTGTTTGCCGCCACCGATGAGGCCAAGGCTCGAGGATGGGCACCCGGACGGTTCTCCTTCAACGTCGCCGACGGACGATGCCCCACGTGCCAGGGCGACGGTTTCGTCGAGGTGGAGCTGTTGTTCCTTCCCGGCACCTATGGCCCGTGCCCCACCTGCCACGGTGCCCGGTTCACCCCGGAAACTCTCGAAATCACCTGGCGCGACAATACAATTGCCCAGGTATTGGGCATGTCGGTGGACGAGGCTGCGATGTTCTTCGCCGATGTCACGGGAGCATCCCGCAGTCTGGAGACTTTGCGCGATATCGGGCTGGGCTACCTTCGGCTCGGTCAACCCGCGACCGAGTTGAGCGGCGGAGAAGCGCAGCGCATCAAAATTGCCACCGAATTGCAGCGCACTCGCCGCGGCACTGCCCTCTACCTACTGGACGAACCGACAGCAGGGCTGCACCCCTCCGATGTCGCCCTGCTCATGCGTCAATTGCACCTGCTCGTCGACGCGGGCAACACCGTGGTGATGGTCGAACACGACCTGGATGCCGTAGCCTCCGCAGACTGGGTCATCGACCTCGGTCCCGGCGGCGGCGACAACGGGGGCACCGTGGTCGCCACCGGCACTCCCGCCGAAGTGGCGGTGTCCCCGAACAGCAGAACGGGATCATATCTGGCCCGCCGACTCCAATCCTGAACTGGCGCTTCATCTTGCAGGGGCGCTCTACGCAAGGGCTGCACGATACGGTCGGAAGAACTCGCGTAGTTCTCGAGCGTACAGCTCGGGCTCCACGAACGGCGCGAAGTGCCCACCGCGCGGAAGTTCTTTTACACGAACAACATTCGCGACGCGGTCGAGCCACGCGCGGGGCGGATTCGTGAAGAGGTCACCCGAAAAGAACGAGAACCCTGACGGCACCTCGACGCGGCGGGCGTGCTGCTCCGAGGGAATGGACGCGTTGGCGTTGTACATACGCATCGACGAGCCGATGGTCTCGGTGAGCCAGTAGAGGGTGACGTTCGTGAGGATCTCGTCCTTGGTGAAATTGCGCTCGATGTCACCGTCGCCGTCGGTCCACCCTCGCAGCTTCTCGACGATCCATGCGGCCAACCCGGCCGGGGAGTCGGTCAACCCGACGGCAGCGGTCTGCGGTTTCGTGCGGTGCATCGCAGCGTATGCACCCTCTGTACTGCCCCACGCGGCGGACCTGTCGAGAAAGTCCTGCTCCTGCGGTGACAGTTCGGCGCGGTCGCCGGTGAACACGGGCAGTCCCGCATCCATACGATGGACGGCCACGACAGAGTCGGGGTGATCGAGTGCGAGGTACCGGCTCACGGCGCTGCCGATGTCGCCTCCGGCAGCCCCATAACGGGTGTACCCCAGAATGTGCATCAGCTCGGCCCAAAGACCAGCGACCGCAATCGAATTCAAAGGGGTGCCTGCCGGTGTATCCGAATAGCCGTAGCCCGGCATGTCGGGCACGATGACGTCGAATGCATCGGCGGGGTCGGCACCGTGTGCGCCCGGATCGGTCAGCAGCGACACCACTTTCGAGTAGCGCCAGAACGAGTCCGGCCATCCATGGCTGAGAACCACGGGAAGAACCGGGCCCACAGGTGCCACTGCCCGCGCGTGCACGAAGTGGATGCCCAGATCGCCGACGTCGACCCGGAATCGAGGATGCTTCGACAGGGCAGACTCCTGCGCTCCCCAGTCGAATTCGTCGGACCAGTATTCGACGAGTTCACGAAGGTAACCGACGTCGACACCGAGTGACCACCCAGCATCGGCAGGGCTGTCCGGCCACCGTGTTGCGCGAAGTCGTGTTCTCAGGTCATCCAGCGCCGCAGCAATAGTCGTCGAAACGAATGGTTCGGGACGCGTCATGAAGGGGAGTCTACGTCCTGATGTGGCCGCGGTCAGGTGAGTCGGTGGGGGCAAGTGGTCATGTCCGCCGCTGTGCCGGAGCCAGTTTCGTCGCTACAGAGCTTCGGCCACTACCGAACGATTCGATACCGAAGGGGTCGAAGTCCTCGGCCATCCAGCTCGGCGATAGGGGCCAATCGGATGGTCGGTCAGATAAGTTGTCCCGTCGGGAACTTCGTGCCGCATTCGTCGTCGAGCAGCGCCACCGCTGTGCCGGCGGGACGCGGAACCGCAGCTGCCGAGCAATCCCGCCGTCCTCGGCGTCGACGTCGTCGTGCGAACACTCACGGCAGGCTGCGGTACGTTACGAAGCAGTCACGAGCTTCTCGGGCCTCGGCTATCTGCCCGCCAGATCGCTTTCGTCTCGCAACGCGGAAGTATTGCGATCGAGTGTCTTGCCCTCGAAGAATGCGGGATGGCGGAACCTCATGACGATCATCAGCACAGCGCCGAGGACCAGGATGCCGAAGCCGAGGAAGAACACGAGTCCGATGCCGCCGATCGAGGCTCCGCTGGCGTTGTCGGGATTCATGCTCTCGCCGAGCGATATGACGAAAACGGCGAGCAGCATGAGGCCACCGAGAAGTGGAAACAGGAAGCGGAAGACGGTGTTACGGACGCTGTCGAACAGCCTGCCGCGGAAATACCAGATGCAGGCAAAAGCCGTGATGCCGTAATACCAGCAGATCATGATGCCCAGGGCCGCGATGGTGTCGATCAGAGTGCGCTCGGACAGGAAGGTGACCACTGTGTAGAACCCTGCGGTGATGGCCCCTGCGACGACGGTTGCGTAGGAAGGCACCAGGAAGCGAGGTGACACTTCGGCGAATTTCTTGGGGAAGGCACCATAGGAACCCATCGCCAGCATCGTTCGCGCGGCCGGGAGGAACGTGGTCTGCAGGCTCGCCAGTGAGGACACCAGCACGGCCAGGAACAGCAGCAGCCCGCCCCATTTGCCGAGCACCGGGTCGGCCAGAGAGCCGAAGACGTTCTCGGCGTTGTCCGGGTTACCCAGGCCCAGGCCGTCCTCGCCTACCCCTGCGTACATCATGGCGGCCACCGCGACGAGGAGGTAGGTGAGCAGAATGGTTGCCACGCAGAGCAACCCGGCGCGGCCGGGCGTCGTCTTGGGGTTCTTCGATTCCTCGCCGAGCGTCAGGCACGTATCCCAACCCCAGAAGGCGAAGATCGACCCCGTGAGTCCGATGACGAACGCACCGACGGCCACGCCTGTGAACGGGTTGAACCAGTCCAAGTCGAAAGTGACCTCGCCCGGGGCGTCGCCTGCGCCGACATGAATCAGCGCAACGACGGCGAAGACGACGAGGAGAACCATCTGGAAGCCGACCGTGACGATCTGCAGCTTTTCGCTCGTAGTGATGCCTCTGCTGGCAATCCAGGTAGCCGCTGCGATGAACACCAGCGTCGTACCGACATTGACGAACTTGTTGCCCGGTAGATCGGCGATCGACGGTGTGTCGAACAACTTCGCTATGAACAGATAGAAGAACTGCACCGCGATGGCCGCAAGGTTGGACAACACGATGATCGTCGCAATCACCATGCCCCAACCGCACATCCATCCGACGTAAGGTCCGAATGCCTTGGTCGACCACGTGAACGACGCACCGCAATCGGGAGACTCGGAGTTCAGCTCGCGGTAGGCATATGCGGTGAGAAACATCGGAACGAAGCCCGCGATCAGGATTGCCGGCATCTTCAGACCTACGGCAGCGACGATCAGGCCGATGCTTGCCGTGAGAGTGTAACCCGGTGCTACAGAGGAGATTCCGAGTATTGCACCCGATAAGGTGCCGACTGTGCCTGTCGCCAGCCCCTTGGCGCTGACTTCACCGGCAGCGGGCGAGGGCCCGCTTGCGTTCTTGCCCATGTTCGAGCCTTCCGTCGACGGATTCATGATTCGAACTCCTGCTTGGGGACGACCACCATCGGGACGGGCAGGACGCGAAGCATCTTCGCTGCCGTCGAACCGAGAAAGAGTCGGCGCGGTTGGGCAAGGCGGCTGGAGCCGACCATGACGAGGTCGCCGTCCTGCCAGTCGAGCGTCCGCACCGCAGACTCGACGGACGACCCGTCCGCGATGGTCACCGATAACGGAAAGTCCTCCGGCAAGGTGGATTTCGCCTCGTCTACAAGGGCACGTGCGTGCGCGACGGCACGATCACGCGCGCTGTCGTAGCTGTCCCGGGCATCGCGAAGATCGTTGCGGGGGTCGAGCGCAACCAGGGACACGAGCCGCAGTGGAGTGTGCATTCTCTCGCACGTGCGTACCGCGGTCCGGAGCAACACATCCGCTCCCGTCCTGGTCCCGAGTGCGCAGGTCACCTGACGAATCTCGCGAGCAGACGAGTGCCGGGTGCCGCGCGGCGCGAGTGCAAGCGGCACGTGTGCCGAATGCAGCAGTTCGGTCGAGACCGAGCCGACGGAATGCCGTCCGAGCAGGCCGTCTCCGGACGCACCCACCACGATGGCCGAGGCCCCCAGCCGAGCCACCTCGTTGAGCAGTCCCTGGGCGAACGAATCGTTGAAACTCGCATGCACGGCGACCTCGATGTCGGACGGCACCAACGATTTTGCCTCCTCGAGCCAGCCCTGCGCTCGGGTGACCAGGACGTCCTCGTAGCCGGTTTCGGCGGGGACTCTCGACGCAACAGTGCGGTCCGGCGGTAGCACCATGCAGATGTCGAGCTGAGCACCCAGGCTCCGGGCGAGCTGCACCCCGAGGGTAAGACCGTCCTTACCGCTGGGGGTGGCGAGATATCCGACGATCAAGCGCATGGGGACGGCTCCTTCGTTTCGATGGAACAAGTAGATGTAGTGAGAATCATCGGCACCGAGCCAGGGCGAGCGACAGTTCTGCGCCCACCACGCAGACTTGCGAATTACTCAGCCCTTCCACGCTGTGGAGTTCACCGACCATCTGCGCCAATCGTTCGACGGATTCGGTGTGCACAGACGGCCACGCGGCAACGGCGTCGGTAGCAGATTCGGTGTGTACCGCCTCGGACAGGACCGCAGCAGGTTCGGAGTTGCTGCGGGCCAATTGATTTCATCGGTACCGAAACCGAATCTGTGAGCGTGGGCGTCGCTGTCGTCGCCCGAGGGCAACAACTCGTGGTTCGCCACACGCAGCCCGAGATCGGCGAACAATGCGACCAGATCGGCGAGAAGTGGAGCGCGACGCTGCCACTCCAGGATGGCAACGGGCATCTGTCGGTCCGCAGTGTCGATGAAACGAAGCCGCACACCCCTGTTTGCCCCCGACGCCGAGGCGGTGCTGTTGCTGGAATCGACGGAGTCGGCTGCCTCCTGAAGTGCACTGGCACCACTCATCTGTTTCTCCTGACCATGCTCGACGAGGGTGAGGCGACGCTCACTGTCGGCTAAGTCTGGCTGAACGAGACGCACGACACAGCTGACGAAATGGACAGCCGAAGTCCTCGGACCGCTCCATTCCGGTCCTTGTGCACTACCTGTACGCGGAGGGTGAACGTAGGGGTCTCGGATCGACGATCCGCAACGGTGCTGTGGCTGCCGCGAACGGTCACTGCTTCATCACCCGTTCCGCAGCGCCTCGTCGATTCGTGCTCCCACGGCGGTGGCACCGGCAGGGGTCATGATCGTGCCGGCATGGTCGAGTTCCATCATCGGCGTTATCGATGTCAGGTCGAGCGCATCGATGTCTTCGGGCGAGTACATCGGTGCCGAGTTCTCCCCAACGCTCCACTGCGCGTGCAGGAATCGAGTCGGCATCGTCAGTTCTCGAAACCGTGACTCGCCGAAGAACACATCCTCTGCGTCGGAGACGACTGCATCGGTCGACAGTCGCACCGACCCGTCGACCAGATCGTGTTCGGCGTACGTCCGGAGGAGTGGATCGGCTGGGTCGAGAAGCGGCAGCGACGTCGAGACCAAGAAGTCGACGTAGTCGTCGACGGCGTCGAAATGCTTCTGAGTTCGAGCAATTCTGTCCGCGAACACAGCTCCTACGGTTTCGCGGGTGAGACCGGCGGGCGGTGCCACCGGAACGCCTCCGTCGACGAGAACGAGACTCTTCACTCGAGATGGATACCGGGCCGCGAACTCGACCGCCACGAATCCGCCCATGGACATTCCGCACACGTGCGCGGCGTCGAGTCCGAGGGCATCCATGACGGCGTCCAGGTCGTCGGCGTGCCGAGCGAGCGACGACGGTCCCGTGACCTCGACGCTGTCGCCTCTGCCGCGCAGATCCGGTGCGACCAGCGTCAGGTGTGGCGATTCCGTCCGGAGCCAACCCCACAGCATGCGTTGGCTGGACACGCCGTGCACCACGAGGACGGGCTCACTGGTGCCGGTGTGTGTTTCGACGACGATGTCTCCGCCGGGTACAGTTACTCGATCGATGGTCATGGTGCCGACAGTATGGGAAGCAGGCTCCAATGGGGATGGATTCCTCACCCACCGCGTACGCCGAAATATGGATTGTTCCTCTGTATTCCCGATCGTGACGGACACGGTCTTTCGGCACAACGAGCTTCGACTCGGCCTTCTTGCTGTGAATTCGGGTCCCAGGAGGAGGGTCGAAGTGTCGACTGGGAGGTGCTCGTAGATTCTCAGTTTCCGTCCGACCGGCCGAGTAGATGCTCCCGAAGAAATCGAGTCGACAGTACCGACCAGTGTTCTGCGTTGCCCATCGCGCAGTGATCGTCGTCGGCGTACAGAACCAATTGGGCGTTCGGTGCGTCGACGGCGAGTTCGATCGAGTCACGGGTGCTGGCCAACGTGTCTGCGGCTCCATTGATCACCAGCAGTGGGATATCGATATCTCGGTAGCGATGGCGTAGGGACATCTTCGAAGTCTTGTGTGCCAAGTCCAGGATTCCGGTCGCGCCGAGTGTACGGATGAGCGTCGATATCATCACCTCGGGCATCCCGATCGAATTGATCGCGCCGAAACTGCGGTGCGTCAGCGGACCGTTGGACACCGCCACTTTCAATCGTGGATCCGACGCGGCCATGCGTGCGGCCCAATACCCACCGAAGCTGAAGCCCATCATGCCGATTCGGTCCGCATCGACGCGCTGATCGGCTGCGAGGAAGTCGATCACTGCCGAGTACACGTTCTCGGACGCAGCTGTCATGGGGTCGTCGTACGAGTAGGTTCCGGGCATTTCCATGACGAACGTGCCCAGCCCTGCATCTCGTTGCGCCAGTAGGGGTAGCAGTGTTTCGGCGACAGTCCCCTCCAGGCCGTTCGTAACCAGGACCGTCGGAACGTGTATCGCATTCAGCGGTAACGCGAGAATTCCGTGGACCCGGTCGGAGGTACCGGGCAGGGCGATGTCGACTACCTCCACCACGTACCCCATAACCGGTGCGAGAGCGAGTAACAGCGACTCCGACAATCGAGTCGAGCTGCGATAGGCGTCCTGGCGTCGCGGCGTCCCGCCCGGCCATGCGGCGACGAAGTAGTACACCAACGCCTTGATCAACCCGTCGACAGCGACCGCCGCGTCGGATGCGTCGGGGTGCTCGGCGATGAAGCGTGCGGTCGCGTGTGGATCGGCTACCGTTCCGCGGTCGGCGAGGATCGACGCGGCTGGGGCGAGTGCGCCGCCCAATTCGGACAGTACCGCGCCGGTCGGAGCATCTGTGTCGAGCAGCCGAGTACTCACGGGCGCATGCAACCGTGACAATGCCGCATCGGCGCGTTCGAGGTGCTCGGTGGCGAAAGTCGACCAGTAGGAAACCCACCTGCCGTCCTCGAAGGAGCGGCATCGAGCCAACTGGCCGCGGAACTCGTCATCGGGTATGCCGCCGAGGTGGGTGAAACGGTCCACGAACAGACGAGGCAGAAACGGCGCGACACCGCCTCTGTGCGAGGCCCTTTCGGTGGTGTGGGTCAGTGCTCTCGCGCTGACTGTTGCCCTCTTTCGCCATTCGATCAACGATGCCATCGTGTAGCTCCCCGTCCCTTAACGCAGATTGATCTGCTTTAGACGCACGGTAGGGTGCTCGATCGGTAAATGCAAGACTTTCTGCTTTAGCCTTGGGGTGTGGAGCAGACACCTACCCATCCTGAAATACGGCGGCGACCCGGCGGTCGAGCTGCACAGGTGACAGAAGCTGTCCACGAGGCTGTGTTCGCTGCCGTCGTGGAGGTCGGTGTCGACAAGGTCGGCATTCCTGATATCAGTCGACGGGCCGGAGTGCGTGACACCACGATCTACCGGCGGTGGGGGACACGCGAGAACCTGATTCTCGACGTCATGCTCACCGGGAGTGAGCGGATTCTTCGGGTGCCTGACACGGGCGCGCTGAAGGACGACTTGACTGCATTCGCTACCGCGCTCGACGGATATCTCGCATCTGCACTGGGGGAGGGCCTGATTCGAGTTCTCGCCTCGATCACCGACTCGCCTGCCACCGCAGAAGCACGCACTACGTTCTGGTCGCAACGGTTGCGGTCCGTACAGGTGATCATCCATCGCGCGGTCGAGCGTTCCGAGGTGCCAGCTGACGTCGATGCCGGCCTCGCGATCGAGCTACTGATTTCACCGATTCACTTCCGCCATCTGCTGACCCGGCAACCATGCGACCGCGAGTTCATCGACAGCCTGGTGAATGCTGTAATGGGTTGCTGTCAGCGTGCCCCGGCAGATTCGAAGCGCGAGTGATCGCGGCTAACCCAGGACGGTTCCGGTCGACTCGGTGTTGAATTCTCTTCGGCGAGAAAAGGACCCGAGATCGATCTTTACCCCGGTGTGAGCTCCCGTGTATACGACCGGGTCGACGTCGTGGTCGTGTCCGGCCTCGACCTTGTCGATCAGAGTTGCCAGCATTCGGCCGACGACGGGTGCGTTCTTGAACTGATTCCCGCTGGTGCCCATGGCAATGTAGAAGCCTGCCCGATCGGTCCTGTCGTAGATCGGGGTCCAATCCGAGGAAGCGTCGTACACGCCGGCAATTCCTCTGGGCTGGAACGGAACCGACAATCGAGGTAATCGCCGAGCGGCTCTCGTGACCTGTGCCTGGAAGCGCGCAGCAGTGCGGCTCGGGTTGGCGCTGTCTGGGTCGTCGATCCATTCCAGGGGGTCGCATTCCGGTTCGGTACCGCCGATCAACAGGCCCCCGCCCCGCTCCGGTCGCATGTAGGTGCCCAGGTCCAGATCGGCGATCATCGGTCCGAGACGTGCATCCTGGTTGTAGCCTTCCGGCGCAGAGACGTGGTGGACCTCCTGCCGTAGGGGGCGTACCTCGACAGTGAAATCGCTACCTACCCCCGCCATTGCGTTGAGCGCACCCGACCAGGGGCCGGCTGCGTTGACCACTATCGGGGCTTCCACGGTATCGCCGTTGTCCAAGTGCACGACCCACCTCCCGGAGACTTGCTGGTCGATACCGACCACCCGCGTCCGAAAGGCGAATCGAGCGCCCGCAGAGGCGGCGGCAGCACCCAGGTTGGCGGCCGCGAGCCGAGGGTCGTCGACAAAGCCTGCCTGCGGCGTGAACACCGCCCCGAGCGAGGTAGCAGCATCTGCGTAGAAAGCATCGCTGTCAACAGGTTTCGGAGGAAAGTAGGAGCCGACATCGATTCCCGGGACTCGTTCGCCCAACGTGGTCGAGTCCCAGAGTTCATATGCGACGCCGATCTTGTCGAAGAGTCGAACCGTGCGCGCGCGTGGGGCGAGGTCCACATCGAGAAACACCATGCCGCACTCGTGGAAGCGGGCCAGGTCGGTCGACCCCGGGTTGCCCAGGTGCTCCGGCCAGTTCTTCCAACACTGAGCGGACTCCCATGCCATGCCCATACCGTCGAAGGTCGAATAGTTGAACCGAATGATCGCGCTGGAAGCGCTGGTGGATCCGAATCCCGGCCCACCTTCCTTGTCGACCACCAGAACTCGATATCCGCGTGCAGAGAGTTCATAGGCAATGGAGTTACCGATAACCCCCGCTCCCACGACTACCACATCGGTCGATCGGGGCACCGTTCCTCCAGATGGTTCGAGATCAACGCGGGAATGTCGACAGCTGGTGTCAGCTCGGTCCGAAACGCTCTGTTCGGATGTTCGCTGCCGAGTGACCACGCGCCACCAACATGTCGGCAACGGTGTCGACGAAGCTCGTGGGGCCGCAGATGTAGCAGCGCGGCTCGAATTCCGCCGGCCATCCGTGAGCGTCGATGTCTTCCAACGTGATCCGACCGAGGGGCCGTGCGCTCCCGGCAGGAGCACGCCGCGTGTGGATCATGGTGACGTCCACGCCGGCCGGAGGGTGAGCCCACTCGTCGGCGAAGTAGACCTCTGCGGGTTCTCGCACCGAGTACAGCACCCGGAAAGGCACTCGTCCGCCCGTCGCGGACGCCTGTGCGCGAACCATGGCGCGGAGCGGGACGATGCCGGAACCGCCACCCACCAACAGAATCGGGGGAGACGGGGTCTCCGACGGTTGGGACGGCCGCCAGACGAACCATCGACCCACCGGCCCGCGGAGCTCGATGCGATCGCCGACTTCGACGGACTCGACCAAGTAGGGCGACACCTCGCCGTCCGCGACGTTCTGGACCGATATCTCGACGCGCGACGTGCCGTCGGGTGCCGAGGCCAAGGAGTAGCTGCGCTGTGCGCTGTAGCCGTCCTCGGCGGTGAGCTTGACGTCCACGTGCTGCCCGGCGAGATGGCCGGGCCATCCGTCGACGTCCAGAACGAGGGTCGACGCAGTGGGTGTCTCACGCCGCACGGCCGCCGTCGTGGCGACGAGCCAGGGTTTTGCTCCAGCCGCCGAAGTCACGTCAGTCGCCCTGGTAGCGCTGCTCGCGCCACGGGTCTCCGTAGTCGTGGTACCCACCGCGTTCCCAGAAACCTTGTTCGTTCTCCAGGGTGAGCTCGATGCGTGAGATCCACTTCGCCGATTTCCAGAAATACAGATGCGGAACGAGAAGCCTTGCCGGACCGCCGTGTTCGCGCGCCAGGGGAGCGCCGTCGAACTCGGTGACCAGCCAGGCCTTCCCGTCCCTGAGATCCTCGAGGGGGAGATTAGTGGTGTAACCGTCGAAGCCGTGCACCACGACGTACCCGGCATCGGTGTCGAGACCGTCCAGCAGAACGTCCAGGCTCACGCCCTTCCAGGTGGTGTCGAGCTTCGACCACTTGGTGACGCAGTGGATGTCGACGGTCGGAGTCTCGTGCGGAAGTGCCGCGAATTCGTCCCAGGTCCAACTGCGAGTGTCGCCCCGTTCAGTGGTGACCGAGAACGACCACGTGTCGGTCGCGACCACGGGCGCAGGCCCGATCGCGAGGACGGGAAAATCCTTGGTCAGATACTGACCGGGGGGAGTGCGCCCGTCGTCGCCGCGCCGTCGGCCCACGAAGCCCTTCGAGATCAGTGCCATGGTGAAGAATTGTGCGCTCGTTGTCGGGAGTCTGACAAGTCGGGTGACGGTGTCGGCTACCTGCGTTTCGGCGGGAGCGCGTGGGATCGATGTGGAGTTCGCTGTGCTTGGTACCGGTACGGTCGAGATGTGGACACTTCTATAGTCGACGCACCCTGTGGTGCGGCATGAGTATTTCCGCCGACGACCGTGCCTTTCTGGCGCGTGCTGTGGATCTGGCGGCAGTCGCAGTGAGTACGGGCAACGATCCGTTCGGCTCGGTGCTGGTGTCGGGTAGCGGTGAAGTGCTTGCGGAAGACCGCAATCGCGTCGGCGATCGACACGATCCCACCCAGCACCCCGAGATCGCACTGTCGCGGTGGGCTGCGACCAATCTGAACCCCAGTGAGCGACGATCGTCGACGGTGTACACCTCCGGTGAGCACTGTGTGATGTGCGTTGCGAGCCACGGAATCGTCGGGCTCGGACGTATCGTCTACGCCACCTCGACGGCCCAATTGCTCATGTGGCTCCAAGAATTCGGTGCTGCGCCGCTCGCGATCACGCCGCTCACCATCACGCAGGTCGTGCCGGGAGCAGTGGTCGACGGGCCGGTCGCCGAGTTCAGCGACGCTGTCCGTGACCTGCACAGGCAACGTCACACGTCCACGGCGTAGCGAAGGGTGAGCGAAATTCTCGAAGGCCGCCGAACGAGAACGTCGACAACGGCACTCGTGATGACCGGTGGTATCGGTGTTGCACTCGCGTGGCTCCAGTGTCTTCTGATCCGTCAGCAGTTCGCCGTAGGATTGTGGGTCATCGTCGTGGCCGTCGTGGCCACCTGTCTCGTCGCGTCCGATGCCAGAAAGCATGTAGCCGTAGGAACTTCGCTCGGTGCAGTGACCGTTGTCGCTCAGGTCGCCTGGTTGGTGACGCCCTTTCACGGGCTGTGGGTCGTGAGCGCAACCGCGGGGACTGCGCTGGGGTTCTTTCTGCTCGGATCGGCGTGGGCGGGCTCCTCGGATGGCACTCGCCGGGCGACTCTCGGCGTACCGGCCGGCCTCGCTGCCTCGATTGCGTTGGTGGTTTCCGCAGTGACGATCACTCTGGCCGCCAGTCCGGCACCGCTGGTTCGAGCGCTGCAGGCCTTGGGGCAAAGCAATTCCTTCGTTTCTGCCGCGCCGACAGCGATGACGGTAGTGAACGGGGCAGGTCGCACCAGTGACATCGAATACGGCTCGACGCTTCCCAATTCGTTTCTCGACATCTACATCGCCGACAACGATCCGTCGGTCAGCCGTCCCACGTACGTCATGGTGCACGGCGGGGGATGGATAGCGGGGGACAAGGCCGACGGTGATTCCGAACTCGGGACGGACAACCCGTACTTCGCGTCGGGGGCGGGCCCAGTACTCGACGCCGGGTTCAACCTGGTGTCGGTGAATTATGCCTTCGCACCGGAATACCGTTTTCCCACACAGACGATCCAGCTGGGCGAGGCTCTGCAGTTCTTGGAAACGAACGCCGACCGATACGGCTTGGACATGAGCCGCGTCGTGCTCGCCGGAAGCAGCGCGGCTGGTCAGATCGTGGGTAGCTACGCCAATGTTCGGACCAACCCCGACTACGCACGTGCGCTGGGCATCGAACCCACGATGGATCGAAGCGCTCTGAAGGCCGTGGTGTTCGACAGTGCAGTCCTCGATGTGGGGAGGGCCGGCTCGCCGCAATCTCCGAGTCCGTCGAACGGCTTTCTGTACGACATCGGTGCACGCAGCTACCTCGACACCACCGATGTCGATTGGCTGGCGCGCGCAAACGTCACCGAGAACGCCACCTCCGATTTCCCGCCGAGCTTCATCGCCGACGGCAACACCGGCACCTTCCCCGATCAGGCGGCCGAACTGAGCGCCAAGCTGGACAGAGTGGGCGTTGCCAATCGCTTGAATCTGTACAGCAAGAACGAGGGGACCCTCGAGCATGCATTCATGACCACGGGCTCGGAGTGGACCGACGAGTACAACCGGCTCAGGATCGAGTTCCTCCGCGGCATCGTCGGATAGCAGAGCAGAGCAGAGCAGTCGCTGACGCACTCGCCTGGCCGCTACTGCACTGGCAATCGCATCTGGCCGGCGGACCCGGAAACGGTGGCCAATCGTAGCTTCGTGTCGTCTTCCGAACCGGGGGCCGCGGTCATGATGACAATTTTCAGCTCCGCGTCTCCGTCGGTGAGTACGTCGCAGTCGACGGTGATCGGTCCGACGGTCGGATGGTGGACCACTTTGTGATCCTCGCGATGTGAACCGACGGCACCGACCGACCACAGAGACTCGAATTCTGAACTGCCGGTGCGTAATTCTTCGATCAGACCCCTCAGTCTCGAGTCTCGGGGAAACCGTCCAGTGGCTCGCCGAAGGTCGGACACCACGGCAGCTCGGACTGCTGCGTCGCCGCCGGACGGCGTCACCGGCCAGGCGGACATTCCGGGCGTGTCCGCGCCGACAGGGAAACAGTCACGAGCGAAGTTGCGCTTCGAGGGTGAGACGGACGACGGATCGCCGACCAGCGCGGCCCAACTCCGATTCCACCAGAGCAGTTGCCAGTCGGCTGCGAACACGGCAACCGCACCGTCGTCGAGTCGGCCGACAACCCGCCTCACCCCAGGCGGAATGTGGTCGGAGATCGTTCCGTCGGCCGGCGGAATATGACCGGCCAGGCGGTAGAGATGGTCTCGCTCGGGAAGAGTCAGCGCAAGTGCACGCGCCAAGGACGACACCACCTGAACCGACGGTGTCGTCGCTCGACCCTGTTCGAGCCGCACGATGTAGTCCACGGAGATGCCCGCGAGATCGGCGAGGTCCTCGCGTCGGAGCCCCGTGGCCCGTCGAGAGCGTCCGGTCGGCAGTCCGACAGCGTCGGGCGAGAGTCGATCACGCCACGATCTGATCGTCGGGCCGAGTCCGTCCGTTGTCGAGGTCACGGAACCATTGTCTCTCCGCGGGCGGATGAGAGGGTGGTATCGGTTTTCCTACCGTCGAAGCGTGCCTGGAACACGTACTCGGCGACCTGAACACTGAGGACATGACCATCACATTCATCACCGGAGCAAACAAAGGCCTCGGCTACGAAACGGCGCGCCGACTGATCGACCGAGGCCACACCGTCATCCTCGGAGCACGTGACGCCGAGCGGGGTAGGACAGCTGCCACAGCAGTGGGGGCTAGATTCGTGCAGATCGACGTCACCGATGCCGAATCCGTCGCATCTGCAGCTGCGAACGTGGAACGGCGGGAGGGGGTTGTCGACGTACTGATCAACAACGCGGGCATTCCCGGACCGCACAGCGCCATCGAAGAGTTGACCGCCGAGGATGTGCAGTCGGTACTCGACGTCAACGTCCTCGGAATCGTCCGCACTACAACAGCATTCCTTCCACTACTGCGCCGCTCCACCGATCCCGTCATCGTCAACGTCAGCAGTGGAATGGGTTCGTTCGCGGTGACACACGATCCGTCTCGCGTCGAATCCAGCGTGATTGCTCCGGCCTACACCGCGTCGAAGTCGGCTGTCACGATGTTGACGACGCAGTATGCCAAGGGCCTGAGTGACATTCGCATCAATGCCGCCGATCCGGGATACACCGCAACCGAATTCAACGGAAACAGCGGGCCGCAGACCGTCACCGAGGGGACGGACGCCATCGTGCAGCTCGCCACCGAAGGGCCCGGCTACGGATCCGGGCGGTTCATCGACCGCCACGGAACCGTCAGCTGGTGACCGGTTCCATGGCAGTCGGAGTCAGCCGATCACACTCTGCAGGTCCATCCCCGCCGGCTTCTTCAGCGGAGTGAACGTTCCGACGCTCTGCTCGACGGCTCGGGCCGCCGCGAGTGCGATGTGGTCGCCGTTGCGCGGAGCGATCAACTGAGCGCCGGACGGGATGCCGTCGGAGTCGAGCCCGGTGGGCACGGCGACCGAGGGCAGGCCGAGGAGGTTGACCGTCACCAGTAACCGGTGATCACGCCACAGTTGCGTGGTCGCTTCGGGACCGGACAAGTCGTAGCCGATGGCCGTCATCCGCCGCGCCGAGACCGGGCCCAACACGATGGGGTACTCGGCGTGGAATCTCTCCCACGCTGCCGCAATCAGCACACGCTGACCCCACGCAGCCTTGTACTCCGCGATCGACTCGTAGACCTCGGTCTCCGAGGAGTTGTCGAGGAAATACTGCGTTGCGCCCGCGCCGAGGGGCTCGGCACCGCTGTCGGGCTGGAAATTGCCGACGAACTCGGTGACCGAGAGTCGACGCCACAGCACCGCAGCTTCCTCGATCATGGGTGCCTCGGCCTCGACGACCTCCCACCCCGCAGCGGCCAGAGCATCGGCAGCTACCGAGATTGCTTCGGCCACTTGCGGATCCACACCCCAGCCGGCGGGATCGCGCGTGACGGCGACGCGACGTACGCCGTCGTAGGTGGTCGGGTGAGGAATCGAGGACGCCATCGGATCCAGGCCGTCCGACCCGTGCATCAGCGAGAAGGCGGTGTCCAGGTCGTCGACCCGGCGAGCGATCGGTCCGTTCACTGCGAAGAATTGCTCCGTCAGGGGCCAGGCCTCGACGGGTGAGGGTGCAGGCACTCGGCCCGCCGACGGTCGCAGTGCGCAGATACCGGCAGCGTAGGCCGGCAATCGTAGAGATCCGCCGTAGTCGTTGCCGAGTCCGATGACGGACATGCCGGTGGCCACGGCGACGCTGTCTCCGCCGCTGGAGCCGCCGGCGACTCGGTCACGATCCCAGGGGTTGTAGGTCCGCCCGAAGAGTTCGTTGTCGGTGTCCCAACGCAATCCGGTGTCGGGCATGTTTCCCCGGCCGATCGGGATCGCGCCTGCTTCCATCAGCCGTCGGACCATCGTCGAATCCGACGACGGAATCGCATCCGCGAGGAAGGTCCAGCCTTGCGTCGACGCAGACCACGTCAGATCGATGTTCTCCTTCACGGAGATCGGTACCCCGGCGAGCTCACCGACATCCTCACCGTCGGCGATTCGGCGATCGATAGTGTCCGCGAGTTCGCATGCGCGGTCGTGGAATACGACTGTGAGAGCGCCGAGGTGACCGTTGACCTCGGCGATGCGGTCCAGGTGCGCGTCGATCACCTCGCGTGCGGTGACCGCGCGAGATCGAACCAGTCGTGCTATCTCGCGGGCTTTGAGCGTCCAGAGAACGGGGTGTGCCTGAGTCATGCTGTGCCTCCTGTGGAGTGGGACGGGGAGTGATCAGGCCAGAACTTCGAAGACGTCGATCGTGGTGTCGGTTGCGTGGGATGTCGCGCGGCCCACGAACACCGAACGCGTGAGCCACTGAAGTCGTGGTGACGTCGTGCGAAATCGGGGAGTGGACTGGAAGTAGCCCATCTCTTCGCCCGACTCACCGGGGAGGTGGCGGACTATCCCGAGGTTGACCACGTCGACGATGTCGTCCTGATCGGTACGAATCAGGTATCGCGCTTCGACCCGGTAGGCGTCGTCCGCGCGAGTCAGGCACCAGTCACCACCGCCGGGAATGATCGTTCCGGAAACATCGCCTTCGATGGTTCCGCCGGTGATGGGAATGAACTCGAGCAGCTCGGTGGCTCGTTGTTCGAGGGGTAGATAGGGGCCGGTGTCGGCGACGATGCGGAATGCGAATCGCAGCTCGGGTGCCGTGGGGGCGTCCATGGCTCGTCCTGTCTCGGGTCGTATCTTTTTGGTGTTGCAGTGACTATGGTCATAGTCAGGGTGATAGTCAATAGCATTCACTAAGAGAAATTGCGTAGAGCGAGACGGAAATACGTCCACACGCGCTCGATGCGTCGGACGCGAAGGGATGTGTCGATGAGTTCGGACGTACGCAAGCGTCGCAAGAGGGGATCGCTGTCGCAGGCGGAGATCATCGCCGCGGCATTGCGAATTCTCGATACCGAGGGCGAGCCGTCGTTGAAATTCTCGCGACTGGGTGACGAGTTGAAGGCGTCCCCGACGGCGGTTTACCGACACTTCGCAAGTCGCCACGACCTGCTCACCGCAGTGGCCGATCATCTCGACGAGCTGTCTCTGGACGGCTACGAGCCGACCGACGACTGGCGCGCGGATCTCGAAGATCTCGCGTGGCGTGCGTGGCGAACGACGACGGCGCACCCGGCGGCGGCCGCTGCCACGTTCTTCCTGATAACCAACGGACCGAACGAACTCAGGGCCGTCGAATGGGTTCTTCGGGCGATGCACATGGCCGGTTTGCGAGGCCGTGCCGCGGTGATCCAGTATCAGGTCTTCGCGAATCTGGTTCTCGGTTCGGTCAGTGCCGAGGGCGCTCGGCTCAGTGCGTCGGACCCGCGCGAAGTGGAGGAAGGGTGGGTCCAGGTCTACGCCCCGAAGCATCCCGAGAAGTTCCCGTATGCGGAGCAAGCCAAAGCCGCACTGGCACGGATGAATTACGAAGAGGTGTTCGCCAAGCAGATCGAGATGTACCTCGATGCGCTCGAGGCTCTTGCTTCGAGGGACCGAGATTAGGTCCTTCCCCCAGGTTTCATCGTTCGCTCGTTCGATTTTGGAGGTGCTCGACTCATGGTTTCGACTGCGGCCCAGATCGATAGGCCCGTGGCGGTGGTGACGGGTGCAGGCGGCCCCGACGGTATCGGGTTCGCCTGCGCACGAGCATTGGCGGCAACACACTCGCTCGTCATCGCTGCGACGTCGTCGCGGATCGAGCTTCGTGTCGCGGAGTTGACTGCTACCGGTGCGCAGGTTGTCGGCTTCGTCGGCGATCTCACCGACTCGTCGATCGCGAAGCAACTGGTGAACGACGCAGTCGAACAGTTCGGCCGGGTGGACGTATTGGTGAACAACGCGGGCATGACCGCAACAACGGGCAGCGAAGAACAGACCCCGGCCGAGCTCACCTCGGACGATCAGTGGCACGCGGCAATTTCACGCAACCTCGACACGAACTTCTTCGTCACCCGCGCCGCGCTCGAGCCCATGGCGGAGCAGCGGTTCGGACGAATCGTGAACGTAGGGTCGGTATCCGGCTCGGTGATGGCCTACGGAGGAGATGCCTCGTACCACGCTGCCAAGTCAGCATTGGTGGGTTTGACGCGGTCGATAGCGATCGATAACGCGCATCGCGGAATCACTGCCAATATCGTTGCGCCAGGCTGGATCGCGACGGGATCGGCAACCGAACACGAAAACGCAATGGGAGCGGCCAGCCCGCTGGGGCGTTCCGGAAGGCCCGACGAAGTCGCGGCACTCGTCGCATTCCTCGCATCCGCATCGGCGTCGTACATTACCGGCCAGGTCCTCGTTGTCGACGGCGGTAACTCCATCGCCGAAGAGCGAGGCCGCGGCACGCACGCGTGACTACTCGAACCCCAACGTCGAGTAGCGGATACTCGACGGCGACGCAGAGCTGGCACCCTCGACGGAACGAGAGAAATCGATGAGCACCAAACCTCCACTTCTGTTGCTGCACGGAGTGACGATGTCGGCTCGAGCGTGGGACACCGTCGCACCGCTGCTCGCGAGGAACTACGACCTCCTCGTCCCGACCGCAGCGGGTCATCGCGGTGGACGTCGTCTCGATCACGCGAGCATCGAAGCTCTGACCGATGTCACCGAGCAACTCCTCGATGATCGTGGTCTCGACACCGTGCACATCGCGGGCAATTCGATGGGAGGGTGGATGGGCATCGAGCTCGCTCGCAGAGGCCGGGCCCGTTCGGTGTGCGCACTCTCGCCCGCCGGTTTCTGGGAGCCCGACGCCGATCCCGGTAAGAGTCGGGCGACGTTGATCCGAACCAAGAAGCTGGCCGACGCCACCAGCTCACTGATGCCGCCGCTGATGCGGTTCGGGTTCGTTCGCCAGCTCGCCATGCGTGATATTGCGTTGCGCGGCAAGCAGATGACGCACCAGCAGGCTGCCGAATCATTCGAAGACCTCGTCGGATGCGATGCGGCTCACGACCTGTTGAACACCCGCGAGAGCGTGGCACCGTTCACCGAAATGCCATGCCCCGTCACTGTGGCGTGGTCGAGTGGAGACCGCATCTTCCCGCCCGAACATTTCGTCCCTGCGGCCCGTCAGCGGCTACCCGGGGCGCATTTCGTCACGCTGGCAAACGTCGGCCATGTGCCGATGATCGACGATGCGGCACTGGTGGCGAAGACGATCGAGGAGTCCATCGTCGGTCGTTGACCATAAGAATCAGACCGTCGGCTCCAGAGCGTCGGCGAGCATGTGCATTGCTGCGGTGGTGGAAAGGGAACGCACACTTGCCCTGTCACCGGGCAGTCGAAGTGTCCGGGTGACAGTCGGCTGATCTCGCACGGCAATTGCGAAGCACACGGTGCCGACGGGTTTGAGTTCGGTGCCACCACCGGGGCCCGCGATGCCACTGGTCGAGACAGCGATGTCGACGCCCACCCGGTTCAACGCGCCCTCCGCCATCAGTGCTGCCACCGGTTCGCTCACGGCTCCGTGCTGCTCGATGACCTCGGCTGGAACACCGAGAAGTTCGGTCTTCGCCTCGTTTGCATACGACACCACCGCGCCGATCACATATGCCGACGACCCGGCACGGTCGGTGAGACGCGCGGCGATCATGCCGCCCGTGCACGATTCCGCCGTTGCGATGCGACGGCCCGTCAAGCGACTCGCCACGATGTCGTCGATAGTGGATCCGTCGGTCGAAAAGACCTGTGCTCCATAGTGTTTTTCGATGAGTGCTGCGACGTCGGCGTATGCGGCCGCCGCTGATTCGGCATAGCGCGTCACCATTTCGAGTTCACCCTGGCGCAGGCAGGTGGTGATCTCGAGGTCGCCGAATCCCGCTACCTCGCGCTCCGCTGTTCGTAAGGTCGCCGCGAGGTCGGCCTCCGACAGACCGTACGCGCGGATGGTGTCCTGGCGAACCGCAGTACTCCTGGCCAACACTCGCGAGACAGTCGCTGTCTGCACAGCTTCGGGCCACATGGCCTGTAGTTCGCGCGGTGGGCCCGGCAGAATCAGAACCGCAGGCAGCATCCCGGAGTCACTCGCTGGTATCGCGACGCCGGGAGCAGTGCCGGTCGGCGGAATGGACTGCGCGCCTTGCGGAACCATGGCTTGCTTGCGGATCCCCGCGAGAAGGGGCTCCGAATCGGTCGAGGAACTCAGGCGGCTCCGCCAACGCTGCACGATCTGCTGGATGCGCTGCTCCAGTTCGACGTCGAGTTGCAGTTCTCGACCGTAGAGCGCGGCAACGGTCGCGACCGTGAGATCGTCGGCGGTCGGCCCCAACCCGCCAGTGGTGACAATGAGGTCCATACGCTGATCGGCGAGGAAACGAAGTTGTGCGGTGAGATCATCGGGCCTGTCCCCGCACACGGTGATGTGGGCGACGTCGACGCCCAGTTCCAAGAGACGTTGGGCGACCCATGGGCCGTTCCTGTCGGACACCCGACCCGAAAGAACCTCGGTTCCCGTAACCACAACACCTGCTCGCACTGACATTCTTCGACTTTACTGTCACCGGGTTCGAGTGGACTCGTGACGGTGGTTCGATCGACACCGAATCCGGGGCCGCGGTGAGTTTCCGTACCGACGGCAGTCGATACCGGCGACATCGTGCATCTCGAACATCGGAGAACATCATGACCACGACGACCACTCCTGCAACCACGTCACGTACCGCTGCGCGCGTCGGCTGGGTCCTCACCGGCCTGCTGGCGCTGTTTCTGATCTTCGATATCGTCGGCAAATTGCTGAATGTGCAGCAGGTGAAAGACGCGACGGTGGAATTGGGGCTGCGCGACGAGATGACGCCCGTCATCGGCGTCGTGCTACTGGTGTGCTTGGTGCTGTACGTGGTGCCCCGCACCGCATTTCTGGGTGCCGTTCTCCTGACCGGCTATCTCGGTGGTGCCGTTCTCACCAACTGGCGGGTCGACAAGCCGCTCTTCAGCACGGTCCTGTTCGCGGTCTACGTCGGGATTCTTGCATGGGGTGCGCTGTACCTACGGGATCCGAAGGTGCGTCAGGTCATGCCGATAGTGCGGTAGCGAGACGCCGCCTGTCGACACATGTAAGGGTCAGGACAACGGATTCAGACCCGACGTGACGGGACCCTCCAACACGGAGCCGTCGGCAGCGAAACGCGAACCGTGCAGCGGGCAGTCCCAGGACTTTTCGGCATCGTTCCACGCCACGATGCCGCCGAGGTGTGGGCACACCGCAGACACGCGGTGGGTGACGCCGTCGACGGTGCAGACAGCCTTCGGTGCGATGCCGGGCTCGACGTGGCCTTGACCCTCGACCAGTGGGGTTTTCGAGCCCCCGGTGATCGGCTTCGCCCATCCTTTCGTCATGTTCAGTCCCACGTTGGCATTGATACGGATCGCGTCGACGATGCCGGTGAATTGGCGCAGATTCCAGCTGTCGTACGCGCCGGCCCAGTCGGTTCGACCGCCGAACGCCCGCTGTGCAAGAACGAGCGCGGACGCCGCGGCGTTCGTCATTCCCCATTTGTCGTACCCGGTGGCGACCCAGATGCGATCGTCGCCGGGCAGCAGTGGTCCGGCGTACGGCAGCGCGTCGATCGACCCGTAGTCCTGCGCGGACCATCTGTATCGTCGTCGGGCCCCGGGGAAGTTCTCTGCGGTCCACTCGTCGAGGTCGTTCACCTGTGCCTGCGGAGAAGACTCGCGCCCGACGACGTGATCGTTTCCACCGATGAGGAGTAGATCGCCGGCCGGGGTGGGCGCGTACCGGATCGATCGGCTGGGGGAGTCGGCCGAGAGGTACATTCCGCGTGGAACGTCGCCGTCGATCTCGTACGCGGCGGCATACGACCGCATCGGTTCCATTCGAGCGAAGAATGCACCGCGATCGAGAATGGGTGTGCCAGTGGCCAAGACGACCCGCGACCCGCGGAGTGGACCCTGATCCGTCTTGACGTCGACGTGACGAAGCCTTCGTCTCACACCGAGTGCTCGGGTGCCTTCGGTGATGTCCGCACCCGCGCTCGAGGCGTCCTCGGCCAGGGCAATGAGGGCGTCCATCGGATCGAATTGAGCTTGGTCCGGAACAGACACGGCACCGGCGACATCGAAGGGAAGTTCGGTGTCGGTGCCGTAGGAGGCGTTCAGTCCGGCACCGAGAGCGACGCGCAATTCATCGCGAACGGCGGTGAGACCGGAGCTGGTCGTGGCGTACGTGTACGCCGTCTCGCGTTGGACCGCTATACCCCGCTCCGCGCAGTAGTCGAGCAGCCATTGCTGCCCAGCAGTGTTGCCCTGCACGTAACGTCGCACCTGCTGTTGCGAATGTTTCGACGCTATCGACGACAGCTTCGTGCCCTGCAGAACACTGATCTTGGCTGTCGTGTTTCCCGTCGCGACGGCACCGATCGTGCGGGCTTCGAGCACCGCGACGCGTTCTCCGGCTCGTGCGAACAGCAGGGCGGTGACCAAACCTGTGAGTCCGGCCCCGATGACCACGGTGTCGTACTTCTGGGTGAAATCGATCGCGCGGTAGGGCAAGCGGTCGGGTCGGTCGAGCCAGAGCGAGTTGGGCGGCATACAACCGAGTTCCCGCCTTCGTCGTCGCGAAACCCGGGAAACCAGATCGCCGTACGCCGTCGTCAGTGAACGATATCGCCGGGCGGACGCGCAAGAGCGACGCAATTGCGGCCGTTGCGTTTCGCGCGATACAAAGCCTCGTCGGCGGCGGCGAGTGTTCGGTCGAACACGGTGCGGGTGGAGCGTGGATCTACCTGTGGCAGTGCGGCACCGACGCTGACGGTGATCGGGATGTCGTCTGCGACGTTATGGACGGCCTGTCGAAGGCGCTCGGCGAATTCGCCGAGCGTCGGCGTCGGATCCGGGGCGAGGACGACGAATTCGTCGCCGCCCAGTCGTGAGACCGTCGCGTGTCGGCCGGCGCTCATGGTCAATCGCATTGCCGTCAGCCTCAACGCGACATCACCCGCGGAGTGGCCGTGGTGGTCGTTGACGGCTTTGAAGTGGTCGATATCGATCAGCAACAAGGCCGGACGAACGGGGTCGTTGCCGGCACCGACTGCTCTGGCTTCCAGGCCGCGCCGGTTCAGCACTCCGGTCAGTGGGTCGGTCATCGCGTCGGACAGATGAACCCGAGAGGAGTGCAGTACTGCTCGTGAGAACGCCGACAGCAGCGTGACAGCGCCGTTGATCACCGTGATGGCCACCACGACTCGGAGGACGACCGATACGGCGTCGGTAGGGGTCTTCGCCAGCGCTGAATATCCGAGTACGAGCATGTACACCGTGCTCCACACGACGTGGAACCAGACCACTTTCGGTCTAGCGAAGTGCGCGGCGTACGCACCGACCAGTGCGAGAAGCATCGCACCCTGGAGCGCTGCAAGAGGATCAGCGTAGGTTGCCGTCACCACGGTGACACCGAGTTCGCAATACACGACGAACCAGTTGTTGACGGGTGCGCGGCGAGACCACCAGTCCATCCCGAATTCGGCTTTGCTCATGATCCGGGCGACGGGAATCGTGCTGATGCACACGGCGTAGGTCAGTACGGTGCCGAGTCCTTCGGTGGGGCCGTCCTGCGTGAACGTGGTGCCGATGCCGAGCAGCCCGAACAGCAGAGTCTGAACGACAACCCCCGTCCGCAGCAGCGGGTCGGGTGTCTCGTCGTTCGCCCGCATGCCGGCCGGTCGCTCGGTGGGCGCACGTCTTGCCGGTGAGTCCCGATGTCTACCCACCGAAACCGTCTCGTGTCATGTCCGATCGCCAGCGCAGACTGGCTCGGACTGCCTCCCCGACACGGTCGGCGAGGTCGGCGGCGAGGGGCTCGGAGTGGTGAAACGTAGTCGCCTGTTTCGGTTTCGACAACCGGGCCGGTTCGATCTTCGGTGCATGCCCGTCGATGCCCAACCGGAAGGCACTGTCCGGAGTCATTCGAGTCGAGGGTATGCGTTCGGCGTTGCGCGGAACCGCCGAACAGTCGATGGTGAGCAGCGTTCGATCCGGGCGAGCGAACGTCTGCTTGTCGGCCAGCGCGACATACAGTCCGTCGTTCGCCTCGGCGCGCGTCGCCAGTCGCACGACGACCCGCCGAATGCGCTGCTGGCACTGCGTCCGGTCCGAGGAAACGACCAGCTCGGCCCTCGGGACGGAAGATCGTGTGCTGCGCGCCGACTCCGTCAAAGACGTCCAGGTAGCGTCGTCCTCCTCACCGAAATATGTTCGCAACAGCCAAAGTTCGGAGCTGCTCGTGCCGTCGGGCATGGTGATCCAATCCGAGAACTGTGGGGTGCACCGAACGTGCGTTCAGGCGGAGGGGACAGCCCGGAGCTGCACGGGCACAGTGTCGGCGAGGAAGGCCAGTTGATCTCGGATCACCGAGGAGAACAGCGGCTCCACGTACGGGTCGAAATGACCGCCTACGTAGGTTCGAACCGTCGCACCGCGAACTTTCGCCGCGGCGCGTTGTGCGACGGACGCCGGGGTCACTGTGTCCTCGGACGCGATCTGCACCAAAGTGGGGCAGTCGATGTCCGACATCGTTTTTCCGGGGGAGTAGCGCCAGATCTTCAGAAGGATTCGTGCAGCCACGGTTTCTGGGTAGTCGCCGTCGGACAGTCCGGACTCGAGGACGAGACGGTCACGTCCCTTCATCGCGTCGGGCGAGACCATCACGGCGCGCTGGCCGGGTAGTCCGACGCTGTCGACGTAGCGCGGTGATCGCCCGAGGACCGCGCGGACGCTGTCGGAGATCGCGGCCGGTGCCAGCCGCACAGCCTGTCTGAATCCGGTTGCACGAACGGCAGCGATGCCGTCGATGTGGGGTACCTGAGCGATGACGGCTGCGAATCGAACCCCGCTGCCCGCCAACGTCAATACGTGCCCACCGGCAAACGATGTCCCCCATGCGACGACTCGATTCTCGTCGACTCCGTCCAGTACGCGAGCGAAGTCGACTGCGTTTCGCCAGTCGGTGAGCTGTTCGTTCACGTCCAACAGCTGGCGAGGTTCACCCTCGCTGTCCCCGAAGAACCGGTAGTCGAAGACGCACACCACGTAACCGGCGGCGACGAAACGCTCTGCGTAGGCGTACAGGCGCATGGCTCGGGGACTACCGAACCCGTGGGCCATGACGATCACCGGCAGAAGGTTGGAGGCGGGGCTGCGCGGCCGGAAAACCGTAGCAGCGCAACGAACTCCGTTCGAGTGGAATGACGTCTCGGTACGGGTGAAACCGGTGTGGTCGTCGGTGATCATGCGATTGTTCCTCTGTTCAGCAAAGACTGTATGGATCGAAACTCGTCACTTGAAGGGATTGAGTGTCCTGCCGAGGTAGTACCCGATACGAGTCGGAATCGGTTTGGCCGCAACAGCAGTCACTTTGTTGACCAATCCGGGCACGCACACCGGAGTGCCGTTCTCGACCGCGCGCCATCCCTCGCGAACCACGTCCTCGGGGTTCTGCCACAGCATGGAGGGGAGCTTGGAAGTGGCCGCCTCCCTGGTCCCCATGACGTCGTGGAACTCGCTGTGCGTGAAGCCCGGGCAGAGCGCCGTGACGTGAATGCCGTGGGGACGCAGCTCCATGTCGAGTGATTGCGACATGTCGAGTACGTAGGACTTGATGCCGGTGTACAGCAAACTGGCCGCGGGGGGAAGCAGGGCCGCCAGCGACGAGAGGTTGACGATACGACCGTATCCTCGCTCTTTCATGCCGGGAACCGTGAGGTGAGCGAGTTCGGTGACGGCGGTGACCATCACCTGTATCTCCGCGGCCAGCGACTCGAAGGGGGCGTCGGCGAATTTCGAATTCCCGGACATTCCAGCGTTGTTGACGAGTATGTCGATATCGACACCCAGGGCTCGCGTGCGCTCCATGATCGCGCGGGGAGCGTCGCGATCGGCCAGGTCTGCGGCCACCACGTCGCACCGCACGCTGTGGCGGGTGCTGAGCTCGTCTGCCAGTGCAGTCAACCGATCCTCGCGACGGGCTACAAGAACGAGGTGGTGGCCCTCGGCGGCGAGGTGACGGGCGAAGGCCGCGCCGATACCTGCTGATGCGCCGGTGATCAGGGCTGTGCGTCCGGTATTCGACATCTGCCACGTCTCCATCTCTTGAACGGTCATCAAGAACGGTAGCAGCGTCTTGAATGGCATTCAAGATAAACTTTGGGGCATGCCCAAGAACCGCGGACTGCACGACAGAGAAAGCAAACGAGACGACATCGTCGCAGCGGCCCGCCACATGTTCGTATCCGACGGTTTCGAGCGCGCATCGATCAGCCGTCTGGCGAAAGCTGTCGGGATAACCCCGAACACCGTGTACTGGTACTTCGACGACAAGGACGACATCCTCGTCGCAGTGCTGACCGCTATCGCGGCCGAGGACGCGGCAGATTATGCGACCGTCGCGGATCGATCCCTGGCCGACCGTTTGGTCTGGCTCGTGGAGCAACTGCAGAGGGTGGGCCCTCTGGTATCGACGGTGCACGATCGAGTTGCCAAGTCGGCAGCAATCGAACACTGGCACAACGGTTTCCACCACTTCGCGGAATCGTTGTTCGCTTCCGATATCGAGAAGGCTGGACTGTCCGGGTCCGAAGCCGATGCGATGCTGCGCATCGGGACGTTCGTCGTGGAGGGATTGCTGACGCACGCCCCGGCTCCGGAGGTCGTCCGTTCGGTGATCGATCGATTGGTCGCGACCATACCGCCTGTTTCTCGTACCAGCTCTATCGAATGACTCTGGTGCGCTGCGGATCTCGTGGTCGGTCGGTCAGCAGCCCGATCTCGGCAACAGTCAGGTCGGTCCGCGGGTCCCGCCACACGGCCGTTCCGTCACGCACCACCGGCAGGAGCAGTCGCTTCTCCTGGATCGGCCACTGGATGAACGGGTAATAGCCTGCGAGTTCGCCCTGTACCGAGTCGGCAACGACGACCGTGGCCTCGGCGAGCGTGTCATCGATGTGCAACGCGCCGAACGAGAAGCCCCGGAACTGCTCGATGGCGGGCCTCCGGTGATGCGGGACGGGTTCGAGCCCGACATGGCAGTGCCCGGTCTCCATCAGTGCGATCGTCCATTCCGACCGCTCGATGTGCTGTTCGCTGCCGTGCTTGCGGCAGTACAGATCACGCCCCACGGCACCGCACGCGTCGACGATCTGAGTGGGTGCACCGTGACCGGAGTCCGGGACGAACGGAAGACGCCATTCCTCGACGCATTCGAAAGCCTGCCATTCCATCGCTTCAGGCTGGCATACGAGCGTGCAGGGGCGACACCGAATTATGTTCGGCCACCCCGCAGGAACATGCCGTCGTCCATAGCTTCGTCGACGGCGAGGATCGTCACGTCGATGTCGCAGTCATCGGTCGGACCCTCCGTCGTCGGACCGACGTAGACGCAGATTCCGGTCTGTACGTCGAGCCTCACGGATACCGGTGGCCCGGGAACCCAGTGCCCGGTATCGAAGTCGTAGTACCCGCTCAGTAACGCGCAGCATTCGCATCGAGCGTCGTACTCCGGAGTGGTGCAGACGGTTGCCTCCCACGCTTGCCGCCCGCCGTGCTCGACAACCTCGACCTCGGATACGGCGGTGCCTGTCGCGGCGGACGAATGGTCGTGCGGTGAACGAGTGAGTTCGATCGGGTTGAGCATCGCGATCCACTGGTAGTTCTCGTAGAACGGATCGTCCCAGTCCACGAACCATGAATCCGTTTCCGATGGTAACGCCGACACCAACCCATCGGCGTCGAACACCGGTGTCGTATCCGATGCCCACAGTGCACTGGGACGGTCGGCATCGGCTCCGTTCGAGTACACAGCTGCCCTCCCATCGAACGGGATTGCAGCGGAGGATAATTCGACGACTTCACCAGCGGCGTTCTCCACGCGAAGATAACCCGGGCGTCGAATCCATGCGTGCACCGAAGATGTGTGACCGGCGCGCACGAATGCGAGCTCGACAGTTCTCCACCGCCACGGAGACGATTGTGCCAATCGACGGAACTGTTCGACGGACGGGGTGACAATCATGTCTTCGATCATGTCAGCCACGTCCAGTCATTTCTGGTATCAGCAGAATCCAGTTGCTGGCGTTCGTGGATCAGACCGTCAACAAGGATTTCACTGCGAGCAGGTCCACCTGACGGATGGTCGGCGGCTCGGCGAGAAGCTCCTGCTGACGTTCGCGAAGCGACTTCACGATGCTGCCGTGCAGGTGGTCCTGTCGGCCGTCCTCGTCGGGGAACGTGTCGTAGATCGCGAACGTGTTCTCGCTCAATTTGATTGCGTACCAGGTTGTGGTGCCCGGCTCGTCGAGCGCGTGAGCATGCATCTCGGTGAGCCAGTTTTCGAGGGCGTCTGCCGTGTCGGGTTTGGCGGTGAGGGTGACCAGGAGTCCGACATTGCGGGGTGCGACGCGAATCGTCGTCGGCGGGGCCGGACGGGGACCCGTCGTCGCGGCGGGCCGAAATGCCGCGCCGGGATGGTCGTCGCGCAGCCGGGGCTGCCCCAGCACCAGTTCACGCAGGGAGGTTGCCTCGGTGCGGTTGGTGTCGGGAATCAATCCGCGGCGACGGAGTTCGGGGGTGATCAATTCACCGAAGTCGCGGAACGTCTCGAAATTCGTGACGCGCGCAATGTTGAAGCCGTCGACGTCCGCAACCTCGATCCACTCCTCGAAGTGATCGACGATCGTCTTCGGTGAGCCCACGATGCTGGCACTCATTCCGCCCACGCACAGCCACTCCGCCAGTTTGCGTGGTGTCCAGACCAATTCGCTGTCGACCCGAGTGAGCATGTCGCTGAACGCGCGGATGCCGTCGCCTCGGAACTGATCCAACGGCTTGTCGGGGTCGGCTCCCGAGAGATCGACTCCAGTCCATCCGCCCCACAGTGCCAGAGCGGCGTCGACCTGGGCGTGCTTCTGAACCTGCAGCAGCTTCTCGTGCGCGAGTTCGTCGGTCTCGGCGACGATCGGAGTGAGCATCATGATGATCTTCAGGCTTCGCGGATCGCGTCCCTGCTCGGCGGCCAACATGCGGTACTGGTCGACGATGGGGCGAACATCGTGGGGGTTGACTCCGACGAGGAAGACGGCCTCGGCGTGCTTGGCAGCGAACTTGCGCCCCCGGGCCGACGCCCCGGCCTGGAACAGGAACGGCGTGCGTTGCGGGGACGGTTCGCCCAGATGCGCACCGGGAACGGTGAAGTACTTACCGGCATGGCCGATGTCGTGCACCTTGGACGGCTCGGTGTAGACGCCACGAGCGCGGTCGCGCACCACCGCGTCCTCTTCCCACGAGCCCTCCCACAGCTTGTAGCAGACCTCCATGAACTCGTCGGCGATCTCGTACCGTTCGTCGTGCGAGATCTGCTGCGTCAGGCCGAGATTGACTGCTGCGCTCTGCTGGTAGGACGTCACGACGTTCCACGCCACCCGGCCTTTGGTGAGGTGATCGAGTGTCGTCATGGTCTTGGCGAACTTGTACGGCAGCTCGTAGGTGGACGAGACCGTCGCACCGTAACTCAGCGTCTTCGTCGCCGCGGCCATGGCCGAGATCGTCAACAGTGGATCGGCCACCGGCGCCTGCGCAGCGGTACGCAGTGCAGCGTCTCGGTTGCCGCCGTACACGTCGTAGAACCCCAGGACGTCGGCCAGGAAGAGGATGTCGAAACCCGCCGCTTCCAGCGTCTGGGCCAATTCCACCCAGTACTCGATGTCGGTGTAGCGGTGGGTCTGGTCATCGGCGTCGGTCCACATGCCGGGGTTCTGGTGCACCACGCACGCCATGTCGAAAGCGCTCAGTACCAGCTGCTTGCGTGCGGTGTCGGGCCCTGCGTTCATGTTCGGCTCTTTCGATCAGCGGGTCGGGGTACTGGGGTGAACCTGCTGCTCATCGCAGGTCGGTCGACATCAGACCTTGGCGGCGAGCACGTCGAAAGACTGCACCGACGGCGCGTGCGCGAGCAGGTCGTCGGAGAGTCGGGTGAGCACCGGAAGGCCGTCCTGGCCGAGGGGTGCCTTGCTTTCGGACGAACCGAAGATTCCGAACTCGGTGTTGGTGATTCGATACGCGTACCACGTCGCGGTCTGCGGATCCCGCGCCACCGATCCGAGTGCTTCGCCCAGGATCGCGGCGACCTCGTCCTGCTTTCCCTCTCGTGCGACCAGGTGGATCAGAGTTCCGTTGTTGAGCGCCATGCGGTGCGACTGTCCTCACTGTTTGGCAGACCGACGTCCACCACGAATCGAGCATCGTTACCGAAGCTAACCCGTCCGAGTCCGTGCAGCGACGGTTCGAATCACCCTGATTCGAAGCCTGGCCAACGGTCGCCGAGCGTGCGAGAGCGGATGGTGGCCTAATCTCGAGGCGATGCGAATAGCGGTGGTGGAGGACGACGACGGCGTCGGCGACGCGTTGGTGGACGCGCTGACCGAGGTGGGGCACGACCCTGTCCGGATGCGCCGCGGTGCCGACCTGCTGCTCGGGTACCACGGCATGGGTGTCGTTCTCCTCGATCTCGGCCTGCCCGACATGGACGGCCTCGAGGCGCTTCGCAAGCTGCGGACCCTGAGTAGGGTGCCCGTGGTGGTGCTGACCGCGCGGGACGACGAGCGGTCGGTGGTCCGAGCTCTGCGCGCGGGCGCGGACGACTACGTCGTCAAGCCCGCTCGGTTGGGGGAGTTGCACGCGAGGCTGGAAGTGGCGGCGCGGCGTCGGAGCGCAACGAGTGATGCGGCGGTGGATCGGCTCGAGTTGGGCGACGTGGTCGTCGATCTGGTCGGGCGCAGTGTCGAAGTCGACGGACGAGACATCGGGCTGACCACCAAAGAGTTCGACCTGCTCGCGCACCTGGCGACTCGACGTGGTGAAGCGGTGAGCCGCGAACAGCTGATGGACGCGATCTGGGGCGATGCGTACGTGGCGATCTCACGATCGCTCGATGTGCACATGACGACGCTGCGTGCCAAGCTCGGCCGACCCGGGACCATTGCCACGATCCGCGGCTTCGGCTACCGCTGGGACAGCTGACGTGCGGCGCCGGGTTCTCGTGGTGCTGATGGTCTACTCCGCCGTCGTCGTTCTCGCGCTCTCGATTCCGCTGGGATTGCTGCTGGGGCGCGAACGCGCCCAACGATTCGGTGAGAATCGAGCTGCCGCTGCAACGTATTTCGCAGAACTGAGCTCCCGGGAGGACCAGTCGGGTGATTCTCGAATCCGAGAGTCGGTGCAGCGCTACAACGATCTGTACGGCGAGGGGATCGTGGTGGTCGACCGCACCGGAGGTCTGCGTGCTGCGTCGGGTCTGGATACGACGCGCACGGACGTGCAACAGGCGGTGGCCGGTGCCCTGCGCAATCAACGCGGTGGCCTTCCGTCGAGTGTGACGCCGTGGTCGCCGTCGTCGGTTCTGGTGGCTGCGCCGATCGGTGGGGGAACGCAGGTCGACGGTGCCGTGGTGATCGCAGCGTCCACCGACGCGGCCCGCCGGGATGTCGCGATCGGTTGGGCGGTGATCGCTGTCGGTGCGCTGCTGATCTTGGCCACGGTGGCGCTGATCGCTGCTGCGTTGTCGCGCTGGGTCGTTCGTCCACTGACGTCGTTGTCGATGCGAGTCCAATCGTTCGGCGACGCCTTTCACGATCGCCGTCCCCTCGACGACGCGCCACGTATCGAGTCGGACGCACACGTCGGTCCACCCGAGGTCCGAGCGCTCGCGCGCGCGTTCGACGCGATGGCCGAGGATGTGGAGAACGCGACCGCTGCGCAGCGTCGTCTGGTGGCCGACACCGCTCACGCGCTGCGTAACCCGCTGGCGGCATTACGAATTCGACTGGACGTGTTGGGAATGCGGGTGCCCGAATCGGTCACCGAAGCGCACCAGCGAACGACACTGGAGGTCGATCGGCTCGACTCCGTCGTAGAGGATCTTCTCGTTCTCGCTGCTGCCGAGACGCCGGTACTGCACCGCGACACCGGGTGCGACGTGCTGTTCGTGCTCACGGACAGAGTCCGATTCTGGTCGAGCGCACTGACAGTGGCCGGGTTGACCGTCCATCTGGCGGATCCCGACGCGGGAGCCGATCACACTGCTGCGGTACCGGAGGAGGACCTGGTGCGCATGCTCGACGCGATCCTGAGCAACGCGACCAAGTACGCCGGTTCGGGAGCGGATGTCGACGTCGATTGTCGGGCCGGCGACGATCACGTCGCGGTGTCGATCGCCGATACCGGCCCGGGTGTATCCGCTGCCGAATTGCCGATGATCGCAGACCGGTTCTTTCGGGCATCGAGTGCTCACGGGGCCGGAACCGGGCTCGGCCTGGCAATAGTCGCGGCCCTGATCGAGCGTGTGGGCGGACGCCTCGAGGTCGACGCTCATCGACCGTCCGGATTGATCGTCCGGTTGTTGCTCCCGCGTCACGGCTCGAGCGGGTCCCTGTCCTAAGGGAGTGTTAGGAAACTCGAAACAGCTTGGTTCTGGCTGTGCCGGGGGTCACAGTAGAGGGACTTCGGTTGCCGTCATGCGTTCGGCGACCCACCCGCAAGCTATCTGTGGAAGGACCTGCCCATGGCCAACGAGGCCACTTCGACCGCTGGTTCGTCTCGTGCGAACCCGCCGGTCTCGTCTCCCGCAGCCACCCGTCGCGCCGTCTACAACACTCTGCGTGGGTCGTCGGGCAACCTCGTCGAGTGGTACGACGTGTATGTCTACACCGTCTTCGCGACGTATTTCGAGAATCAGTTCTTCGATTCGGCGGACAAGAATTCGACCATCTACGTCTACGGCATCTTCGCGGTCACGTTCCTGATGCGTCCGGTCGGTTCCTGGTTCTTCGGACGCTACGCAGACCGAAACGGACGCCGAGCCGCACTGACATTCAGCGTCTCGCTGATGGCGGCCTGCTCGATGGTCATTGCGTTCACCCCCGGCCGAGAGAGCATCGGTGTGTGGGCCGCTGTCATTCTGATCCTGTGCCGTCTGGTGCAGGGCTTCGCCACCGGTGGTGAGTACGGAGCATCGGCAACGTACATGTCCGAGGCCGCCACTCGTGAGCGTCGCGGATTCTTCTCCTCGTTCCAGTACGTCACGCTGATCGGCGGCCACGTTCTGGCGCAAGTCACGCTGCTGCTCATGCAGGTCTTCTTCGAGCGGGAGCAGATCGAGGACTTCGGTTGGCGCATAGCGTTCTTCATCGGTGGCGTCGCCGCGGTGGTCGTCTTCTGGCTGCGCCGCAGCATGGACGAGTCGTTGACCAAGGATCAGCTCGAGGCAGTTCGTAGCGGTGCCGACCAGGCGTCCGGATCTCTCAAGGAGTTGGTCGGCAAGCACTGGCGCGCTCTGGTGATCTGTTTCATGGTGACCGCCGGTGGCACCATCGCGTTCTACACCTACAGCGTCAACGCACCTTCGATGATCAAGGCAGCGTACGAAGACCGCGGAATGACCGGAACCTGGATCAACCTGTTCGGGCTGATATTCCTGATGTTGCTCCAGCCCATCGGCGGGTTGATCAGCGACAAGGTCGGTCGCAAGCCGCTGCTCGTCTTCTTCGGCATCGGCGGCGTGCTCTACACCTACGTGCTCATCACGTACTTGCCGTCGGCGACGTCGGTGGTGCAGTCCTTGGCGCTGGTCTGCGTCGGCTACGTCATCCTCACCGGCTACACCTCGATCAACGCGATCGTCAAAGCCGAATTGTTCCCCTCGCACATCCGCGCATTGGGAGTCGGCCTCGGTTACGCGCTGGCGAACTCCGCGTTCGGCGGTACCGCTCCGTTGATCTACCAGGCCGCGAAGAACGGTGGGCACGTCGGGTGGTTCATTCTGTACGTGACCGTCGTCATCGGCATCTCGCTACTGGTGTACATCTTCGTGCTGCGGAACAAGACCGAGACCGTCCTCGACAGGGAGCAGGGCAAGGCCTTCGCGTGACCTGTGACGACTTACAGTGAGTGACATGCTCCGGCCCGCTGCGTTGTTCTCTCGAAGAACAGCTCTGCGGGCCGGTGTCGTTTCGCTGACCGCGGTGGCCATGGGAGCCTGCGCCTCGGACCCGCCGATGCAACTGCGCCTGGCGGCGGGTGAGGTGGGCGGCTTCTTCTGGGAGTTCTCCGGCCTGTTGTCCGACGCGGCTGCCGGACTGTCGGAGGTCGAGGTCGTGCCGCTCACGACATCCGGTTCCCTCGACAACCTCGACGCGTTGATCTCCGGTCGTGCCGAACTGGCGATGACGCTGATCGACGCCGCATACAGCCACCCGAGTACCGACCTCGCCGCGGTCGGATGCGTCTACGAGAACTACTTTCAGGTCGCTGTGCGGGCGGACTCGACCATCTTCTCAGCGAGTGATCTGCGGGGGCGACGGGTGAGTACCGGCGCGCCCGGATCGGGGGCGACGGTTCTCTCGCATCGGATCCTCGACGCGGCCGGCGTCTCGGGACCGGATGCAGTTCGTGAAGTTCGGTTGTCGATGAGTTCCGCCGCGACCGCGTTGTCCGACAACGAGATCGACGCGGTGATGTGGGCGGGTGGATTGCCGACCCCGGCCTTCGCCGACCCGCGCGAAAAGATCCGGTTGCTCGAACTGGGCAGTCTGGTTCCGAACCTGCGTCGGGTGTTCGGCACCGCGTACGAGGCGGTCCCGGTTCCGGCGAACGTGTACGGCTCGCACCCGGAGGTGACGACCGTCGGAATTCCGAATCTGCTGTTGGCCCATCCCGATGTGCCGAACCGGGTTGTCGCCGCACTGGTGAGCGTCTTGCTCGACCGATCGTCGGCGCTGGTCCCCGGGCAGGCGATCGGCAGCCAATTTCTCGACGCACGCTCGCTGATCATGACGGGCGGTATTCCTCTGCACCCCGGGGCCGAAGAGGAATACCGCGCTCGACACGGTTGAACGGTGGGCGCTACCAGCTCACAATCTCGCTGCGAGTCGGTGGTACGCCGCGTTCCATCGAAGAGTCTGCTGGAACCCACGCGTCGTGGTCCCGGAATCGATGGCGAGCAGCTCGACACCGATCATGTCCGAGAACGCTTCCAGCACAGGCAGACCGATGGCGGTGCTCAACACCGTGTGGTGGGGTGCGCCTGCGGTCAGCCACGATTCGGCCGAGACCGACAGTGAGGGCCGCGGTTCCCACACTGCGCATGCCACGGGTAGTTTCGGCAGCGCCTCGTCGGGTTCGACCACGTCGATCACGTTGGCCGTCAGTCGGAATCGCTCACCGACGTCGGACAGTCCGACGACGACGCCGTGCCCCGGATCGGCGGTGAACCGCAGCCGCACCGGATCCTCGCGGCCGCCGATCGAGAGTGGATGGATTTCCAGCGTGGGGCGAGACGTCGTGATGGACGGGCACACCTCCAGCATGTGTGCACCGAGGATCTTCTCCTCACCGGGGACGAGGTGGTAGGTGTAGTCCTCCATGAAGGACGTGCCGCCGTCCAGTCCCTCGGCCATCACCTTCATGCCGCGCAACAACATCGAGGTCTTCCAGTCGCCCTCGCCGCCGAAGCCGTAGCCGTCGGCCATCAGTCGCTGGACTGCCAACCCCGGCAACTGACGCAGCCCGCCGAGATCCTCGAAATTGGTGGTGAATGCCTTGAAGCCACCGTCGGTCAGGAACTGACGCATTCCCGCTTCGACGCGTGCGCCGTAGCGGAGCGAGTCGTGCCGGTCCCCGTCCTTGTCGAGGCTCGGTGCGATGTCGTAGAGCGACCGATACTCGTCGACGAGTTCCGAGACGGCCGACTCGCCGACGCTGTCGACCACGTCCACGAGATCATTGACGCCGTAGGTGTTCACGGAGACGCCGAACCGCAGCTGCGCCTCCACCTTGTCGCCCTCGGTGACCGCGACGTCGCGCATGTTGTCGCCGAAGCGGGCCAGTTTCAGCGAACGCAATTCTGCCCGGCCGAGTGCCGCGCGCGCCCACTGCTCCGCCCGCGTCCGTACCGACGGATTGTCGACGTGGCCCGCGATGGTGGTGCGCAGTACGCCGACCCTGGACTCGATGTGCCCGAACTCGCGATCACCGTGCGCAGCCTGGTTCAGATTCATGAACTCCATGTCGATCGTGGACCAGGGCAACGACATTCCGGCTTGGGTGTGCAGGTGCAGCAGTGGAACATCCAGCGCGTCCAGGCCCGCGATCCACATCTTGGCCGGCGAGAAAGTGTGCATCCAGGTGACGACGCCGATGCAGTCCTCGGCGGCGTTGGCCTCACGCATGCACCGCAGGATGGACGAGGCGTCGAGCAGCACCGGCTTCCAGACGACGGATACCGGTAGTGCGCCGTCGAGTTTGTCTGCGATCTCCCGTGACTGGACTGCTACCTGCTCGAGCGTCTCGGGACCATAGAGGCCTTGGCTGCCGGTGAGAAACCATACTTCGGACATGGAGATGTACCTTCCGTGGAAAAATGTGGCGCTGATCAGCGCTGGCCGTAGACGTTCTGGTAGCGGTCGTAGAGTGCGTCGACCGACGCGCGGGGGATGGGAAGTGGTTGTCCCAGTTGATAAGACAGGTGTACCGATCGGGCCACGTCCTCGCACATGACCGCCGCTTTCACCGCAGATCGGGCCGACGGGCCAACCGCGAAGACGCCGTGGTTCTGCATGAGTATTGCCGGAGAGCGGCTGTCTGCGAGGGTGTCGACGATGCCGCGCCCGATCGAGTCGTCGCCGATCACGGCGAACGGACCCACCGGAATGTCGCCGCCGAATTCGTCGGCGCACATCGTGGTCACGACCGGAATGGGTTCTCCTCGCGCGGCCCACGCCACCGCGTAGGGCGAATGAGTGTGCACCACACCGTTGATGTGGTCGAGGTGCCGATAGACGTATGCCTGCGCCTCGGTGTCCGAGGACGGCGCGTGGTCACCTTCGACCACTCGACCGTGCAGATCGCACACCACCATGTTGCCCGGTGTCAGATCGTCGTAGGAGACGCCGCTCGGCTTGATGACCATGAGGTCTCGACCGGGAACGCGCGCGGACACGTTGCCCGCCGTCCACACGACCAATCCGTAGCGCACCAATTCCGCATGCAGTGCGCACACGTCCTTGCGAATCTCCTCGACGACCTCGCGAACATCGTCGACAACTGTCATTTCGCTTCCAGCTTCCTCGTCAGGGCGGCGCGTCGAAGTGATCGCAGCCGGCGCATGGTCGGCACGTCCCGACCGAAGCGGTCGTGCAGTTCCAGATAGATCTCGTACAGCGAGTCGTATGCCTCCGACCGGGACTCGTCCGGAACGAATGCACCGCGGCGAACCTTGCCCATCGATTTCGACGCCACCGGCACGTCCGGGTAGCAGCCTGCGGCCACTGCCGCGTGGATGGCGGAGCCCAATGCGGGGCCCTGTGCGGACGCGATGACGGACAATGGCATTCGTAGCACGTCGGCGTAGATCTGCATCAGCAGTGGGTTGCGGGCCAGCCCTCCCGCCACGACGAATTCTTCGACGGGCACGCCGCTGTCGCGGAACGTCTCGACTATGACGCGGGTACCGAACGCCGTTGCCTCGAGCAGTGCGCGGTAGGTGTCCTCGGGCCGCGTCGCGAGAGTCGATCCGATGACCAGGCCGGACAGTTCGTGATCGACCAGGATCGACCGATTGCCGCTGTGCCAGTCGAGCGCGACCAGACCGTGCTCGCCCACCTCTTGGGCCGACGCGAGCCGCGTCAGGTATTCGTGCACGGACTCGCCTGCGGCAGTTGCCGCTTCACTGTAGGACGCGGGAACTCCGGTGCGGGTGAACCACCCGAAGATGTCGCCGACCCCGCTCTGGCCGGCTTCGTACCCGTACGACCCCGCGACGATGCCGCCGTCGACGACGCCGCACATGCCGGGAACGTCGTTCAACACGGTGGAACTCATGACGTGGCAGGTGGAAGTTCCCATGATGGCGACCATTCGGCCCGACTCGACTGCACCCGCAGCCGGCGCCGTGACGTGAGCGTCCACGTTGCCGACCGCGACGGCGATCCCCTCGGGCAGCCCCGTCCATGCCGCGGCCTCCGCGGTCAACGTGCCTGCACGCGACCCCAATTCGCCCAGCGGCTGATCGAGTTTGTCGGCCACGAATCCGCCGAAACCGGGCGCGAGCTCGGTCAAGAAATCGACGGAAGGGTACTTGCCGTCCTGATATATGCCCTTGTATCCCGCGGTGCAGGCGTTGCGCACGTAGTTTCCGCACAATTGCCAGACGATCCAGTCGGCCGCCTCGACCCACCGGTCCATGGCCTCGTAGATCTCGGCATCCTCCTCGTGAATCTGCAGCGCCTTGGCGAATTCCCATTCCGAGGAGATCAAGCCGCCGTAGCGGGGGAGCCAGCTCTCGCCGCGACGGGCGGCCAGTTCGTTGATGCGGTCGGCCTGCCCCTGCGCCGCATGGTGTTTCCACAGTTTGACGTAGGCGTGTGGGCGATCGACGAACCGCGGGTCCTCGCTGAGCGGCGTGCCGTCCGCGTAGGTCGGCACCATGGTGCATGCGGTGAAGTCGGTCCCGATACCCACCACCTGCTCCGGCGCGATGCCCGCGGCGGCCATCGCAGCGGGGACCGCGCGGCGTAGGACGTCGCGATAGTCGTCCGGCACCTGCAGAGCCCACGCGTCGGGCAGTCGGACGGTACCGCCGGGCAGGGTTTCCTCGAGTACGGCGTGGCGGTATTCGTGTACGGCAGATGCAATTTCGGCACCATCGGACACACGGACGACTACGGCACGGCCGGAGAGAGTGCCGTAGTCCACTCCTACCGTGTAGCGGTCATTGGACATGCGATTCTCCTTGTTGCGGTGCAACGGTTGTGGTCGGTTTCGGTGCAGTGGTGCTGGACGATCGAACGACGAGTTCAGGATCGATGGACGCCTCGGGCGCGCCAGTGTTGTCCAGTGCCGCGCGCAGGACGTCGATCGCGCGTCTGCCGACTTCGGTGAAGTCCTGGCGGACCGTCGTCAGTGGTGGAATCAGGAAAGCAGCCTCGGGGATGTCGTCGAATCCGACGACGGCGAAGTCCTCGGGCACACGGCGGCCGCTCTCGTGGAAGGCGCGCAGCAAGCCGAGGGCCATCTGGTCGTTGGCACAGAATGCAGCCGTGACGGTGTGGTCCTCGGCGAGGCGGAGCCCGTTCTCGTAGCCGCTGCGTGCGGACCAGTCGCCGCGGAGGACCGGCGTCCACGCCAGCCCGGCCTCGTCGAGCGCATCCTGCCACCCTTGTTCACGGCCGCGGGATTCGGTCCATCCCTGCGGGCCGGACAGATGCACGATCCGTTGGTGACCTGCCTCGATCAGGTGTCGGGTGGCCAACCGAGCGCCGCCGATTTGATCGATGCCCACGGTCCAGGTCGAGGTGGAGGGGTCACCTTCGACGACCACGACGGGAACGACGGACTCCTCGGATCGAGCCGCTGCCACAGCGTCGTCGGTGGCGGCGATCAACACGATGCCCTCGACGCCCTGGTCGTGCAGGTGATGCAGTGCGCCGACGAGTTCGTCGTGTGTCAGCGTTGCGAGACTGACTGCGCTGACGGAGAATCCGGCATCACGTGCCGCGCTCTGCACGGTGCGATGCGTGGTGCTCGGCCCCCAGAACCCGCCTTTGGAGCCGATGATTCCGATCGACGCGGAGCGTTTGGTGACCAGTGCCCTGGCGGCACGATTGGGACGATAGCCCAGTTGGTCGATGGCATTCTGTACCCGGTCGCGGGTTTCGGGGCGTAAGTTGTTCTGGCCGTTGATGACTCGCGAGACCGTCTGATGGGATACCCCGGCCAATCGGGCGACGTCGGTCATGACCGGCGCCTTACCGTCGATCCCTGTGTTGGTCACCTCTTTCTCGCCGTCAGCAGACGTTGGGCGAGAACGAACACCAGGAGCAGCACTCCGATCGTGATTCGCGTCCACCACGAGCTCAGGGTTCCGTCGAAGGCGATGAAAGTCTGTATGGCACCGAGGATCAGGACCCCCACCAGCGAGCCGAGGACGTACCCGCGCCCACCGGTGAGCAACGTTCCGCCGATCACCACCGCAGCGATGGCGTCGAGCTCCATGCCGACGGCGTTGAGGCTGTAGCCCGAGAGGGCGTAGAAGGAGAACAGTAGGCCGGCGAGCGCCGCGCAGAATCCGCTGATCGTGTAGACGCCGACTTTCACAGCCGCCACCTTGAGCCCCATCAGCAGCGCGGACGCTTCGTTGCCACCGATTCCGTAAACCGAACGTCCGAAACGAGTGCAGGCCAACACGTATGCAGCGATCGCCACCGTGACCAGCGCGATCACCACGCTCCAGGTGATGGTGTAGCCGCCGGGTAGTTCGATGACGGCGAATGCGATGGAGGAGAACGTGTCGTCGGTTATCGGGATCGACTCGACACCGATCATGTAGCACAGGCCCCGGGCGAGGAACATCCCGGCGAGGGTGGCGACGAACGGCTGAATCTGCAGGTAGTGGATGAGGACACCCATGACGGTGCCGAGCACGGCGCCGCACAGCAACACCACGGCCATGACCAGCAGCGGTGGCCAGCCCAATTGCAGTGTGCGCGCGGCGATCATCGTCGACAGTGCGACGACGGACCCGACGGAGAGATCGATTCCGCCGGTGAGGATGACGAAGGTCATTCCTACCGCCAGGACGATGAGGAACGAGTTGTCGATCAACAGTGAGAGGAACACCTGAGGATCGGCGAAGCCGCTGTAGCGAAACTCGCCGAGTCCGAACAGGCCGACGAACAGAGCGAACGTGGCGATGACAGGGAGAAAACGAGTCGGTGGCGAGTATCGCTTCACGCGATCCCAGGTCGAGGGCGCGGGGCCGGGTGCGGCGGCGGTCGTCGTGGGGGGAGCTGTCAAAAGGTCGCTCACGGTCGTACCGCCTTGGAGGAGTCGGTGCGGAACCACGTCCGCAGGGATGCGCGGGCTCGCGGTGACTGCAACAGGCAGACCACGATGATGACGACCGCTTTGAACAGGTAGTTGGCCTCGGACGGGATACCGACGTTGGTGATGGTGCGGGTGAGAGTGCCGATGAGCAAGGCACCCACGACCGTGCCGGCGATCGAGAATCGACCACCCGTCAGGGCGGTGCCGCCGATGACGACCGCGAGGATGGCGTCGAGCTCGATCCACTGGCCCAGACTGTTGGCATTCACCGAGTTGGTGTTCGCAGCGATGATCAGCCCGGCCATTCCCGAGCACACTGCGGCGAACACGTAGACCGTCCAGACGATCGTCCGCGACTGGACACCGGCCAATCTGCTTGCCTCCGGGTTGATTCCGACGGCCTCGACGAGCATTCCCAGTGCAGTCCGCCGAGTCAGCAGTGCGGTCGCCGCGACCACCACGAGCGCGATGATCAGTGCCAGTGGCAATCCGAGGAGCGTTCCCGACGCGAGCGTGCTGAAAGCCGGGTTGTTGACGGTCGTGATGTTTCCGTCGGTGATCAACATGGCGAGGCCGCGGCCCGCGACCATCAGAATCAGCGTCGCGATGATGGGTTGAATGCCGAAGACCGAGACCAGCAGCCCGTTCCACAGACCGAGCAGCAGGCACGCTGCCAGCGCCCACACGACGGCCATGATCATGGTCGTCGTGGCACCCTCGTCCGGTGCCGCGACTATCCGAGTGCACGCAACGGCAGCAGCGATCACCGCGACCGCGCCGACCGAGAGGTCGATGCCGCGGGTGGCCACCACCAGTGTCATGCCCACGGCCACCAGAATGAGCGGGGCGGAGTTGCGTGCGATATCGACGACGTTTCCGAACAGGCCACCGTTCTCGATCCTGATGTCGAGGAAGTCCGGTGTGACAACGACATTGACCACGATCAGGGCAATCAACGCCAACAGCGGCCAGAGGACGGGCTGGGAGAACGCGGCGCGTACGCGTGCCGGCGCGGTGGCCGACGGTTCCAGGGTGCGGGTCATGATGCGACATTCCTGTCGGTGGTCGATGTGGTGGCTGCGACGGGCTCGTCGGTGCGAACCCCGGCTGCGATGGTGGCGAGCACGTCACCGACCGACACACCGTCGTTGATACGTTCGTCGATCTTGCGGTGATCTCGCATGACCACGATGCGGTCACTGAGGCGCAGGATCTCTTCGAGTTCGGCGGAGATGAACACGACGGACATCCCGCGTTCGGCCAGATCGGCCACCAGAGTTTGGATCTGGGCTTTCGCGCCGATGTCGATGCCGCGTGTGGGTTCGTCCAGAATCAGCAGTTCGGGTTCGGTGATGAGCCAGCGGGCCAGGAGCACCTTCTGTTGATTGCCGCCGGACAGGTTGCGCATCAACGCGTTCGGATCGGCGGGCCTGATGTCGAGAGCGGAGATGTACTTCTCCACCAGCTTGGTGCGGGTGGAACGCGGGATGGGCCGAAGCCATCCGCGCTTGGCCTGCAGCGCGAGCAGCATGTTGTCGGCCACCGTCAGATCGGCCACGACACCGTCGGCCTTGCGATCTTCGCTGGTGAGGGCGATGCGTTGATCGGCGGCCTGGCGTGGACTGCGAATGCTGCGCTTGGTCGAATGCACTTCGATCGATCCGGAGTCCGATCGATCGGCTCCACCGAGCAGTCGCGCGAGCTCGGTACGGCCGGACCCGAGCAGACCTGCGATGCCGACGACCTGTCCCGCATGCAGACGCAGATCGGTTGCTTCCAGTGCGCCCTTGCGGCCGATCCCGAGTACTTCCACGACGGGCGTTCGTTCTGCGGGGACGATCACCGGCTCGCGGCTGTCGAGTTCGCGCAAGGTGTCCAGTTCTCGCCCGATCATCAACTCGACCAACTCGAACTGCGGAGTGTCGGCGACCAGGCGCTCGGAGACGAGCTTTCCGTTGCGCAGGATCGTCATTCGGTCGGAGATACGGTAGATCTGGTCGAGGAAGTGTGACACGAAGACGATCGAGGTTCCGTCTTCCCGCAGCCGTTCGATGACGGAGTACAGGGTTTCGACCTCGTCCTTGTCCAGACTCGAGGTCGGCTCGTCCAGTATGAGGACGCGGGCGTCGACATCGACTGCACGGGCGATGGCGACGAGCTGTTGCACGGCGATCGGATGGTCCCCGAGGACCGACGACGGCTCGATGTCGAGCCCCAGCCGGTCGAGAGTCGTTCTGGCACGGCGGTTCATCGCTCGGGTGTCGATGCCGCCGATGGCACCCAACAGTTTTCCGGGTAGGCGTCGGGGCTCGCGGCCCAGGAGCATGTTCTCTGCGACCGTCAGATTCGGAAGGAGGTTGACTTCCTGGTAGACGGTGCTGATCCCTGCAGCCTGGGCCGCGCCCGGGGTGGCGAACTCGTGCACTGTGCCGTCGATCGTGACGGTGCCGCTGTCTATCGAGTAGACCCCGGTCAGTGCCTTGATCAACGTCGACTTGCCGGCGCCGTTCTCACCCATCAGCGAATGCACCTCGCCGGGGAAGAGTCGCAACGACACCCCGTCGAGGGCTCGGACGGCTCCGAAGGTGATGGAGATGTCCTTCATCTCCACCAGCGGAACCGGCACCGCAGAAGAGTCTTGCTGCGCAGTGGAATTCGGATCCGTGGTGACAACGGCGTCGGCATTCATCGGTCGACTCTCAGTACTGACGGTCGGCGAGTACTGCTGCCGCCTGATCGGGCGTGAAGGTGGTCTCCTCGGTGACGACCCTCTTGGGGACGTCCTCGCCCTTGACGACCTTGTCCGTCAGCTCCATCAGCTGCGGTCCGAGAAGGGGGTTGCACTCGACGATGAAGTCGATCTTCTTGTCCGCGAGAGCTTGCATTCCGTCCTTGACGGCGTCGACGGTGATGATCTTGATGTCTTTTCCGGGGACCAGTCCGGCGGCCTCGATGGCTTGGATTGCGCCCAGGCCCATGTCGTCGTTCTGTGCGAAGACCACGTCGATCTGGCCCCGATTGGAGTTGAGGAACGACTCCATCACCTGCTTGCCGCCGTCACGGGTGAAATCGCCGGTCTGTGACGCGGTGATCGCGATGTTGGATTGGCCGCCGATTGCGTCGCGGAATCCTTCGGCCCGGTCGATGGCTGGTGCGGCACCGGTGGTTCCCTGCAATTCGACCACGTTGATCTTGCCGTCGCCGGTGGTGTCCGCGGTGGCGCTGTTCTGCACCAGCCAATCGCCCGCCTTCTTGCCTTCCTCCACGAAGTCGGAGCCGAGGAACGTGGCGTACAGCGAATCGTCGGTGGTGTCGACGGAGCGGTCGGTGAGGATCACCGGGATGTTCGCGCGCTTGGCTTCCTGCAGAACCGGCTCCCATCCTGTCTCGACGACGGGGCTGAACGCGATGACGTCGACCTTCTGCTGGATGTAGGTGCGGATCGCCTTGATCTGGTTCTCTTGCTTCTGCTGCGCGTCGGAGAACTTCAAGTCCACGCCGGCTGCACTGGCTGCGTCCTGGATGGAGGTGGTGTTGGCCGTGCGCCAGCCGCTCTCGGCACCGACCTGGGAAAAGCCCAGAACCGTTGCACCGTCACCGCCGCCGGATGCGTCGCCGCCGCCTCCGCTACTGCACGCGCTCAGGACGATCGCACCACTCAGGATGAGCGCGCTCGCCGCAAAAATTGTCTTCGACGCCATGGTGATCTCCTCAATGTCGCCACTCCGGTGTGACGTGTGCAACACAGTGTGAGCGTTAACATCGGGCTACGTCAAGACTTGAAACGTTTGAATTCCAAAATTTTGTGAGCGCTCACTCAAGCGTGAAGTGCAGAAAATCTCCACTCGATCACGGACCGGTACGTCTGGCCCGGTCGCAGCACCGCAGAGGGAAAGTTCGGGTGATTCGGTGAATCGGGGAACAGCTGGGGTTCGAGCGCAATGCCGTCGCCTTGGCGCAGCATCGCGCCGCGCCGAGACACGTCGCTGCCGTCCAGGAAGTTGCCGGTGTACACCTGCACGCCGGGCTGATCGGTCCACAGTTCCAGAGCCGTCCGGCTGCTCTCGGAGCCGAGAATCGCCGCACGCCGAAGCCCCGTACCGTCGACGACGAAGTTGTGGTCGACACCGCGGGCGGTCCGCAGCTGCGGATGAGTGGCTCGGGCCAGGTCTCCGACCCGTCCGGGCCTGCGCAGATCCAGCGCGGTGCCGTCGACGGAATCGACGGCACCGGTCGGAATTCCCTCGGCATCGACCGGGGTGTACGTCGAGGCGAACACCTGCAGGGTGTGATCGTCGATACCGTGGCCGTAGAGATCGAAATAAGCGTGCGACGTCAGGTTCACCACCGTCGGCGCGGTGGTCGTCGCCGTCGACTCCAACCGCACGCGATCGGTCGTGACGGAGAACTGGGCCCGCGCACGGACTTCGCCCGGGTAGCCCTGATCGCCGTCGGGGCTGATCAACTCGAACTCGACCGAATCCGGTGATCGGCCGATCACCGTCCAGGGTCGTGAGTCGAAGCCGTCGGTTCCGCCGTGCAGGTGGTTGGTGCCGTCGTTGATCGTCAGTTGCACCGCTTGTCCGTCGATCTCGAACCGGCCGTCCTTGATCCGGTTGGCGTACCGGCCGACGGTGGAGCCGAAATAGGCGGTGGACGAACGAAGCTCGCGCTCGCCCGCCACGCCGACGAGAACGTCGCGGCGCTCGCCGTCTCCTCCGGTCACCGACATTCGTTGCATGGTCGCGCCGTAGGGGAGTACCTCCACCTCCACCCCGGGCGAACTTCCGATGGTGATGGTCTCGTTGTGAGCGTCGTCGGTGGGCACCGGTCGACGATAGCTCCGTGGAGTGAGATCGGCCCCCGGATTGCTTCGTGCGGCGGGCGACACACCGTGTATTCGTAGGTGCGCATACTATGGTGTGATGCAGGCCACTTCACTGCGTATCGACTGGCTCGATGAGATGAAAACAGTTGGTGCGCAGGGGAGCTCGGTCTGTCGATCGCAGCCGGACACCGTCGAACAGGAGAAATCGTGGCAGACAACAGAGCAGTGACGTACGCCGGACCAGGCAAAGTCGAGGTTCAGGACATCGCATTTCCGGGCCTGGAATTGACCGATGGCCCCGGCGTGAATCCGGCCAATGTCGGCCGTAAATGCGAACACGGCGTGATCCTGAAGGTCGTCTCGACCAACATCTGCGGCAGCGACCAGCACATGGTCCGTGGACGCACGACGGCACCCGAGGGTCTGGTGTTGGGGCACGAGATCACCGGCGAGATCGTCGAGGTCGGGCGAGACGTCGAATTTCTGAAGGTCGGCGACATCTGCTCCGTTCCGTTCAACATCGCCTGCGGACGGTGCCGAAACTGTAAGGAGCGCAAGACCGGTATCTGCCTCAACGTCAACCCGGATCGACCTGGCTCTGCGTTCGGTTACGTGGACATGGGCGGTTGGGTGGGTGGGCAGGCCGAATACGTCATGGCACCGTATGCGGACTTCAATCTGCTGAAGTTCCCGGACCGGGATCAGGCGATGGAGAAGATCCTGGACCTGACCATGCTCTCCGACATCTTCCCGACCGGATATCACGGCGCGGTCACCGCGGGCGTGAAACCCGGTGCGACGGTGTACATCGCGGGTGCGGGCCCGGTCGGTCTGGCGGCCGCAGTCGGCGCACAATTGCTGGGCGCATCGGTGGTGATCGTCGGCGACATGAACGCCGACAGGCTGGCACAGGCGCGAACATTCGGTTGCGAGACCGTCGACGTGGGCAAGGGCGCGCCGCAGGATCAGATCGAACAGATCCTCGGTGTCCCGGAGGTCGACGCTGCGGTGGACGCGGTGGGATTCGAGGCCCGCGGGCACGGCGGAGACTCGTCCCACGAGGCACCTGCCACGGTGCTCAATTCGCTCATGGACATCACCACGGCGGGCGGTGGCATCGGAATTCCCGGGCTCTACGTCACCGGCGATCCGGGCGGCGTGGACGAGGCCGCACAGCGTGGCGCGCTCTCGCTCAGTCTCGGCACCGGTTGGGCGAAGTCGCTCTCGTTCGCCACCGGGCAGTGCCCGGTGATGAGCTATCACCGAGAACTGATGAATGCCATTCTCAAAGAACGAGTTTCGATTGCAAAGGCGGTGAACGCAACGGTCATCACTCTCGACGACGCACCACGCGGCTACCGTGAATTCGACAGCGGAGTCGCACAGAAATTCGTCATCGACCCGCACGGCATGATCGCGAGCTGACAGCGTTCGGCCCAGCATTCGTTTCGAGCCACCGACGCCTCGAAACGCGAGGGTGGCTCGAACGACTGCTGCGCAGAGTCCGGCACCTGTTCGAGCCACCTATGCTGGGATGATGTTCCTACTCTTCGGATTCGGCAGCAAGCGCAAACACGTCGGCCCTGGCGCAACGCGAAACTGCCCGCGGTGCCACAACACGACCCAGTGGGCGAGAATGAAGCAATACCAGCAATTCACGCTGTTCTTCGTTCCGGTTGCGCGGTGGAAACGCGTCGAATTCGAGGAATGCGGAATCTGCGGGGCCGGGGTGTCGATCTGAACGGGCTCGCGCGCCCGTGACGGTGCGGGCGCGCGAACCATCCGGCCGACCGTCGCTCACGCAGGAGCCAGCACCACCACCGAATTGTGTCCTCCCATTCCCAGGGAGGATTTCATCGTCAGCCCCGGCTCGGCGGCTGTGAATCCGTCGAGCAACAGTGGGTGTCCGTCGGAGACCTGCGGGGCCGCGGGAACCAGTCCGCGATCGAATCCCATGACGGCAGAGATGGTTTCGACGGCCGACGCCGCTCCTTGGCAGTGCCCGGTCAGCGGTTTCACCGAATACACCTGCGCGTGTGAGCCCAGCACCGTCTTCAGCATCTCCGTTTCTGCGGCATCGCACTGAGCGGTGCCTGGCCCGTGCGCATTGAGATAGCGCACCTGCCGTGCCGTGACACCGGCGTCCGTCAGGGCGGCTTCGAAGCAGTCGCGCACCTGGGTAAGGGCCGGGTCGATGGACGTCGCGTGGAACGCGTCGTGAGTCATCGAACCGCCCAGTACCCGGGCGTACGCAGCATCGCTACGGTTGGTGAGTACGAAAGCTGTTGCTGCTTCGCCCATTCCGAACCCGCGGCTTCCTTCCTGGAACGGTCGGCAGCCCTCCTGAGGTTCCACGTCGACCACCCCGACGCCGAGCGCGACGAAATGCTCGATGTTCTCCGGTGTCAGAGACAGATCGGTGGCGACGAAGACGACGTCGTCGACGAAGCCGGTGTCGAGCCACATCTTGGCGGTGAGTAGGCCGGCATTGCCCGACGCGCACATGGCCGAGACGTTCATCGCCGGGCCGTGAAAGCCGTGCTCCTGCATGAGCAGTGATACCGGAGTCGACGGCATCAGCGTCAGGTAGTCACGCACCCGCCGCGAACCGCCGTCCTCCAGGTAGAAGTTGCGCCACTCGTCCACTTCACCCAGGACGACGGCATGCACCAGACCGACGCGCCGACCGGGCCGCCAGCCACGAGCAAGTGCGTCGTCGATGGCCTCGCGTGCTGCGCCGCGCAGTGCGCGCCCGAAGCGGCTGGTGCCGTCGTTCGTCTGCCCGCCGTCGGGCACTTTCGCAAGCCAGACCGGGTTGCGGTCCGGTTGCGACCGGTTGTGGTGCAAGGTGGCGGCAGCCTTACCGCTGGCCAGACCGGTCCACAACGCGGCCGTACCCCAGCCGTAGCCGGACACTGCGCCGATCCCACTGATGTCGATGCCGTGAGATGTCATGATCGATTTCCCGTTCCTTCTCGAGTTGTACGAGCCGTTTTCGGCTGGTTCCTCGATTTAGCCCCGCAAACAAGCACTGGGTCCAGCCGGAAAACGGACATAGGCATCGAACCGCGCAGAAAATTCCGGCTCGGCCCACAGAAGTGGTTGAATCGAGTGTCGACCGACCGCCTACGAACGCGAGGACCGCAGATGGCCCCAGGGGAGCGCGACGTCGTCGGCGACCCCGAAGCCGATCCCGGGTCGCCCGGTCTCGCTGATCGCTATCGGGTTCTGATCGAACACTCGCCGGACGCGATCGTCGTCCACAGGCGAGGCAACCTCGTCTATGTCAACCCTGCAGGGCTCCGGTATCTGCGCGCCGACCGTCTCGGTGCGGTGGTGGGCCGTCCGATCACGGACTTCATCGCGGCCGAGTCGATCGGGCCGATGCTCGAGCGTATCGCCGCCCTGGACGTGCACGGAACCGCCAGTTCGGCCTCCGAGGCGGAGGTGCTCGCCCTCGACGGATCGACTCTGACCATGGAGGCGGTCTCGGTCCGCACGGTGTGGAACGGAGAACCCGCATTTCAGGTCATCCTGCGCGACCTGACCGAACACAAGGCCGCACAGAAGGCGCTGCAGTATCAAGCTGCGCTGGTCGATCATGTCAGCGACGCCATCGTGGGGGTGTCCTCCGACGGCGTCGTGTCCAGTTGGAATCCGGCCGCGGAGTCGGTCTACGGACGGCGCGCAGCAGATGTGCTCGGCCTCTCCGTATCGAACGCGGTGGGGGTGCCCTGCGACCCGGTGGCCATCCTCGCGGCCGGCGGCCGGCTGTGGGACTCGCATCTGCGCGCGGACGGGACGGCGCTGGCGATGGTGGTCTCCGCGGCTCAGATGCCCGACGGGTACGTGTTGGTCTGCGCCGACCAGAGTGCCGTCCGCCGGGCCGAGGAGCATTACACCGCCGTGGTGGAATCACTGGAGGCAGGCGTCGTCGTACTCGACCACGCCGGGCGCATCACGTCGGCGAACCTCGCAGCGAAGACGATCCTCGACATCCAGGTGGGATCGGCGACGGCGGGACAGTCCGCTGTGCTGCCCTTCCGGGTGTACGGCACCGATCAGCAACCCATTCGGCGACTCGAACACCCCGTGGCCGTCACCGGCAGGACCGGGAAGCCCAGCCAGTCGGTGATCGGAGTCGAACGCCGACGGGACGGTCGACATTTCTGGCTGTCTCTGACTGCGACCATGCTCAATTTCGGCGGCCCGTCACCCTCGATCGTGGCAACGTTCGTCGATGTCACCGATGCCTATCGGACGAGCATGAAGCTCGAACATGCGGCGACACACGACGACCTCACCGGGCTTCCCAATCGCCCACTGATTCTGGCGCGGCTCGACCAGGAGCTGTCCCGGTCGAGTCGGGAGGATGCCATGGCGGTGTTGTTCATCGACCTCGACAACTTCAAGACCATCAACGACCTGCACGGACACACGGTCGGTGATGCCGTGCTCGGGATCGTGGCCGCGCGCTTGACGCGGGCTCTGCCCGACGACGCATTCGTCGGACGCATCGGCGGTGACGAATTCGTGGCTGTGGTGCCGTGCAGTGTGGGGTCGGAGGCGGACGACGTCCGGGCGGAACTCGCAACCCCGATCGCGACCGCAGACCGAGAACTGACGGTGACCGCCAGTATCGGCTGCGTGACCGTCGGCAGTGGTGATCCTCGCACTGCCTTGGACATTCTCGACGATGCCGACCACGAGATGTATCAGTCCAAGCCGGTATCGCAGTACTCGGCGCAGTCGTAGATTCGGTAACGAACAGGCACGACTGTTCACTGTTGTTGCTCGTGGGACTCGTGCGTCGTACATACTTCAGCGGTGATCAGGACCCTGCGCAAGCGCGCACTCGTCGTTCCCATGACGCTCGTCGCCGCCGTCGGAATGCTGTTCGGCGCAGCAGGGACGGCGGCAGCTGCGCCTGCGGTGACGTACACCATGGTGGCCTTCAGCAACGACAGCGATCGCAACATGGACGTGTACCAGTCCAGCAACGGAACGGACTTCACCACGGTGAAGACCGCCGCATACACCCCGCCCTCCGGTGTGGTTCGTGACTCGAGCATCTTCCGAGCCGCCGACGGTATGTACTACGTGACGTACACGACGGGCGGCGGTGCGGAAATCGGCTTCGCGCGCAGCGCGAATCGTGTCGATTGGGAATTTCTGCAGAACCTTCCGATCCCGTTCTGCTGCCTGCTGCTGCCCGGTACCGGGGCGGGTACCGGCTCGGCGGGGTCCTCGGAACTCCCGTCGCTGTCGCCGTTCACGACCAAGGCGTGGGCACCGGAGTGGTTCGTCGAGGGCGACCGCGTCAGCATCATCGTGTCGTTGTCTGCCGGCGGAGGGTTCGTGCCGTATCTCATCACGGCGACCGATCCCGGCCTGACGACGTGGAGCTCGCCGGTTCCGTTGGTGGGAATCGTCAACGACCACATCGACACCACGGTGGTGAAGGACGGGTCGACCTACCACGCATTCACCAAAGGTGAGAGCAACAAGGTCATCGAACACTGGATCGCACCCGCTCTGGGCGGTCCCTACGTTCGGGACCTCACCTTCCGCGATTTCGGTCCCTTCAAGGAAGGGCCCGCCGTCGTCGAGTTGCCCGACGGCACCTGGCGGTTGTACTACGACGACTACACGAACCAGAAGTACTTCTACTCCGACAGCGCCGACCTGAGCGGCTGGTCCGCACCTCAGGAGCTTCCGGCCCTGTCCGGAATCGTTCGCCACATCGGTATCATGAGAGAAGCTGCGTAGCAACAGTATTGCGGTCAGGCCTCCGACAGTGCTCGGAGGCCGGCCGCGATGAATTCTCCAGTTGCTTCGGCGGCCTTGCGTGCTCCGGCACCGGTATCGGAGCCCGACAGTGCCCGATGGGTGATGCCCTCACCGATCACACCGAGCTTGAAGTTGGCCAACGCCACATAGAAGCCCCAGTTGTCCACCTCGCGGCCCGATCGAACAGCGTACTGCTGCACCAGATCCGCCGCCGAGGGGTAGCGGTCGCTCGTCCAGGCTGCGTCGGCACCGAGAACCGCATCGAACACGGGTTGCCGGTACACGCACATCAGCGCGACATCGGTCAACGGATCGCCGAGTGTGGACATCTCCCAGTCCACCACGGCCGCAACAGAACTGACGTCCTCGGAATCGAGGATCGTATTGTCGACTCGGAAATCGCCGTGCACGATGGACGCCGTCGATGTGGTGGGCACCGCAGCTTCGAGGGCGCGGTGAAGTCGGTCGACGTCGGGTAGCTCCCGTGTCTTCACCGTTTGCCACTGACGCGCCCACGTGGCGACCTGGCGAGCAACGAAACCGTCCGGGCGACCGAACTTTTCGAGACCCACGGCCGCAGGATCGACGGCATGCAGCTCGGCGAGCACCCGCACCAATTCGGCGGCGTTGTCTGCGACCTGCTCGTCGGTCAGATCGCGCAGATCCTCGCGTGTTCGCACGACGCGCCCGGGAACGAAACGGACCACCGTCATCGGAGCACCGAGTACGGCACCGTCTCGGTCGAAGGCCACGGTCTCGGCCACCGGCACCGCGGTGGACGCGAGCGCGTCGGTCACTGCCCACTCCCTGGCCATGTCGTGCGCCGACGGGGTCAGGCCACTGGTCGGGGGCCGACGAACCACCCACGTCGAGGTGTCGTCGTACACCTTGTACGTCAGGTTGGAGCGACCGCCGCTGATCATCTCGACCGTCAGCTCACCGTCGACATCGATGCCCTCGGCACGCAGGAATCGTTCCAGAGCAACGCGATTCATGCCCGGTAGGTCGCTCATGACTGCTCCTGTGCGGCGCGCTTCGCGGCCCCGACCGCTCGTTTGGCGATGGCCCAGCGATGCACTTCGGACGGGCCGTCGTAGACCCGGAACGGACGTACTTCGCGCGAAAGCCGTGCCAGTGGCAGGTCGTCCGATACCCCGAGCCCACCGCACATCTGAATGCTGCGATCCACGATACGAAATATTGCCTCGGCGGCGAACGTCTTGGCGATGGAGGTTTCGTTGCTCGCGTGGCCGCCGCGATCCAGCTCGAAGCAGGCCTTGACCAACAGGGCACGGGATGCGGCGATGTCGATCTCGTTGTCGGCGACCATCTTCTGGATCATGCCGAGATCGCCGAGCTTGCCGCCGAACCCTTCGCGCTGAGCCACCTGGGCGACAGCGATGTCGTGCGCCCGTCTCGAGGCTCCGAGCCACCGCATCACGTGGGTCATGCGGGCGGGCCCCAATCGCACCTGGGCGTAGGCGAAGCCCTCGTCGACGGCTCCGAGAACGTTCTCGTCGGGCACGAAGACGTTCTCGAAGAACACCTCGCAGTGCCCGCCGATCATGGCTTTGTCCAGAGTGCCGATATGACGGCCGACCGTGATGCCCGGTGTGTCGGCCGGGGCCAGGAACATCGTGGCTCCGCCTCGGTCACCCGGCTTTCCGGATGTACGGGCCATGATGATGAAGAATCCAGCGCCGTCGGCTCCGGTGATGAACCACTTGTGCCCGTTGATCTTCCATCCACCGTCGGTTCGTTCGGCCGCGGTGGTGAGGGCCGAGGGATCGGAGCCGGCACCCGGTGCCGGCTCGGTCATCGCGAATGCCGATCGTTGGTCGCCGCGGGCAAGAGGGGCAAGGAACTGATCCTTCTGTGCCGGTGATGCGATGTGCGCCAGCATGTGGACGTTGCCCTCGTCGGGCGCGCCGAGATTGAGTGCGATGGGGCCGAACAGGGAGTAGCCCGCTTCCTCGAACACCGGTGCGCGGTCGCTCATCGACAGACCGTGCCCGCCGTATTCGACGGGTGCATGCGGTGCGAACACGCCCGCATCCTTGGCTGCGGACTGCATCTCGACCCGAAGGACGTCGCCGCCTGCATCGGCGATATTGCCCAGAAATCGATCCTCGATCGGAAGTACGTACTCCCGGGTGAACGTACGCGTTCGGTCGATCAGCTTCTCGACGTCTGCGTCGAAGGTGAGGTCGATGGCCATTCTGCACTCCCTGGTCGATACCGACCGAACACTCGCTCGGTTGATTGAAGACTGACATATACGCCGGTTCCGGTCAAGGAACTCACGTCCCGTGCGCAGTGCCCCGGCCGGTAGCAGCACCGACCGTTCGGCGTGCGATATCGAGGTACACCTCGACCAGTTCGGCCGGCGTCAGCGGACCGTCGGGTCGATACCAGGTGGCCACTCCGATACACATCGTGGTGACGGCCCGGCCGGCATCTGCCGGGTGCGGGGTGTCGAAGACCCCGGACTCGACTCCTTCTGTGACGATCGCGTCGAGCAACCGCTGCTCTTCGTCGCGCTTGGCGATGTAGGCGGCGCGGTTTGCCGGCTCGAGACTGCGAATCTCGGTGGAGCACACGAACGCGGCATCGCGGCGATGGATGTGGAACAGCAGCAAGGACTCCACGACCGCGTCGAATCGTTCCTTCGGCGACGAACCCGCCCCGCCCATGGCCGACCGAGTTCGGTCCAGCAGTTCGTCCATCGACGCATTCATGATGCCGACCAGGAGGGCCTGCTTCGACGGAAAGTGGTGGTACAGGCCAGGAACCGACAAGCCGGCACCCGCGGCGATCTGCCGCACCGACGTGCCGTGGTAACCCTGCTCGACGAAGATCTGCAGGGCCGACGCCAGCGCTGGGGACAGTGCCGCGCCGTCGTACGTTCGCCAGTCGTCGATGGAGGTCATGCGATCACCGTAGAGGGCAGCGCGAGCAGGGCTGGGGGTTACGCACCGGGTTGACACCAAAGTTGTGATCCGCAACACTATCGAGAAAGCAGACCGAACGAGTGTTCGGTCGGTCCACGTGGGCCGAAAGTCTGCTCGAGCGGAAGGGCCGTTCATGACCCTCGACAGCGCGACCGGGCCTGCAACTGTTCTCGACGCCTGGCGTAACCGGGTCGCCGACACCCCGGACCGGCCGGCGCTGGCGTACTTCGACGCGGTGCTCACGGTGCGCGAGGTGGACGAGGCGTCCGATGCACTTGCCGCCGCACTGTTCGATCGAGGAGTGTCACAGGGCGATCGCGTCGGCATCTATCTGCAGAACATTCCGCAGTACGCCTTGACGTTCCTCGCGCTGTGGAAGATCGGGGCGGTCGCGTTGATCCTCAACCCGATGTACCGCAACCGTGAACTTCGCACCTTGATCGACGATGCAGAACCTGTCGCGCTCGTCTGCGACGAACACGATCTCGATTCTGTGGGGGCGACGTTGCGCGGCAGTTCGATTCGACTGCTCGTGAGCACCAGCGGACTGGACCTGCAGACACGCGACGACCCACGAGTCTTTGCGTCGACGTCACGCGTGACACCACGGCCCGACGACGATCTGATGGGTCTGATCGACCGCTACCGCGGTCGATCTTTCCCCGGGTTCGATCCCAAGCCGGACGATCTCGCGCTACTGGCCTACACGTCAGGAACCACGGGTCCGCCGAAAGGCGCGCAGATCTCGCACGCGAACGCCTTCGCGACTGCCCTCGATTTCGGGGAACGGGCCGGTCTCGACGACGGCGACGTCGTGTTTGCCGTCGCACCGCTGTTTCACATCACCGGCGCGATGCTCGACGCGGCGGTGGCCCTGATCCGCGACTGCATGCTCGTGTTCGCGCATCGTTTCGACGCGGCAGTCACTCTCGACGCTTTCGTCGAGCATCGTGTCACCTACACCATCGGTTCGATCACGGTGTTCAACGCGATCTCCGCAACCGAGGGTGCGACGAGGGCCCACTTCGAGTCGGTGAAGGCGTTGTATTCCGGAGGCGCACCGATTCCGCCCGCCACCGTTGCCGCGTTCGAGTCCCAATTCGGTTGCTACATCCACAACGCATACGGGATGACCGAAACTACGGCGGGAGTCATTGCCGTGCCACCCGGCGTGCGCGCGCCGGTGGACGCGGCCAGCGGTTCACTGTCCGTCGGGTTGCCTCTTCCGCGCGTGACGTTACGAACGCTCGATCCTTCGGGCCGGCCGACACCCCCGGGACTTGCAGGGGAACTGGAGATCTCGGGTCCGCAGGTGGTTTCGGGCTACTGGCGCAATCCCGACGCGTCCGAGTCGACGATGCCAGAGGGACGTCTGCGCACGGGAGATGTGGCAATCATCGACGAACACGGCTGGGTGTATCTCGTCGACCGGCTCAAGGACCAGATCAACGTGTCGGGATACAAAGTGTGGCCCCGAGAGGTCGAAGATGCACTCTACGAACATTCAGCGGTGTTCGAGGCCGCTGTGGTGGGCAGGCCGGATGACTATCAAGGGGAATCGGTGGTGGCGTACGTGTCACTCCGGCGTGACACCACCACGACGCCGGATGAACTGATGGCCTTCGCGCGTGAACGACTGGCCGCGTACAAGCGTCCGAAATTTATCCACATCATCGACGAACTTCCCAAGACGCAGACCGGGAAGATTCGACGTGCAGCACTCAAACCTGTTCCTGTGAACGACTATTCGATCGAAAGTGGCACTCCATGACTGTCGGATCATCGCGCGACACCCGCTCGGCACCGGACATCTCCTCGCGGAAGAAATCGTTGTTCGCCAGCACGATCGGCAACGTACTCGAATGGTACGAGTGGAGTGCCTATGCAGTGTTCGCGCCGTTCATCGCGGCGGCCATGTTCAGCCAGGCCGATCCTGTCTCGGCATTGCTGTCCACGCTGGCGGTGTTCGCCGTCGGATTCCTGATGCGGCCTCTCGGCGGCATCGTGTTCGGACGGATCGCGGACAAGAAGGGCCGTAAGTTCGTCCTCGTCACCACGATGCTCATGATGGCAACCGGCAGCTTGCTGATCGGCATCATGCCCACCTACGGTGCGATCGGGGCCTGGGCCTCGGTACTGCTGCTGCTCGCACGCGTCATGCAGGGTTTCGCGCACGGCGGCGAGTCGGCGACGGCGTACTCCTACGTCGGTGAGATCGCACCACCGAACCGACGTGGCATGTGGGGCAGCGTCGCGTTCGTCGCCATCTTCGGTGGATCGGCTCTGGCGTACACCGTGGGTGGCGTCATCACCTCCACACTGTCGGACTCCGCTGTCGGGCAATGGGGTTGGCGCATTCCCTTCCTCCTCGGGGCACTCCTCGCGCTGTTCGCTCTCTATCTGCGCAAGAACATGGACGAGAGCGAGGTGTTCGACTCGGAGCAGAACAAGGTCGAACAAGAACCGATCGCGCGTAAGACCGTCGTGAAAGCGATCGTGTTGATGATCGGAATGACGTCGGGAATCACGGCGGCGCACTACACCTGGACGTCCTACGTCTCGACGTTCGCCATCACGCAGCGCGGGATGAACCCGGACACCGCCTACTGGATGCTCGTCATCGCGCAGTTGATAGCGCTGGTGTCGCTACCGTTCTTCGGTCGTCTTTCGGATTCGATCGGCCGACGGCCGATGCTGGCGGCATTCGCAGTGTTGATGTTCGTGCTGCAGATCCCGCTGACGATGCTGATCTCGACGCAGTGGTGGACACTGCTACTCCCGTCGACGGTGGCGTTGCTCGTGATTGCCGTCCCGGCCTCGATTCTGTCGTCGACACTGTCGGAGAGCTTTCCCACCCGACTCCGAACGCAGGCAATCGGATTCGCCTACTCGTTCTCGGTTGCGGTGTTCGGCGGAACGGCACCGTATCTCAACCAGCTGTTCCTCGGGTTGGACCTGGGTTGGGTGTTCGGCGTGTACATCATGTTCCTCGCTGCCCTGACCGGAGTCGCTTGCTTCTACATGAAGGAGACCAAAGGCATCCGGCTCGAGGACGTCTGACTCGGACCGGCCGACTCGGTCGAATCGAGCGACACGCCGGTGGTGTTGCGCGGTGCTCTACGTTGAGGTCATGAGAACCGCAGACGCCACTCGTCGACGCCTCCTGCTGCTGCTGACCGTCATCGGCTTCGTCGTCCCCAACACCTTCGTCGTCACGTACTTCAAGGAGCACGGCGTCAGTCGAGACAGTGCAGGTGCCTTCTTCGCCGAGTGGGTCGCGTCGACGCCGAATCGTGCATTGACGGCCGATCTCGGTATCACCAGCGTTGCATTCGGGCTCTGGTCACGTTGGGATTCGAAGGACAACGGCGTCAAGCATTGGTGGCTGGTGCCCGTCGGTACCGGTTCGGTGGGAATCTGTTTCGCCGCACCGCTCTACCTCCTGCTGCGCGAGTACTCGCGGTAGAACGACTTCGACTCTCCCGAGAAGGACGTACTTCCATGACCGATGACACGTTGGCCGACTTCGAACGAACCGAGTTCACCGCAGACGGGCGCACAGCCCCCGTATATCGAATCGGCACCGGGCCGGCGGTCATCGTGATGTCCGAAATGCCGGGCATCACGCCGAAAGTCGCTGACTTCGCCAGGACGGTTGCGGGCATCGGATGCACCGCGGTTGTTCCCCACCTGTTCGGCGTCGATGGCAAAGATCCTCTGGCCGCGCCTCTTGGAGTGCTCGGAACCGTTGCCACCCTCTCGCGTGCCATGGTGCCTGCGTGCATCAGTCGCGAATTCACCATCCTGGCCACCGGCAAGTCGTCGCGCATCGTGGTGTGGTTGCGAGCCCTGGCAGCGCAGGAGCACGAGCGGTGCGGCGGCCCGGGCGTCGGTGCGATCGGAATGTGCTTCACCGGCGGATTCGCTCTCGCCATGGCGGCGGACGATCGGTTGATCGCACCGGTGCTCTCGCAACCGTCACTACCGTTCGCGGCATCGAAGTCGCGCAGTCGTTCCATCGACATCAGTGCCGGCGACCTTTCGAAGGTGAAAAGTCGTTGTGCTGCGGGAGATCTCACTGTTCTCGGTATGCGGTTTCAGGGCGACAAGATGTGTCCCCCTGCACGGTTCGAGTTTCTGAGGGAACAACTCGGCGACGCATTCGTGTCGGTGGAACTGCCCGACTCCTCGTTCAACCCGGAAGCCTTCGGACCGCCGCACTCCGTCGTGACGGAAGGACTCATCGACGAGCCTGGTCAGCCGACGCGGCAGGCTCTGGACCAGGTACTCGATCTGTTCCGCAGTAAGTTGCTCGCAACGCCGTGAGGCCCGGCGGCGCGAACACGATGCGAAGCCCAAGGTCGAATTCACGACCACGGAATCGTGGCCTGCAGAACCGCCTCCTTCAACGCGGCGGTCCGTAACGCCGTCACCGTCTGATATTCGGGATCGGCCACCATCTCGCTGAACGCCTTACGTGACGGGTAGTGGACCAGGAGTACTGCATCCCAGGCCTGCCCGTCCTCGGCGGCAAGTGCGGTCGAACCGTCGCCCGCGTACAGCACCGTCGCGCCGTAGCGCGAGAGGAAAGTCTCGTCCAGTGCTTTCGCATATTCTGCGTAGGAGTCGCGACCACCCTCGGCGAACCGAAGCAGGTTGAGCATCACCACCGGACCGCCGGGATCTTCTTCGAGGTAGCGCTTCAGGTCTCTTCCGCGGGGATCGACAGCCATCGTTCGAGTATGCGTGAGCCGTCGATGCTGTGGAGTGCACAGCGCTGTTGTCGGTCGAGTCGATCCGCTGTTGGACCCCACGAGACGGTGGCTCCGCGCTCAGCGGTAGAACTGGGGGAGCGGGAAACCAGTGACTCGATAAAGGGAAGTGTGTCGTCTATGTCCGATGTTGAGAACGTGACCGTATTCGGAACCGGAGTGCTCGGTTCACAGATCATGATGCAGGCTGCCTACCACGGAAAAACCGTTGTGGGATACGACATTTCCGACGAACTTCTGGCCAAGCTGCCGGACCGCTGGGAATGGATGCGCGGATACTACAAGCGTGACCTGAAGACTTTCGACGAGGCGCGCTTCGACAAGGCCATCGAATCCATCACGACCACCACCAGCGTCGCGGAGGCTGTTTCGGACGCCGACCTGGTGGTCGAAGCAGTTCCGGAGGATCTCGACCTGAAGAAGAAGGTCTGGTCGGATATCGGCGCGTCCGCCCCGCCGAAAACTGTCTTCGTGACCAACTCGTCGTCGCTACTGCCCAGCAGTTTCGCCGAGGCCACCGGGCGGCCGGAAAAGTTTCTCGCATTGCACTTCGCCAATCTCGTGTGGCGGTACAACACCGGTGAGGTGATGGCAACTGCTGCAACAGATCCTGTCTACTTCGATGTCGTCCTGAGCTTTGCTTCGGAGATCGGTCTCGTTCCCGTTCCGGTCCGAAAGGAAATTCCTGGATACGTGCTGAACAGTCTTCTGATCCCGCTGCTGCAAGCGGGAGCCAACCTCTACGTCGGCGGGGTTGCCAATCCGGCGGACATCGACAACGTGTGGCGCATAGCCACCGGGGCACCCGCCGGTCCGTTCCAGATATACGACACTGTCGGCTTCAACGTCGCAGCACATATCGCGCGCGCACACGGTGGCGAGGATCAGGTCAAATTTGCCGACATACTGCAAAAGGGTATCGACGCGGGAAAGACCGGTCTCGGGGACGGTGAAGGCTTTTACACGTACGACTCCGAAGGCCGGCGACTCGATGCTGTCGAGTCGTGGAACATCAACTGAATCGCTAGATCCCGCCTGTCGGTGATCCTGGGATCGACGACCTGGGCTCGAGTAATCAGTCATGGGCGCGTGTGCGCATGACCACCGGCGACGCCGAATTCAGCCGAGCCGGGTAAACCGAGTTGGCGTAGTTGTATCGCGGTGTCCAGCGCCAACCGATGCCACGCCGAACGCGGATCCCGGCCGGTCAGTTCCTGAGCCCGGCGCAGTCGATAGCGCAGGGTCTGCGGATGCACATGCAATTGCGCCGCTGCAGCGGTGGCCGTACCGGTCGCGATGAATGCCGACAGGCCCTCCAGAATGTGCGCATTGGCCGACTCGATCAAGGGCCCGAGGACCGCCGTCACCACTGCACTTGTGTCTGCGTTCGGTCGTGCGGTCAGCAATGCCAACAACTGCGCATCGCCCGCATCCAGAACAGCATCGAGCTCGAAGGCGTGAGGCGGTGCGGTATCCAGTGCCTCACCTGCCAGCCGCCACGAACTGCTGATCGCGCCGATGGCCGACTTCTGGATCAGACATCCGCGCAGCATCAGTGCCCGGCATGCCGCGTCTACCTCGAAACGTTCGATTCGGTTGGGCAACAGCAGTATTGCATTCTGATCGCGCCGGGTGCACAGGTGCCCTCGACGGGGAGAACGATCGCCGCTGTCGGGTGGAACGAGTCCCAGCGCGACGATCAGTGCTTCGACGGTGTCGTCCGACAGCGTTCGATGCGACTCCGTCGGCCGTGCCACCAGAAGGTTCGGGTGAGTGGGAAGCTCGAGATCGAGTTCGCGCGTGCGATCGGCGAGCACTCCGGACGAACTGTGGCGTCCGGCCACCAAGTCGTCGAGCAGAGCGGCGTGCGCCTGTGCGCGATTGGATGTGAGCTGTTCTCGCACAACCACATAGGCACCGATGATCTCCTCCGAGATGGCGTCGATCGCGTCGAGCACACCGAGGCTGAGATCGGCGATATCCGGTGGGTCGAGCTCGCCGAGGTAAGAGACCGTGACGTGCCGAACGAAGACGCTCGATGCAACCCGGTACGCGCGCAGCACATCGGTCAGAGGACGACCGTCCGATGCACGCGCCGCGCCGATCGCCCGAAACCTGCCGTGGTCCGCGTCGTCGATTCCGTGATCGCCGTCGGCCCACAGCGTCATCAGACGCCGCAATGACCAATAGGCAATTGCTTCGACATCGGCCAACTGCGGGCCGTGCAGGGCGCGGTAGACCGGAATCGCCTCGCGGATGGCGTCGACTGCCGTGGCCACCACGGTGCCGAGCTCGGATTCGATCTTCGCTACTACTGCACCGCGGGCCGACAGCATCGCAGCTCTTCCCCCTGTTTGTCAGTGACTGATGAATCCTATCGTCAATCGACGCAGATTCCTTGAGTTCGGGTGCCGACGACAGCACAGTCGAGGGAGACACCCGGGTCGAGCAGAAGAGTGGGGCAATGGACGCAGACGTGATCGTGGTGGGGGCCGGCTTGGCCGGACTCGTGGCAACCGCCGAACTGGCCGACGCGGGAAAGCGCGTGCTGCTCTTAGACCAGGAACCCGAGCAGAACCTGGGTGGTCAGGCGTTCTGGTCCCTCGGCGGACTGTTCATGGTCGACACGCCCGAACAGCGTCGAATGGGCATCAAGGATTCGGCGGAGCTGGCGTGGCAGGACTGGCTCGGCACAGCGACGTTCGATCGCGGCATCGACGACCCCGCAGGGGAGGACTACTGGGGTCATCGGTGGGCCAGGGCATACCTCGATTTCGCGGCAGGGGAGAAGCGGTCGTGGCTCCACGCTCAGGGAATGCGATGGGTACCCATCGTCGGATGGGCCGAGCGTGGCGGTTACCTGGCCGAGGGACACGGAAATTCGGTTCCGCGATTCCACCTGACGTGGGGCACCGGGCCGGGTGTCGTCGCGCCGTTCGAGCGCCGCGTACGTGAGGCTGCCGACAAAGGGCTGGTGCGCTTCGGTTTTCGGCATCGCGTCGACGGATTCGTCGTCGACGGGGGAGTGGTGGTCGGAGTTCGCGGTGCGATGCTCGAAGCCAGTGCAGCGGAGCGAGGGGCAGGAAGTACCCGCGTCGAAGTGGGTGAGTTCGAGCTCCGCGCCGGAGCCGTGCTGGTGACGGCAGGAGGAATCGGGGCCAATCACGATCTGGTGCGCGAGAATTGGCCGGCGCGGCTCGGGACGCCGCCGAAGTCGTTGATCTCCGGAGTGCCCGAACACGTCGACGGACGGATGCTCGGCATCACCGAGAAGGCCGGCGGCCGCCTGGTCAACAAGGACCGAATGTGGCACTACACCGAAGGCATCAAGAACTGGAATCCGATCTGGAAGAACCACGGCATCAGAATCATTCCGGGCCCGTCGTCGATGTGGTTCGACGCCCGAGGGCAACGGTTTCCGGTTCCGAACTTCCCCGGATTCGACACGCTGGGAACGCTGAAAGCGATCCAGGACAGCGGATTCGAGTACTCGTGGTTCGTACTCACTCAGAAGATCATCGAAAAGGAATTCGCGTTGTCCGGGTCGGAACAGAACCCGGACATCACCGGCAAGAATCTCAAGCTCGTCCTCGGGCGGGTATTGCCCGGTGCCAGCGAACCGGTGGAGGCATTCAAGAAGAACGGCGAGGACTTCGTCGTCGCCGATTCTCTCGACGAATTGGTCCGGGGCATGAACCGAATCGCAGGCGAAGACCTGATCGACGGGGTCGACCTCAGGCGGCAGATCGAGTCGCGAGACCGTGAGGTGGACAATCCTTTCACCAAGGATCTGCAGATTTCGGCCATCCACAATTCTCGGCGCTCGCGCGGTGAACGCATCGCGCGGACCGCTGCACTTCACAAGATTCTCGATCCCAAGTCGGGTCCGCTGATCGCGGTGCGGTTGAACATCATCACCCGAAAGACGTTGGGCGGCATACAAACCGATCTCGACGGGCGCGTTCTCGACTCGATGGGCAATGCCGTCGAGGGGCTGTGGGCTGCCGGTGAGATCGCTGGATTCGGCGGCGGCGGTGTGCACGGCTACCGGTCCTTGGAAGGAACCTTCCTCGGTGGATGCATCTTCGGCGGACGACAGGCAGGGCGAGCCCTGGCGGCGCAGGCGTGAGAGTGCCGCGTTCGCTCGGTAGACCCCCACTGCCCGATGCGGCCGAGATCGCCACCACAGCATCGGCGAATCCCCGATCCCCGGTGTCGGTCTCGTTTCTCGGGGTGAGCACAGTGCTGTTCGACGACGGCGAGTCGGCGATCCTGACCGACGGTTTCTTCTCGCGTCCGTCCCTGCCGAAAACCCTGCTGCTGCCGCTACGTTCGGACGGCCCGAGAATCGACAGTGCGTTGCGTAGAGCCGGCATCGGGACGCTCGACGCGGTGGTGTGCGCGCATTCTCATTTCGATCATGCCCTCGACTCCGCATCGGTGGCACTGCGTACCGGCGCTGCCCTCGTCGGTGGTTCCTCGACGGCACAGATCGGGCGGGGCGCGCAGCTGCCGGACGCTCGCATCACCGTCGTCGCCGACGGTTCCGCAGTCGAGCTGGGTCACTTCACTGTCACGTTCGTCGAGTCGGTTCACTCGTATCCGGACCGAGCTCACGGGACGATCGACCGGCCACTGCGGCAGCCTGCTCGGGTGCGAGCGTTCCGGTGCGGTGAGGCGTGGTCGATGGCAGTCGAACACCGTCCGAGCGGCAGGCGGGCTCTCGTCCACAGCAGCGCCGGGTTCCGAGCGGGCATGCTCGACGGCCTTTCCGCCGAGGTGGTGTACCTGTCCATCGGTCAGCTGGGGCACCGAACACGCGAGTACATCGACGAGTATTGGCGGGAAACGGTGTTGTCGGTGGGGGCTCGGCGCGTCGTGCTGACGCATTGGGACGACTTCTTCCGGCCCCTCGACAGGCCGTTGCGACCGCTGCCCTACGCCTTCGACGACATGCGCACCTCGCTCGACGTATTGACCGCCTGTGCACGCAGAGATGGGGTCGACCTGCAGTTGCCGACGCTGTGGCGGCGTGCGGACCCCTGGGCGGACATGGTCTGAGGCACCGAACGGGATCAACGGAAATGCGCGGCGGTCGTCGAGCAAGATAGGGCAGGGTATCCTCTCCTCTTGTTCGTCCTCCCGCTCAGTACGTCGAGAAAGTTCGGTCACCCCGTGAAAAAAGGTACGAGGCGCGTCGCTGCCCTCTCGTCGCTGGTTCTTGCTGCAGGTCTGATCACCGCATGTGGTGAGTCCGAGGAAGTGTCGCAGACCGCGGCCACGGGCGGCGACGGCAAGACCGTCTACCCGCTCGTACTCGACAACTGTGGCCAGTCGGTGACCGTCGACGCTCCGCCGCAGCGAGTGGTGTCTCTCGATCAGGATTCCACCGAGATCCTGCTCTCGCTCGGTCTGCAGGACCGGATGGTCGGGACAGCGTCGTGGACGGATCCGATCCGCGAGAATCTGGCCGAGGCGAACGCAACCGTTCCGCGGTTGGCGGACAACGCGCCGACCTACGAGGTGGTGCTCGACACCGACCCGGATTTCGTCACCGCGTCGTTCGGCCGCCATTACAAGCAGGGCGGTGTCGCAGACCGTAGCCGCTTCGCCGAATCGAACATCGAGACGTATCTCGCACCCACCGACTGTGACAACGGCCTGAGCGTCAACGGTGGCAATCCCCGGACGACCCCGTTGACCATGGACGCGCTGTATCAGACCATTCGCGAAACGGCCGAGGTGTTCGACGTCCAGGAACGCGGTGAGAGCCTGATCAGCGAACTGCAAGGCCGTCTGGAGGCGGCCACATCGGGCAACGACAAGACCGGTGAGAGCATCGCGTTCTGGTTCGCAGACACCAAGAGCCCGTACTTCGCCGGCCGCTCCGGAGCGCCTGCCCTCCTCGCCGATCAGGTCGGTGCCACCAACGTCTACTCCGATCTGCAGGACGACTGGGAAGCGGTCGGGTGGGAAACAGTGGTGGACCGCGATCCGTCCGTGCTGGTGCTCGGAGACCTACTCCGCAATCGCTTCCCCGGTGACAAGCTCGAGGACAAGATTGCGTTCCTCGAATCGGACCCGGTCACCAGCACCATGGACGCGGTGAAGAACAAGCGGTACATCTCGCTGCACGGCGCCGAGATGAACCCCTCGATTCGGCTGGTCGACGCCGTCGAGAAGCTGACCGCAGGCCTGAACCAGATCGGGCCTCGGTCCTGAGCGCCACCACGGCCGAGCCGAGCGTCTCGGCGAAACGGCAGATCGGCCTGCCCGCCGTCATGATCGGCGGATTTCTCCTTCTGGTCGTCTCCGTGGCGATAGCGATGACGCTCGGGCCGGCGCAGATCTCGCTGGTCAACGTGCGTGACGTCGTGCTCAACCACCTGGGACTGGCGGACATCCCCGTCCGGGTGTCCAAGAACGCGATCGTGTGGGAAGAACGGCTCCCACGCAGCCTCGTGGCAGCTGCATGCGGCAGCGGCCTCGGGATCTGCGGGGTCATCATGCAGTCGCTGCTCCGCAATCCGCTCGCCGACCCGTTCGTGCTCGGCATCAGTTCCGGCGCGTCGACGGGAGCGGTGCTGGTCGGGATCCTCGGAGTCGGTGGGGCCGCGCTCGGACTGTCCGGTGGCGCGTTCATCGGGGCCCTGGTGGCGTTCGGCTTGGTGCTGCTGCTCGCTCAACTCTCCGGTGGCAACAACGACCGCGTGATTCTGGCCGGAGTGGCGTCGACCCAGTTGTTCTCGGCATTGACGTCGTTGGTGATCTTCGCGTTCGCCGATTCCGACGAGACCCGTGGTGTCATGTTCTGGCTGTTGGGCTCGCTCGAGGGCGTTCGGTGGGACGACGTGATTCTGTGTGCCGCAGTCGTCGCGGTCGGGACCGCCGTCTGCTTCTACTACGCATTCGTGCTCGACGCGTTCTCGTTCGGCAACGAGGTCGCGTCCTCGCTGGGCATCCCGGTACGCAAGGCTCGCATCGCACTTCTGGTCGTGACCGCCCTCATCACGGCCACCTTGGTGAGTGTGGCAGGGGCGATCGGATTTCTCGGGCTCGTGTTACCGCATGCAGCGCGGTTCCTCGTCGGCTCGAGGCACGGTCGGCTCGTTCCGGTCACGGCGTTGATCGGAGCGGTCTTCATGGTCTGGGTGGACGCGGTCTCGCGCGTCGCGTTCGCGCCGACGCCGCTGCCGGTCGGCGTGGGCACCGCACTGGTGGGCGTCCCGGCATTCATCGCCATCCTGTCCAGACGGAAGAAGGCGTCATGACACTCTCGGCAACCGATGTCACGTGGCGTCGCGGCGGTGCGCTGGTCGTCGACGGGGTGTCCCTCGAGCCCGGCCCGGGCGATACCGTCGGGCTGCTCGGGCCCAACGGATCCGGCAAGTCCTCGCTGCTGCATCTGATGAACGGTGCCGTCAGGCCGACGTCGGGTGTGGTGACTCTCGACGGAACAGAGCTGTCCGCGATGCGGCGCAAGGACGTCGCGAAGATCGTGGCCGTGGTGAGTCAGCACGCGGACACGGACTTCGACATCACCGTCGCCGACGTCGTCCGGCTCGGACGCATTCCCCATCGAGGAGCGTTCGGCGGAGATGCAGCCGCGGATGCGGCGGCAGTGGATTCTGCACTGCGACACACGGGTCTGGCAGGAAAGGCCCATTGCCTGTGGCATCAGCTGTCCGGCGGAGAACGGCAGCGCGCGCAGATCGCGCGCGCCCTGGCTCAGGAGCCGCGGGAACTGCTGCTCGACGAGCCGACCAACCATCTCGACATCCATCATCAGCTCGAATTGCTGGCGCTGGTCGCACGGTTACCCATCACGAGCGTCATCGCACTGCACGATCTGAACCTGGCGGCGATGTTCTGCACGCAACTCGTGGTGTTGTCAGAAGGCCGGGTGGTGGCAGCAGGCGCACCCGCCGACGTACTCACCGAGGAGTTGATCGAGCGGGTGTACCGCGTGCGTGCCCATGTGACCCTCGATGGACCGAACAACAGTCCGTCGATCCGATTCGAGCCCGGCCTCGGGGCGCACTTGTAACTCGACCTGCCGATCGAGTCGACTGGTTTCACCATCGACCATCACCGTCAACATCGCCGAAACATTTCTCGCGCACGATGGTCGCGCCGAAACATGGTGCGATGCGACGGAGGTGTCGCCGAGCACGACGGAAACTCGATCGAACGGTGAGCGCATGACAGAACGACCGACCGCAACGGACCGGGAAGCCGAACCCGATGTACGCCGAAAGCCTTGGTATGCATCTCTTTTCGTGCAGTTACTGATCGGCATAGTCGGAGGCATTGCGATCGGGTGGCTCTGGCCGGGCTTGGGGGCGGACCTCAAACCACTGGCCGACGGCTTCATCAAGCTCATCAAGATGCTGATCGCGCCGATCATCTTCTGCACCGTCGTCATCGGCATCGCCCATGTGGGCGACCTCAAGTCCGTCGGCCGCATCGGCGTCAAGGCGCTGGTCTACTTCGAGCTGATCACGACGTTCGCGCTCGTATTCGGCCTGGCGGTCGGCAACCTCGTCAAGCCGGGGTCCGGATTCTCCATCGACCCGCAGACCTTGGCCACCGGTGCCGAGGCCGTCGACCAGAAGACCGGCAGCGGCGAGTTGCCGCACACCGTGGACTTCTTGCTGAACATCATTCCGACCTCCGTGGTGTCGGCATTCGCGGAGAACGCGCTACTGCAGGTGCTGTTCTTCGCCGTGCTGTTCGGTTTGGCCTTGGCGAAGTTCGGTGAGAAGGGCCCGCCGATCGTGCTCGAACTCGTCGATCACATCAGCCACATCTTCTTCACGATCATCGGTTGGATCATGCGCTTGGCACCCATCGGTGCCTTCGGAGCGATGGCATACATCGTCGGTCAGTACGGCATCTCGTCGCTCGGGAGCTACGGAAAGCTGATCGCGTGCTGCTACCTGGCTGCCGTGTTGTTCATTCTCGTTCTCGCTGCCGTCGCGCGGTACTTCGCCGGAGTCAACCTCTGGAAATTCTTGCGATACATCAAGGACGAGTTGTTTCTTGCCCTCGGAACGGCGTCGACGGAGGTGGTACTGCCACGCATCATGGTCAAGCTGACCGAGGCAGGGTGCTCCCGCACGACCACCGGTCTGGTGGTTCCGACGGGATATTCGTTCAACCTCGACGGAGCGACCCTCTATCTGTCGATCTGCATTCTCTTTCTCGCGCAGGCTCTCGGCGTGGACCTGACACTGGGAGAGCAGATCGGTGCGGTGTTGATCCTGATGCTGACCTCCAAAGGCATGGCGGGAGTACCGGGTTCGTCGTTCCTCGCATTGTCGGCGACCATTGCGGCCATCGGACACGGGTCCATCCCGGTGGCGGCAGTGGCGTTGCTGCTCGGTGCCGACCGCATCATGGACTCCATGCGAGTGTCGGTGAATCTGCTGGGCAATTGCGTCGCGACCTTCGTCGTGGCGAATTGGGAGGGCCAGCTCGACAAAGAGCGAATGCGCAGGGTGCTCGACGGCGAGGAGGTACCGCCGTTGGAGTCGATCGAGGACTCGAAGGTCTACGACTCGATCGACTCCGAATCCGAATCGGTCTCGATCGGGGGAACCTCGAAGGCGAGCAACGCCACGTCGTCCTGAAGTCCGTCACCGAACGAGGCCAACAATGCGGTGAGATCGTCGACGATCTTCGCCGCGGAGGTCCGGCCTCGTTCGGCGGCGAACGACAGCAGACTGCCGTCGTCGTCGAAGCGAGTTCGCCCCGGGCCGACGATCGCCTCGGTCAGCCCGTCGGTGTAGAACGCCAACACGTCACCGGGCTTCATCGTCACCGACGCCGAGGTGAAGTGCGGTTCGGTGAGGGCTCCGACCAACTGCCCGCCGGTGGTGTCCACGAATTCGGCGACGCCGTCGTGCGTGACACGGAGAGCCGGCGGGTGGCCGCCGCTGGCGAGGTGCACCACGGTACCGTCCGGCCCCGGCGCGACGGTACCGAAGACCACGGTGCAGAACCGCGGATCGTCGCCGTGGAACTCGTGGTGCAGCACAGTGTTGAGGTTTTCGAGTACGGCGATCGGATCCCGATCGAAGACCGCTGCTGCCCGCAGCGTGTATCGAGTCAGCGACGTGACGGCCGCCGCGCCCGCACCTTTTCCGCTCACGTCGCCGAGGAAGAAACCCCACGTCGTCTTGTCGAGGGGAAACACGTCGTAGAAGTCGCCGCCCACTTCGTCGATGGACGCGGGGTGGTAGTGGGCCGCCACCTGCATGCCCGTCGGCGCGGACAGGATCGGCGGCAACAGTGTGCGTTGCAGAGTCGACGCCAGAATCTGTACCTGGGTCTTCTCGGCTTCCGCCAACTTGCGGGCTTCCTCCGACGCGCCCAACGCATCCTGAGATCTGTCGAGAGCGGCCTCGGCGTCGTCCTGAGCTGCCTCGGCATACATTCGGGCGTCCATCAGGTGCTGCTCACGGACTCGGCGCTCGGTCTCGTTGTGCAGCGTCATGGTCACCGTCGTCGCACCCGACACCGCTCGCAGGCTGTTGGCGAGCATCGACACCGCGGTCTGCGAGCCCGACGCGGGTGCACCGGTGAGCTGAGCAGTCACTCCGATGGGCGAGTCGGAGTCGGACGACGTGGCTGCCGCGAGCAGCTCGCGCAAGACCGGTGCGAACTCGGGGCTGAAGAGGTCCGTGACTGCGGTGCCGACCAGATCGTCCTGACCGATTGCCGTGATGCGGGCGGCCGCCGCGTTGGCGTAAAGGATGTCGCCGGACGCAACATCGATCGAAAAAACTCCGCACGGTGCGGAGTCGAGCAGTTCGGCAGCCGAGGCGGTCATGGCTTCTCCTACCAGGAATTATGTGGGGCGGCCGGTTGCTTCGGCCGTGACTGGGTTCCGCCACACCGCGGTGACCACGGTGCCCAGACCCGGACGGTGGTCGACGGTGAGGTCGTCGGACACTGCCTCGGCGAGCTGAAGCCCGTGGCTTCGTGTGGTCGTCGGTGCCGGCGGACGCCACGTGCCGGTGTCCGAGACGGTGACGGTCAGCGTCTCGCGTTCGTACGCTGCGGTGATCGTCATCGTCCCCGGCTCGGGCGCAGAGCTGTAGGCATGTTCGACGACGTTGGCCAGGGCTTCGTAGGCCCCGAGAGCGATGTCGTCCACGAGAGCCCGATGCACGCCCAGTTCGAGCGCCCAACCCTGGAGTCGGCGCCGCGCGGCGCTGGCAGCGGCAGCTTCTGCGGTCGCAGTGTGACTCCACCGACTGGCGGGCTGCGGGTGGGACGTCATCGGCCGCCCTCCCTGTCGACCGCGCTCGACTGCACATGCGCCACAGCCTCGGGGACGGTCGTGAACGTGGCCATCACCCGGTCGATTCCGCTGAGCTGCACCGGGCGAACGACCACCCCGTCGACGGCGACCAGCGCCATCCGCGACGATTCGGGCAGTCGGTCGGACACCCGGACCAACACGGTGATGGCGCTCGACGACAGAAAGCTCACATCGGTCATGTCGACTACCAGTCCGCGCTCCGCGGCGTCGGCCGCAGGGAATGCAGCGGCGGACAAGTGGGGGATGGTATCCAGGTCGAGTTCGCCTCTGACTGTGATGACGGTTGTCGCGTCGTGCACATCCGAAACGATCTCGAACTGTCCTCCGGTCGGGTCGTCAGACATACGGCCGAGGTTACCTGTCATCGTGTCCGATTCACGATCCAGGCGCGTCGACGAACAGCGCGCCTGCACCCAGTACGTCGAGGACCATGCGCACCGAACGGGCCGGCGCGTGGATGACGATCTTGCCCGGGTGGGTGTATGCCGCATCGACGATGGCATTCGCGACTCCCGAGTAGACGAACGACACTTCCGACAGGTCGATCGTCACCCGAGAAGAATCGGCGGCCAGGCGGTCGAGGCCGTGGACGAACTCGGCCCGTGTCGACATATCGAGTTCACCGAAGGCGCGCAGGATGTTGTCCCCGCCGGAACGGACGATGGTGTCGAGTCGGAACTCGGCTTCGTCGTCGCGAACGGCGCTGTCCATGGTGGCAATGTTCATCGACATGTCGAGACCTCTTCCGGAGAAGTGCGCGGCCGGCTGGTGTCTCCGCCGGCTCGCTGGTTTGTTGTGTAGTCAACGATGCCAGTACGAAGTGTCGGACGGTGAAGCCGATGATCTCGAGTCGGTAACGAAAGATCTCGTTTCGGTAACGCCGTCATCGGGTCAAGAATTCGATCAGTGCACTGGTGACTTTCTTTCGCGCCCATCCGCGCGCCCCGCGCTGGCCGAGTGCGGCCCGAGCGGCGTTGGCACCGGCCGCACCGTGGACTCCGCCTCCGGGGTGGGCGGACGCGGATCCGAGGAACAGTCCTTCCACCGGAGTCTCCGCGCGCCCCAATCCTGGCGTGGGACGAAAGATCAACTGCTGCTGCAATTGTGCGGTGCCGCCGTTGACTGCACCGCCGTGCAGGTTGGCGTCGGCACCGTGCAGATCGCTCGGTCTCTGCACCACCCGTCCCACCACCGAATCGGCGAATCCTGGGGCGTGCTGTTCCAACACCTGATCGACGCGGTCGGCGACGGTCTCGGCGGCCGAGTCGTCGACGACGCCGCGCGGCAGATGTGTGTAGGCCCAAGCGCTTTCGGTGCCCTCGGGCGACCTGGACCGGTCCGCCGTGGTCATCTGTCCGAACAACATGAACGGGCTCTGCGGGAGAACCCCGGTCGTGAGATCGGCCGCCCAATGGACGAGGCCGTTGTCGTCCGCGCCGAGGTGGACGGTGCCCGCCTCGGTCAAAGATGCCGAGCGCCAAGGTATTCGGCGGTCGAGAGCGTAGTTGAGCTTGACCACGGGGGTGTCCCACTCGAACGCGCGTAAGTCGTCGTGCACGCGACGGGGGACCGCGTCGAAGGGCAGCAACGACCCGTACAGCGCGGGGGCCGACACATCGGCAACGATCGCTCGTCGAGCGCGGAACGTCTCGCCGCCTGTCGTGTGCACGGCGCGTGCACGACCGCCCCGCACATCGATGGACTCGACGGGTCGACTGCACGTCAGCACAGCACCCGAGGCTGCGGCCCGGCGGATCAACGCGTCGGTCAATGCCGACGATCCACCTACGGGTGCCGGATAACCGACGTCCTGCGCGAGCATCGTCAGCAGATATCCCATCATTCCGCTCACCGGCGCGTCGGTGGGAACGTCGCCGTGCATCGCATTGCCCAGGAGCAGGCACCGAGCGGCCTCGCTGTGGAACAGCTCGTGGGCCATCACCCGTGCAGGCAACGCAGCGAACCGGCCGAAACGCAGTGTCTCGGACACGCCGAGAGTGCGCGCCAATCGTGCTGCCGGCAGTACCGGTGGAAAAGGCCCGAAGAGCGAACCGAGCAGGGGAGTGCGAATACGTTCCCACTGCTCGAACAGGCGCAGCCACGTGTCACCGTCGCGTACGTCGTGCTCACGCAACAGCGCAGCGGTCGCCTCGACGTCGTGATGGACGACCGGGGCGTCGGTGTCCTGCGGGGATCGCGCGTGGCCGTAGACCGTCGGAGAGTGAGACCACGTCAGTCCGTGACGTTCGAGCTCGAGTGCCGTCATGGCCGGCGAGGACACTGCCAGCGGATAGAACGCGCTGAACAGGTCGCTGGTGAATCCAGGAACCAGTTCGGCACTGCGGACGGCGCCGCCGGGTAGTTCGGCCGCCTCGAGAATCACGACGTCCCACCCCGCGTCGGCCATCGCTGCCGCGGCGACCAATCCGTTGTGACCGCTGCCGATGACGACTGCGTCGACCTCTGTGGTGGTCATCAGGTGATGCTCCTGGGTTCGGTCGCGGTCCTCTTGCTGACAACCCTACCGACGTAGTACAGCGCGATTCCGACTGCGAGCAGCAGCCCGGCGCGGAGCCACGTGGCCGCGGACTGCTGAGTGAGCAGCACGGCGCACGTGATCAACGCCAGTACGGGAAGCGCCGTCGGCGTTCGGAAGTGGTCGGTGTCGGATCGGTCCCGACGCAGTACGAGCACGGCAATGTTGGTACTGATGAAGACGAACAACAGAAGCAGCACCACAGTTTCGGCGAGCGCGGCCACCGAGCCGGTGGTACACAACACCATTGCGACCACAGTGGTCGCGACAATGGCCGCCCATGGAGTCCGGCGGCCGGGCAGCACCTTGGCCAGGGCGACCGGAAGCAATCCGTCGCGGGCCATGCCGAAGGTCAATCTCGACGCCATGATCATCGTCAGCAAGGCACCGTTGGCGACGGCGACGAGGGCGACCAGGCTGAAGACCCACGGTGGGATTCCGGCGTCGGCGGCGTCGACGACCTCGAGCAGCGGACCGGTGGACTGGGCCAGGGTATCCGCGGGTACGACCGTCGAGACTGCGAGACCGACCAGCACGTAGACCACTCCGGCCGTCGTGACGGCCCCGAGCAGAGCCCGGGGATACACCCGCCGCACATCCTCGACCTCCTCGGCGATGTTGGCCGAAGTCTCGAAACCGACGAACGAGTAGAAGGCGAGCAGAGCTGCACCCAGTACTGCCAGCGTCGGCGTGGTGTCGTCGGTGAATTCGAGCACTCGTGACGGCGCGCCGTCGCCGCGGCTCAGAACGAGCCCGGCCAGGGCGATGATCACGACGAGACCGGACACCTCGATCACCGTCATACCGAGGTTGGCCCGAAGAGATTCGGTGATGCCGCGGGCATTGAGAAGACCGACGAGTAGAAGGAAGACGATCGCCGCAGGAACAGCGGGCACTTCGAGGAACACTGCGAGATAGTCGCCGGAAAAGGCCAGCGCCAGACCTCCCGCGCTCGTGACGCCTGCCGCGAGCATCGAGAATCCGACGAGGAACGACACTATCGGTCGCCGGAAGGCTCGCTGGGCGAACACCGCGGCCCCGCCTGCTCGCGGGTACTTGGTCACCAATTCGGCGTAGGACGCCGCAGTGAGCAAGGCCATCAGGAGAGCGAGCAGCATCGGCAGCCAGATCGCTCCGCCGACCTCACCCGCGATTTCCCCGACGAGAGCGTAGATCCCGGCACCCAGCACGTCACCGAGAATGAAGACGAACAACAACCGGCCCGAGATCGCCCGTCGCAGTGGCGTCGTCGACTCGTCGGACTCGGAGCCGTTCGGGTGGACGCTCGGACTGTGGTCGGACGCCATCAGCTCCGATTCCCGCTTCGTGAGCCGGTGCTGGAGACAGATCGAATCGAACGACGCAGCGGGGATGTCATGGCAATCGCATGCCCGGTGTGTTCGGTCTTCAACCGTGTTCGGCCGATCGGTTGCAGCACAGACGTTTCGGCGAGCCGGCCGCGCCGGACGTGGCAGGTTCTACGGGTTCGATGCGCGCTCGGCCAACAGTGCGAGACGCCTGAGTGCCTCGGAATTTCGGGGGTGAGACAGGGCATGTTGAACACGGTTGGGCACGAGCTCGAACGGCGGTGTGCTCGCGTGTTCGATCATTTCGATCGTGCAGCCCGTTGCGGTCGGGTGCAACCGGACGGTGATGGAGGCGCGTCCGAACGGCATGGCCCGGGCTTCGAGCCGTAGCTCGCGGTTTTCGTGGACGGCGACCGAGCGCGTCATGTCGCTGAGCACGAGCGGCCATGCCCCGACCGAATGGTGGATGACACTGCCGGGAGTGGGCCACGCCGCGTCGACCGCTCTGATTCGGGATGCACCGACCACCCACATTGCGTAGGACCAGCCATCGGCAAGAACGTTCCACACGTCCTCGCATCGAGCTGTGGTGTCGCGTTTCGTCGTCACACTCGGACCTCCGTCGTCATCTCGGTACGCCGCAACGCCGAACGAAAAGCGTTGATATGCAGCCGTTCTCGGGGCACACGTACGGCGGTTGCGCAGTGGGGGACCGGCCTGGACTCGACTCGGACAGCGGTGACGCTACCTGCCGCTGAGCCGGGGCACAATGCGACAGCGGGCCCGGCACACGCGGCTTCTCGACCACCCGGCGCGGTATGTGGCGTCGGTTGCCATAATGGTCCGATGTCGACAATCGCGTACGTGATCGCAGGTTCGGAAGCCACCGGCGGGGCCGGTCTGCAAGCAGATCTCAAGACGTTCGAGCGGTTGGGGGTCTACGGGGTCGGCACCATCACGTGCATCGTGTCCTTCGATCCGAAGGCCGAATGGGGCCACCGCTTCGTGCCGATCGACAGTTCGGTGATCGCAGATCAAATCGAAGTCGCCACCGCCGCTCACGATCTCGATGTCGTCAAGATCGGCATGCTGGGCACCCCCGCCACCGTCGCCACGGTCGCGGAATCACTGCGCCTACAGCCGTGGCGTCATGTGGTGGTCGACCCCGTGCTGATCTGCAAGGGTCAGGAACCCGGTGCGGCTCTCGACACCGACAATGCGCTGCGTCGCGACATTCTTCCGCTGGCCACCGTCATCACACCCAACCTGTTCGAGGCGACGACGCTGTCCGGAATGGACTCCATCGACACCGTCGAGGATCTCGGTGAGGCGGCGAAGAGGATCGCCGACCTCGGCCCGCAGTACGTCGTGGTCAAGGGTGGCGCCGGCTTGCCCGGAGACGAAGCCGTCGACGTCGTGTTCGACGGAAAGGACCTCACCGTCCTGCGCGCCCCGAAGATCGGCGACGAGAGGGTGTCCGGCGCAGGATGCGTGTTCGCAGCTGCCATCACAGCCGAGCTGGCCAAGGGATCCGGCGTGCTCGACGCCGTGGCCACGGCAAAGGACTTCGCGCATGCGGGCATCGTCGGCCGGTTGTCGAGTCATGCTCCTTTCGCTGCCGTGAGTTGGCACGATTGATCTTCCGATCCGACGTCAGGTTTACCGCCGGTGACTAGCGGGCAGCCGACGTGGACGGTTTGTCTCGAATGGGACTGACGGTCCGTATCCGGAGAGGATCCACATGGCAGACGAGAACACGAGCAAATCCGACGCCGGGGCAATCGACGACGATCGGACCACTCGCGGGCACGCGGGTGAGGCGATCGTCGACACGCGCAACTGGCCCGGCTACATCTGCATAGGGGTGGCATTGGTCAGCCTCGGTCTCACTCTCACTGCGGCAGGTTACGGATTCACCGGGTGGGTGTGGATCGGGGCAGTAGCCGCGCCGGTCCTACTCGCAGCCGGAATCACCCTGGTGCTGTTGGAACGTAAGCGTGTCAAGGCTCAGGAAGGCAAGTCCTTGACCGACCCGGCGGGACATTGAGCGCAGCCGCCATGGCAGGGCCAGCCGGTCGACGCTGTCGTCGACCGGCCTAGCGAAGGGAATGCTGCTTCTCGCGTTCCTTCTTGCTATGAGCCTTGTCTGCTCGACGCTGCGCGAATCTGCCGGCGGACTTCAGGGCCCTGGATACGACATTGGCTCTGCCCGTTCGTTTTTCGAGGCTGACGCCGGCAAATGCGAGGAGCCGGGCAACGACGGGCAAGCCGATCGCGACGACGAGGTAGCGGTAGAGATACTTGCGGGCCAGCAGCGGGATCATGCGGGAAGTCCTGTCGTGGGGGAGGTTGTCAGCGGACGGCCCGTCGAACCTTGAATGCTGCCGTTGCAGTCAGCGCGATGATCGCTCCCACGACGGCTGCACCGAGCATTGCGACGCCCTGCCCGAGATCGAAGTTCCAGCCGAGGAAGTTGATCGTGCTGTGAACGGTGTTCTGCAGCACGAAGATGACCAGTGCCGCAACGAGCACGACCGTGACGAGGAGGGCCAACTTCGAGGCGAATCCGCCGCGGCGCTTGGTGGTTGTGGTGTCCGATGTTGCAATCATGAGAGTTCCGTTCCGAGAAGTGGAGGGTGAGCAGAAACCGAGTGCCGCCGATCGCGGTGACCGGCGGCACTCGATGCGGTGCTGCTGGTTACTTGAAGGTGTCCTTGATGTTCTCGCCGACCTTCTTGACGCCGGCCGAACCCTGATCCTTCTTGCCCTCGGCCTCGAGGTCCTTGTTGTTGGTTGCGTCGCCGACAACTTCCTTTGCCTTGCCGATGGCATCTTCTGCTGCGTTCTTGGCCTTGTCGATGAAGCTCATGGTGTGCACCTTTCGGGTGGCTGTGATTGTTGGTAACGGATAGATAGTCGGTTTTCGACACCGAAAGCAAACGTCGCAGGAAAGTGATCTACATCACTCCAGTTACCGCGGCGTTCAGGTGAGGGAGACCAGCTCGGTGATGTCGTCGTGCGGAAGGTCGCCGTCGACCACGGCGGTGACCACGGAACTGTTCAGGGTGATGGCACCCTTGTGGTTGTCCAGGAATGCGGTATCGGCGGCATCGCGGCCTACCGAAATACGAACCAGAGTGGAGCGCGGGGCCAGGCACGTGGCATCGACCACGCGCCACTGTCCGCCCACGAACGCCTCGGCGACGGCATGGAAATCCATCGGATCGCATCCGGGCGCGTACACGGCCACGAGACGGGCAGGAACGTTGACAGCGCGCAGCATCGCGACGACAAGATGCGAGTAGTCGCGGCACACTCCCTGGCCTGCGAGTAGCGTGTCGACGGCTCCGTCGATCGGATCACTGCTTCCTGGAACGTAATTCAGGCGTGCGCCCACCTAGGCGGAGATCTTGGCCAGCAGTTCCTCGGAATCGGCGTAGTCGCCGAATTCTGTTGCGGCGAAGCCGTAGAACTTGTCGGCCTCGGCGTATCGGCTGGGCCGGAGGTAGAGCGACATGTCGTAGTCGGTGACGGGGGCCGGGGTGGTGTTGCCCAGGATGGTGGCGTCGTACGAGACCTGCAAGTTGCCGACGTCGGCGGGCATGACGTGAATGCGGTTGCCGTGCGGTCCGCTGACCTCCTTCGCCTCGACGGGATTACCGTCGAGAACGAAGGAGAGCGATTCGGTGACCGTCGTACCGGGGTGCGGTGCGATGGCGATCTGGAATTCGAGTGTGGTGGCGGCGGTGATGTCTACATCGAGGCGCGCGGATACGTCGCGTTTGAGCATGGGGACTCCTGGCAGGTGGGGGCGGGTGAACCTGCGGCCAGTACCCGTATCCGCCGAAACCAATCGCGCCGGGTCACCCAGTGATCAACGCCACCCCAGTGCGGGGGCCACGTCGCGCAACAGTGTCTCCAGAACGTGAGCGCAGTAGTCGACGCCCAACTGGTTCGGGACGGTGAGCAGCAGAGTATCCGCGGCGGCGATCGCTTCGTCCGCTGCCAGTTCTTCGATCAGCCGATCGGGCTCACCCGCGTAGGTCTTGCCGAAACGGGCCTTGCCGCCGTCGAGGTAGCCGACTTGGTCGTCACCGCTGCCCTCTCGGCCGAAGTAGGCGCGGTCGAGGTCGTTGACGATCGGAAAGATGCTGCGGCTCACGGATGTTCGAGGAGCGAAGTCGTGGCCCGCGTCGCTCCACGTCTTGTGGAAGCGTTCGATCTGTTCGGCTTGCAACCGATGGAAGGGCACCCCGGTGTCTTCGCTGAGAAGTGTGGAGCTCATCAGATTCATGCCCTGGCGCGCCGTCCACTCGGCCGTCTCGCGGGTGCCTGCGCCCCACCAGATTCGTTGGCGCAGACCCGGTGCGTGAGGTTCGAGGCGCAGCAGGCCGGGCGGGTTGGGGAACATCGGCCGCGGGTTCGGCTGAGCGAAGCCCTTGCCTTCCAGCAGATCGAGGTAGATGCGGGTGTGCTCGCGAGCCATGTCCGCGTGGTCGGAGCCCTCCGCGGGGGAGTACCCGAAGTGCCGGTAACCCTCGATGACCTGTTCGGGCGATCCCCGACTGACGCCGAGCTGCAACCGCCCGCCCGAGATGAGGTCGGCAGAGCCGGAGTCCTCGGCCATGTAGAAAGGATTCTCGTACCGCATGTCGATGACGCCGGTCCCGATTTCGATGGTGCTCGTCCTGGCACCGACGGCGGCGAGCAGCGGAAACGGCGACGCGAGCTGGTTGGCGAAGTGATGGACGCGGTAGTACGCGCCGTCGGCTCCGAGTTCCTCGGCCGCGACCGCGAGGTCGATCGACTGCAGCAGCACATCCGATGCCGATCGGGTCTGCGACTGCGGGGACGGTGACCAATGTCCGAAGGACAGGAATCCGATCTTTTTCATCGTGCGCTCTTTCGTTGAAGGATCAACTATGTTCGTAGGAGTCAGCGCACGGCGGGGTCGATTCATTCCCCGGTGCCGGCGCTACGCCCCGATGCCCGCCGTCAGCAATTTCGCCAGCTCGAGGTAGGCGTCTCCGTCACTCAGACCGGTCAGGCGGAACACTTCTCTCGTCTGAATTCGGACCATGACCGAGGATGCGACGTCGCCGACGAATGCCGCATGGACGTCGCGTACCTCGCCGCTCGCAACACCTTCGCTGATCAGCTCCTGGACCCGTCGTGCGGCGATCGCGGTGTTGCGTTCGTACACCGAACGCGCCGATTCGAGCGACGCGAGATCGGTCATGAATTGTTCGGACGCCGATTCCAGAGCGGCACCGACTGCGGTGAGATAGGTGGTGATGCGGTTGCGGGTTCCGTCGACCTCGGCGACCGCATTCTCGACCTGAGTGGTCATGGATTTGAAGTAGTGCACGGTTGCGCCGCCCACCAGCTGATCTTTGCTCGACGCCAGCGTGTACAAGGTGGATTTGGAGCAGCGGAGGCGGGCCGCGATGGTGTCGAGCGTCAGGTGAGCGAAACCCTCGGCCAGGAACAGGCTGACGAGTTGGTCGAACAATTCAGAACGGCGAGCCGTGGCGTGCGAGGTCACGGGTGCGTTCACATCCAGGATGGTACTGCATCGTCTTGTGCAGTACTGTGCATCAGTACTGCGGATCATTCTTCAGTACTGATGCCGAACATCCCGGAGGTTCTAGTGCCCGTCGCTCGCCTGTTGCCCACTGCCGAAGCGCGCGACCTCATCGCGCTGACCCGTGACGTGGCGGACAAGGTACTCGACCCGATAGTCGACGACCACGAACGGCGTGAGGCTTACCCCGACGGAGTGTTCGACACCCTCGGCGAGGCGGGCCTGTTGAGCCTGCCTTACGCAGAGGAGTGGGGCGGGGGAGGACAACCGTACGAGGTCTACCTCCAGGTTCTCGAAGAACTGGCATCGCGCTGGGCGGCCGTTGCAGTTGCGGTGAGCGTGCACGGCCTGGCTTGTCACCCCCTGATGGTTTTCGGTACCGATCAGCAGAAAGCCGACAAGCTTCCCGGCATGCTCAGTGGTGCACAGATCGGCGCGTACTCACTGTCCGAGGCGCAGGCCGGCTCGGACGCTGCCGCATTGAGTTGCAAGGCCACCCCGATCGAGGGCGGCTACACGGTCAACGGTTCGAAGGCGTGGATCACACACGGCGGAGTGGCCGACTTCTACAACCTGTTCGCCCGGACCGGCGAGGGATCGAAAGGCATCTCGTGCTTTCTCGTTCCGGACGGAACCGACGGCCTGAGCTTCGGCAAGCCGGAGGAGAAGATGGGACTGCACGCGATCCCGACCACGTCGGCGCACTACGACAACGTTCACGTTCCCACCGAATGGCGCATCGGAACGGAAGGGCAAGGACTGCAGATCGCATTCAGCGCCCTCGACGCCGGAAGGCTCGGAATCGCCGCTGTTGCAGTAGGAATCGCGCAAGCCGCGCTCGACGATGCAGTGAAGTACGCGCAGGAGCGCACCGCGTTCGGCAAGAAGATCATCGACCATCAGGGTCTGGGGTTCGTCCTGGCGGACATGGCCGCCGCTGTGGACTCCGCACGTGCGACGTATCTCGACGCGGCTCGTCGTCGTGACGCGGGACTTCCATACTCCCGCAACGCTTCTGTGGCCAAGCTGATCGCTACCGATGCGGCCATGAAGGTGACTACCGACGCCGTACAGGTGTTCGGCGGTTACGGCTACACCAGGGACTTTCGCGTCGAGCGATACATGCGCGACGCCAAGATCACGCAGATCTTCGAGGGCACCAACCAGATTCAGCGACTCGTCATCGCCCGATCGCTCGCGACCAACTGACCATCCGCACCCGGCTTTCCACACACACGCGTAGGGGACATCTGCATGACGACAACCGAACCCGATATCCATACCACTGCGGGTAAATTGGCCGATCTTCGTAAACGTCTCGGGGCTGCGGAGATGCCGTCGGGTGAGGCGGCGGTGGAGCGGGTCCACGCGAAGGGCAAGTTGACTGCGCGCGAGCGGATCACCGCCCTGCTCGACGAGGGTTCGTTCGTCGAGCTCGATGCGTTGGCGCGGCACCGATCACAGAATTTCGGGCTCGGTGACAATCGCCCCTTCGGTGACGGTGTCGTCACCGGCTACGGCACCGTCGACGGCCGTGATGTGTGCGTGTTCTCCCAGGACGCGACCGTCTTCGGTGGCTCGCTCGGGGAGATCTACGGCGAGAAGATCGTCAAGGTGATGGATCTGGCGATCAAGACCGGACGGCCGTTGGTGGGGATCAACGAAGGTGCCGGAGCCCGCATCCAGGAAGGTGTCGTCTCCCTCGGGTTGTACGGGGAGATCTTTCACCGCAACGTCCGCGCATCGGGGGTGATCCCGCAGATCTCGGTGATCATGGGACCCGCCGCGGGCGGGCACGTCTATTCGCCGGCGTTGACCGATTTCGTGGTCATGGTCGACGGCACCAGCCAGATGTTCGTCACCGGCCCCGATGTGATCAAGACCGTCACCGGGGAGAACGTGACGATGGAAGAGCTCGGTGGCGCACACACCCACATGGAGAAGTCCGGGGTCGCCCATTACGTCGCGTCCGGGGAGCAGGACGCCCTCGACTACGTCCGAGACCTCCTGTCGTATCTGCCGAGCAACAATCGGGCCGATGCGCCACGGACGGTGGCGTCGGATCCGATCGTTGGATCCATCGAGGATTCGTTGACGGCGGAGGATCTCGAGCTCGATACGTTGATTCCGGATTCGCCGAACACTCCGTACGACATGCACGAGGTGATCCGCCGGATCCTCGACGACGACGAATTCCTCGAAGTGCAGGAGGGGCGGGCCCGCAACATCATCGTCGGGTTCGGGCGGATCGATGGCCGGTCGGTGGGGATCGTGGCCAATCAGCCCACCCAGTTCGCCGGCACCTTGGATATCGATGCCTCGGAGAAAGCGGCGCGGTTCGTGCGCACCTGTGATTGCTTCAACGTTCCGATCATCACGTTGGTCGATGTGCCGGGATTCCTGCCCGGGACAGGGCAGGAATACAACGGCATCATCCGGCGCGGGGCGAAACTGTTGTACGCCTACGGTGAGGCGACGGTCGGGAAGATCACCGTCATCACCCGCAAAGCCTATGGCGGGGCGTACGACGTGATGGGGTCCAAGCACATGGGTGCCGACGTCAATTTGGCGTGGCCGACAGCGCAGATCGCGGTGATGGGGGCCTCGGGTGCGGTCGGGTTCGTGTACCGCAAAAAACTGCTCGAAGCAGCGAACAACGGTGAGGACGTCGATGCGTTGCGGTTGACACTGCAGCAGGAATACGAGGACACGTTGGTCAACCCGTATGTCGCTGCCGAGCGCGGCTACCTCGATGCGGTCATCCCGCCCAGTCACACCCGTGGGCAGATCGTGACCGCGTTGCGACTGCTCGAACGCAAACAAGTGACCCTGCCACCGAAGAAACACGGAAACATCCCCCTATGAGCGGCGCAGCGAATCATGTTGCATCGTCCGGTAGTTGGTCGTTTCGAGGATCACCGACCGACACCGACATCGCCGCTGTTGTTGCTGTTCTGACTGCTGCGCAGTCGTCGGTTGTCGAGGACCCGCCTGCAGCCATCGACCTGTGGGGTCGACCGGAAGATATGCATCGATATGGACTCGCCAGCGCCCCAGCTCTTTTCGTCAATGCCCGATTCGGCCAGTGAAGGACTTCGCACAGATGACCACCTCTACCTCCCATAAGAAGATTTCCAAGGTTCTTGTTGCCAATCGTGGTGAGATCGCGGTTCGGGTGATCCGGGCGGC
>NZ_JASHKT010000018.1:0-79052 GCF_030056855.1 Rhodococcus sp. IEGM 1354
TGAAGACCGGGTCGGTGTCCGTCGCTCTGACTCGACAAAAGTTACGCCACCAACCCCACACACGCAAATCGGCAGGTGGATCGAGTTACCGCCGGCATCTACGCAGGTCGGAGTGCGTGAGCTCGAAGAATGCTTCGCAGCCGGCAGGCTCATCCCCTCGTGTGACGCCAGCCATATCCAGCGAACAGTCGACAGAAACGGGTTTCACGCGCGAGACAACGCCAGAACGTGGTCGGGCACATCGAGCTTCGGTTCCACATCTTCCCCACGTTCTGCAGTGCCGACGGCTTCGTCGATCGGAATCACACCCGCCCACACTTCACCTGCGGCAATGTCGGCCTCGTCGTCGATCGGACCACCGGCACGCGCTTTCACCGATGCTTCGTACAGCGGAAGCGCCAACACACTGGTCGCCGCCAGCTCTTTTCTCGTATGCGCCCGCAGATGCGTGCTCCTACCCGGTACGACCTGATCGACGATGGCGTCCAACGCCCGTGTTCGTTCGCCCTCGTCCTCTACTCGACGTGGCCGTCCCACGATGACGGCACTTCGATAGTTCATCGAGTGATGGAACGCGGAACGGGCCAGGACCAGCCCGTCTACGACCGTGACCGTCACACAGATGTCCTGATCAGGCGCCTCCACCAGGCTTCGAGAAGCGACCGAACCATGGAGGTACAGGGTGCCCGCCCTGTCCGGGCCATCCGCATCCAGGCCGAACACCGTCGGGAGCACGCGTGGCACGTTCCCCACCAGCACCCCCATATGACAAAGGCGAGCCGACCGGAGAACGTCGAGCAATGCCGTCCGCTCCGACTGTGCGCGCTGCCGACCTCGGACCACGGTGGTTCTGGATGTTGGGGACAGAAGTGTTTCGTCGGCCGTCATGCCACCAGAGTGCCGCCCTGTTGGCTCACTGTCATGGTCCAATAGGAAGCAATAATGCTAGGCCACTTTCTGCCATGGACAGGTGACGCACGATGACCTTGCCGCCGAGTGCCCTGTCGATCGCGATCGATCGAGCCGACCGTCGCACGTTGCCCGTTCAGGTAGCCGACGGCATCCGGGCGGCCATCGATCGCGGAGACCTGACACCGGGTGCCCGATTGCCCAGTACCAGAACGCTTTCCGGCGAACTGGGCCTGGCTCGCGCAGTCAAGGAGAAGGCGTACGAACAACTGGTCGCCGAGGGCTGGCTGGACGCACGTCGCGGAGCGGGTACGTACGTTCGAGATGTTCCGCACGCCGTTGGATCGCGTCGCAACCCGCGCCGAGCACAAGAAGACCTACCGGTTGCTCAGCGTATTTCGCTACGACCAGGAATACCCTGGACTCCGCCTCGCGCATCCGAAGCGTGGAAGCGGGCATGGCGAGACGTCGGTGCTTCTCCCCCACCGGGCGACTATCCCGATCCGGCGGGCTTGCTCGGCTTGCGCATGCGCATTGCCGACTTGCTCGGCCGTGCACGCGGCCTGCACACCGACGCGGATTCGATCGTCGTCACCACGGGCAGCATTCACGGTCTGGACCTGGCACTGGGGGCCCTCTCTGCAAACGTCGGCGTCGAACATGTTCTCGCACTGGAGAATCCGGGATACCGGGCTGCTACAGCCCTCGCCACACACCGCGGGTGGTCCGTTCACGACGTCCCCGTGGACCGCGAGGGCCTTGTGGTCGGGGAACTCGAATCTGCACCGCCGAGGACCCCGGCCGTCTACGTCACCCCCTCACACCAGTACCCCACCGGCGGACTCATGCCCATCGGTCGTCGACGCGCCCTCGCGGACTGGGCACGAAGTACCGGATCCACCATCATCGAGGACGACTACGATTCCGAATTCCGTTACGGCATAGCACCTTTGCCTACGGTCACCGAGCTCGTGCCGGACCGTGCCGTCTACCTGGGAACGGTATCGAAGACACTGGGTGCCGGCGTACGCCTCGGATGGATGGTGGCTCCCCCGTCGATGGTCGAGCGCATCACCGACACACGTCGCGCCATCGGCGACTTCCCGTCGGTTCCCGTCCAGCAGGCCATGACCTCGCTGTTGCGGGACGGTGAATGGGACCGGTCCGTACGCACGGCACGTCGGATCTATCGGGCACGTGACCGCGTCGTCGCCGCTGCGCTGGCACCATTCGGCGAACTTCGGGGCGTCGGTGCCGGGCTGCACACGGTGCTCGTACTCGACGCCGACGTTGCACGCGATATCGCAGCCGACTGCGCGGACAACGGAGTCGATCTGCCGACGCTCGCACATTCGACGCGATCGCCGACCACCGATGGTGGCATCGTCGTCGGCTACGGGTCGGTGGCGGACGATCGATTCGAGCGCGCGCTGCGGGTGCTGGTCGACGCTCTCGAGAAGAGGTCGGTCAGCTGACCCGCTCGATGCTCCCGCCGAGAGCGGTCAGGTTTTCCACGAATCGCGGATAGCCCCTGTCGATGTGGAACACGTCGTGCACTTCGGTCGTACCGTCCGCAACCAACCCGGCCAGGACCAGCCCGGCCCCAGCTCGAATGTCCGAAGACCACACCGGCGCACTGGAAAGTTGGGGAACACCGCGAACCACAGCATGGTGGCCATCGGTACGCGCATCAGCGCCCAGTCGGATCATTTCCTCGACGAACCGGAAGCGTGCCTCGAACACGTTCTCGGTGATCATCGACGTCCCGTCGGCGACGGTCGCGAGCCCGATAGCCATCGGTTGCAGATCCGTCGGAAACCCGGGGTACGGCAGCGTCGCAAAGTTCACTGCTCGCGGCCGTTCGTGCTGGACGACGCGGAAGCCGTCCGGTTCGCTGGTCACCTCGGCGCCAGCAGACCGCAGCTTGTCCAGTACGAGCGAGAGATGCTTCGGGTTGACCCCCCGCACGCGAACGTCCCCGCGCGTCATCGCGGCCGCGATTCCCCATGTAGCAGCCACGATTCGGTCGCCGATGACGCGATGAGTCGTCGGCTTCAACGCGCTGACACCCCGGATGGTGAGGGTCGAGGTACCTGCACCTCGGACGTCGGCACCCATCTCGTTGAGCATGTTGCACACATCGACGATGTCCGGTTCGCGGGCCGCGTTGTCGATCACGGTCTCACCGGTGGCAAGCACTGCCGCCATCAGGATGTTTTCCGTCGCTCCCACAGAAGGGAAAGCCAACCTGATGTTCGCGCCGCGCAACTCGTCGGCTTCCGCCACGACGCATCCGTGTTGAATTTCGCTGCGCGCCCCCAGCAACTGCAGGCCGGACTGGTGCATGTCCAGGGGACGAGACCCGATGGCGTCCCCGCCCGGCAATGCCACCACCGCGCGCTTGCACCGCGCGACGAGAGGGCCGAGGACACAGACCGATGCCCTGAACTGGCGTACCGCCGCGAAATCGGCGTGGTATTTCGGCATGGCCGGGGTCGTGATGTGGACGACCGAGCCGTCGAGCTCCACCTCACACCCGAGCCCGCGCAACACCTCCGCCATCAGCGGGACGTCCAGGATGTCGGGACAGTTGGTGATCGTGCTGGTTCCCTCGGCGAGCAGGGCCGCGGCCATCAGCTTGAGGACGCTGTTCTTCGCACCACCGACCGCCACCTCACCCACGAGGCGATTACCACCGTTGACCAAAAAGCGTTCACTCACTTCGACAGCGTAGCCAGCGGTACCGACCGGCAACCGCGCGGTACCGTAGCCGCATGGCCGTTCACCTCACTCGCATCTACACCCGGACCGGCGACGACGGGACCACGGGATTGAGCGATTTCTCGAGGGTCTCCAAGAACGACGAGCGGCTGATCGCCTACGCAGATTGCGACGAGACCAATGCCAGCCTCGGAGTCGCACTGGCACTGGGAAATCCGAGCGAATCCGTGCGGACCGTCATCCGGACCGTTCAGAGCGATCTGTTCGACGCCGGTGCCGATCTGTCGACTCCTGTCGTCGAGAATCCGGAGTATCCACCGCTGAGGATCGATCAGAGTTACATCGACCGTCTCGAAGGCTGGTGCGACGAATTCAACGACGAGCTACCGGCGTTGACGTCGTTCATCCTGCCCGGCGGCACACCTCTGGGAGCGTTGCTGCACGTCGCGCGCACCGTCGCTCGGCGCGCGGAGCGGTCGGCCTGGGCAGCAGTTCATGCCGGCCCGGAAACGACGAGCGATCTGCCGGCCAAGTATCTCAACAGGCTCTCGGACCTGCTGTTCATCCTGAGCAGGTATGCAAACCCGGAGGGCGACGTGCAATGGGTACCGGGAGCGAGCCGCTCGACGGGTACCGATTCCGACTGATTTCCGGCGAGCGACTCGTCAGGCCGCCGGTCGACGGCGCCGCGAGCGCCCCGATGGGCGTGACTCCACCCAGGACAGGAAAGCGGTCAACGCACTTCTGTCCAATGCCATTTCGTAATTCTTGCCGTTGTCCGACAACTCCAGCACAGCGATGTCCGGAGTCATGATGTCGAACTCGGTGTCGCGTGGGGCCCGTCGGTCCCCCACCTGAACGTCCTGTCTGCCCAGCCGATGGTCGGGCCCGGGTCGCAAACTGGACAGTTTGAAGAACACCAGCGTGTTGTCGCCGTACCGAATGATGCCGTGCCGCCAACCGGCACCGCCCTCGGACGGGAGCACACGCATGATCGCCGCCGTACCGCCTCGTCGCAGCACCGCGAGACGATACGCAAAAGCCGCGACGAGCCCTGCGAGCAGCACAACCAGAATGATCAGAGCAATCAATCCGGAGTGCATCGTAGGTCTCGTCGCGGCTTCTCGTGAACCTAGGACCGCTCGACAGCGCGGATACGTCCCTTGGCCACCGCAATGGCCTCGAGGTCGTCGCCGTTCTCTGCCACTACAGCCCGTGCCGATTCGACATCGATGTCATCGGCGAAATCGGCGGACTCCGCCAGCACTGTGACGGTCTTACCCGTCACCGACAGGAAGCCACCGTGCACCGCAGCGATGATCTTCTCGCCGTCGGTCGTCGTGATCGACACCGTGCCCGCCTCGACCAGCTGGCCGAGGACAGGCTCGTGGCCGGCCATGATGCCGATCTCACCTTCGGTGGTCTGAGCACTGACGATGGTCGCAGTACCGGACCAAAGCTTCTGCTCCACAGCGACCAGGGAGACCTCCATGCCGCTCTTCTCGGAAGAAGTCACGTCGGTCTACTTTCCGGCCATCTTCTTCGCGGCTGCCTCGACGTCGTCGAGACCACCACAGCTGTTGAAGGCCTGCTCGGGAAGGTGGTCGTACTCACCCTTGGTGACCTTGTCGAACGCCTCGATGGTGTCCGAGAGGGACACGACCGAACCGGCCTCGCCGGTGAACTTCTCGGCAACGATGAAGTTCTGGCCGAGGAACTTCTGGAGACGGCGTGCGCGGCCGACCAGAACCTTGTCCTCTTCCTGAAGCTCGTCCATACCGAGGATGGCGATGATGTCCTGCAGCTCCTTGTACTTCTGCAGGATGCGCTTGACCTCGTTGGCGACGCGGAAGTGCTCGGCACCGACGATGCCGGGCTCGAGGATGCGCGAGGTCGAGCTCAGCGGGTCCACAGCGGGGTAGATACCCATCTGCGAAATCGGACGCGACAGTTCGGTCGTCGCATCGAGGTGCGCGAACGTCGTGGCCGGAGCCGGGTCGGTGTAGTCGTCGGCGGGGACGTAGATCGCCTGCAGCGAGGTGATCGAGCGGCCACGGGTCGAGGTGATGCGCTCCTGGAGCTCACCCATCTCGTCCGCCAGCGTGGGCTGGTAACCGACGGCAGACGGCATACGACCGAGAAGGGTCGACACCTCCGAACCTGCCTGCGTGAAGCGGAAGATGTTGTCGATGAACAGCAGCACGTCCTGGCCCTGCACATCGCGGAAGTACTCCGCCATGGTCAGTGCCGACAACGCCACGCGCATACGCGTGCCGGGCGGCTCGTCCATCTGTCCGAAGACGAGGGCGGTGTCCTGGAGGACGCCCATCTCTTCCATCTCGAGGTGAAGGTCGGTGCCCTCACGAGTACGCTCGCCGACTCCTGCGAACACCGAGGTGCCCGAGAACTCGCGTGCGATACGGGTGATCATTTCCTGGATCAGCACGGTCTTGCCGACACCGGCACCACCGAACAGACCGATCTTTCCGCCCTTGACGTACGGCGTCAGCAGGTCGATGACCTTGATGCCGGTCTCGAGGATCTCGGTCTTGCCCTCGAGCTGATCGAAGGCTGGTGGCTTGCGGTGGATGCCCCACTGCTCGCCGTCGCGGCCGAGTCCGGGGGTGTCCAGGCAGTCACCGAGGGCGTTGAACACGTGGCCCTTGACGACGTCACCGACGGGAACCGAGATCGGCTTGCCGGAGTCGACGACAGCCGTGCCACGGACGAGGCCGTCGGTGGGCTGCATCGAGATGGTGCGAACCAAGTTGTCACCGAGGTGCTGTGCAACCTCGAGCGTCAGGGTCTTGGCCACGGTCGGCAGAGTGATCTCTGCGTTGAGGGCGTTGAACAGTGCGGGAATCGAGCCGCGCGGGAACTCGACGTCCACAACGGGGCCGATGACCCGAACGACACGGCCGGACTGTGTGTCCGCTCCGCTCGCGTTCTCTTGGGCTACTGCTGCGGTCATTGCTTAGTCACTTCCTGCGCTGTCGGCCAACGCGTTGGCGCCACCGACGATTTCGCTGATTTCCTGGGTGATCTGGGCCTGCCGAGCCTGGTTGGCCTGACGGCTCAAGGTCTCGACCAATTCGTTCGCGTTGTCCGTCGCTGCCTTCATGGCGGTACGACGCGCCGCGGACTCCGACGCTGCTGCATCGAGCAACGACGCGTAGATCCTGGTGCTGATGTACTTGGGCAGCAGCGCCGAGAGCAGAGTGCCTGCCTCCGGCTCGAACTCGTACTGTGCCTGCACATCCGCGGTCGGTGAGTCGGTCAACGCGTCCGCACCCATCTCGAATTCCTCGTCGGTGTACGAGATTTCGAGTGGTGCCATCCGGCGGACTTCGGGCTTCTGCGTGAGCATCGACACGAAGCGGGTGTAGACGATGTGCAACTCGTCCACGCCCTCGACGGTGCCTTCACCGTTGGGAGCGTCGACCTCGGTGCCCGAACCCGCCATGAACAGCTCGACCAGATGCTTGCTGGCCTTCGCTGCATCGGCGTATCCGGGTTCCTGCGAGAAGCCCGTCCAGGCACCCTTCACGTCCCGCTCACGGAACGTGTAGTAGCCCAAGCCTTTTGCGCCCAGCACGTAGATGACCGGGTCCTTGCCCTCGGAACGAAGAAGCTGGAAGAGCTCCTCCGATTCCTTGAGGACGTTGGAGTTGTAGCCACCGCACATACCGCGGTCACTGGTCACGACCAGGACTGCGGCACGCTTGGGCTCGGGTCGCTCGTTGAGCAACGGGTGATCGAGCGAGCTCGATGCACTCGCCAGCGCGGAGAGCACCTTCGTGATCTCTTCCGCGTACGGCTTCGATGCGGCAACGCGGGCCTGCGCCTTGGTGATTCGCGAAGTTGCGATCAACTCTTGCGCTTTGGTGATCTTCTTCGTCGAGTTGACCGACTTGATACGGGAGCGAAGCTCGAGAATGCTTGCCATCTAGCTGTTCACGCTCCCTTCTGTGCTCGTCATGTCACCTGTCATCGCCGGCCTACTTGCTGACTGTCTTGCGGGTGACGTTGACCTGCTCCTGGCTGACCTCGTCGGCGTTCAGAGTGTCTGCCTCGGCCTCGTTGACGACGCGGTTGCCGTCCGAGTCCACGAAGCCGGCCTTGAACTTCTCGGTCGCTTCGGTCAGTGCCTTCTGGTTGTCGTCGTCGAGAGCCTTGCCACCGGCAATGCTGTCGTAGACGCCGCTGGCGTTGCGGTGCAGGTCTTCGAGCAGCTCGGTCTCGAAGCGGCGAACATCGCCGACCGGAACGGAGTCGTACGTGCCCTGGCCTGCGAGCCAGATCGAGACGATCTGGTCTTCCACGGCCACCGGTGCGTACTGATCCTGCTTGAGCAGCTCGACCAGGCGAGCGCCGCGCTCGAGCTGCGCCTTGGACGCCGCATCGAGGTCGGACGCGAACGCCGAGAAGGCTTCGAGCTCGCGGAACTGAGCAAGCTCGAGACGAAGGGATCCGGAGACCTTCTTCATGCCCTTGGTCTGCGCAGCGCCACCGACTCGAGAAACCGAGATGCCGACGTTGATGGCGGGACGGACGCCCTTGTTGAAGAGGTCCGACTCCAGGAAGACCTGACCGTCGGTGATGGAGATGACGTTGGTCGGGATGTATGCCGAGACGTCGTTGGCCTTGGTCTCGATGATCGGCAGTGCCGTCAACGATCCGCCACCGAGCTCGTCGGACAGCTTCGCCGAACGCTCCAGCAGACGGGAGTGCAAGTAGAAGACGTCACCGGGGTATGCCTCACGGCCCGGGGGGCGACGCAGCAGCAGCGAAATCGCGCGGTAGGCCTCGGCCTGCTTGGTCAGGTCGTCGAACACGATGAGGACGTGCTTGCCCTGGTACATCCAGTGCTGGCCGATGGCCGAGCCGGTGTACGGAGCGAGCCACTTGAAGCCGGCCGAGTCGGACGCGGGTGCGGCGACGATGGTGGTGTATTCGAGCGCGCCCTGCTCTTCGAGTGCAGCCTTGACGCCTGCGATCGTGGAGCCCTTCTGACCGATGGCGACGTAGATGCAGCGAACCTGCTTCTTGTCGTCGCCGCTCTCCCAGTTGGCCTTCTGGTTCAGGATCGCGTCGATGCAGACCGCAGTCTTGCCGGTCTTGCGGTCGCCGATGATGAGCTGACGCTGGCCGCGTCCGATCGGGGTCATCGCGTCGATCGCCTTGATGCCGGTCTGCAGCGGCTCCTCGACGGGCTGGCGCTCGAGTACCGAGGCAGCCTGCAGTTCGAGGGCGCGGGTCTCGGAGGACTCGATGTCGCCGAGGCCGTCGATGGGCTTGCCCAGCGGGTCCACGACGCGACCGAGGTAGCCGTCGCCCACGGGGACCGAGAGCACGTCTCCGGTGCGCTTGACTTCCTGGCCTTCTTCGATGTGCTCGTAGTCACCGAGGATGACGGCACCGATTTCGGTGGCATCCAGGTTCAACGCGACACCGAGGACTCCGCCCGGGAACTCCAGGAGTTCGTTGGACATCGCCGACGGCAATCCGGACACGTGAGCGATTCCGTCGCTCGTGTCCGTAACCGTGCCGACCTCCTCGCGGGAAGACTCCGGTGAGTAGCTCGCGGTGAAGTTATCGATCGCGCTACGGATCTCGTCGGAGGAGATCGTCAGCTCCGCCATAGTGTTTCCTGCTCTTCCTTCGAATGATCGCGGTATGAAAAGCCTCGAATGCCGAGGCGATTCTTCTCGTTACTGTGTCCGTGTCGGACTATTTGAGCGTCTTTCGCAATGCAGCGAGGCGGCCTGCCCCGCTACCGTCGATGACCTCGTCGCCGATACGAACGACAAGTCCGCTGAGCAGTTCGGTATCGACCTCTACGTGCACCGTGACCTGCTTGCCGTACGTGCGGGTCAAGGTTGCGGTCAGCTTTTCGAGCTGACTGTCGCTCAGTGGGGCTGCGCTGCGTACGTGTGCAACTGCGCGGTCGCGCTGTTCGGCGGCCAGATCTGCCAATCCGTTCAGCACGTCGGCGGGTGCCGCCTTCCGTGGACGCGTGACGGCCTGCACCGCGAGCGCCTCGGTGACCGCGGTGACCTTGCCGTAGAGCAGTCGACCCAGCAGTTCACGCTTGGCCTGTGCCGGCTTCGAGCGATCCGACAATGCCTGCTCGAGCTGCGGGTTGGCAGCCACGATGCGGCCGAGCCGGAACAACTCGTCCTCGACCGTGTCCAGCTGGTCCTGATCGGCTGCGGCGCGGAGCAGAGCTTCGCGTCCCAGCTCGACCAGCGAGTTCAGCAGGTCACGGGCTGTGGACCAGCTTTCGCCGGCCGCAGCCTTGACGATGGTCGCCGTTGCGCTCGACACCTGGCCGGAGAAGACCTCTCCGGCCAGAGCGCTTCGTCGATCGCCCTCGACCGAGGAGTCGGCGAGAGCGGTACGCAACGTGCGCTGCGCGTCGAGAGTCTCGACGACGGCGAACAACTCGGCACCGGTCTGAGCGGCGACGGCCGTTGCCTCGCCGCCCGACGCGGACCCCAGAGCTTCGTGGGCGACCGACCGTGTGCGGGCGAGCGCCTCACGAGAAGTTGCGTACATGGTTCGACTCACTTTCCTGATGCGGAGTCCGCGGTGACGGAATCCAGCTCGTTGAGGAAGCGATCGATCGAACTGGAACGCTTCGCGTCATCGGAGAGCTGCTCTCCGATGACCTTCTCGGCGAGTTCGACGGCCGTACGTCCGAGGTCGCCACGAAGTTCGGTGACGATCTGCTGACGCTGAGCAACGAGCTGACTGTGGCCTGCGGCCACGATCCGATCGCTCTCTTCCTGCGCCTTTTCCTTCATCTCGGCGAGAATCGCCTGTCCCTGGGTGCGCGCTTCCTCGCGGATCTGCGCAGCCTCGGAACGGGCGTCGGCGAGCTGAGCGTGGTACTGCTCGAGAGCAGCCTTCGCCTCTGCCTGTGCCTGCTCGGCCTTCTTGATTCCGCCTTCGATGAGCTCGGAACGCTCGGAGAGGACCGTCTGGAAACGCGGTACGACGTACTTCCAGAACAGGAAGCCGATGATCACGACACAGACGATCGACCAAACGATGTCGTATGTTGCGGGCAGCAGCGGGTTCTGGGATTCCTCCCCCTCCGCCCCGGCTGCGAGCAGCGTTATCGCGTTTGTCATCGCGCTCTCAGAGAATGAAGCCGGCGACGAGGCCGATCAGGGCGAGGGACTCGGTGAATGCAATGCCGAGGAACATGGTCGTACGGAGCTGACCGGCCAGCTCGGGCTGGCGAGCGGTTGCTTCCATGTTCTTGGCGACGACGAGGCCGAGGCCGATGCCACCACCGATCGCTGCGAGGCCGTAGCCGATGGCTCCGTAACCCTTTGCGGTGATTTCCTGCGCCTGGGCCAGAAGTTCAAGGCTCATTCGGTTTTCCGTTCCCTTTCTTCGGTCCACATCCGGGTGTCGGAGGTGGCGGTGTAGCTAGTTCGGTCTGTTGGTCGGTCAGTGCGAGTCGGCGTGCAGCGACAGATCGATGTAGATCGCCGTCAGCAGCGCGAAGATGTAAGCCTGCAGGAAGATCACGAGCATCTCGAACATCGTGAACAGGAAGCCCATGATCAGCGAGGGTGCGGCGAAGATCTTCAGGCCGGCGGAGGCCTCGAAGAGGAAGAACTGCGTGGCGCTGAAGAACAGCACGAGCATGATGTGACCGGCGAGCATGTTGGCCAGCAGACGCACCGTGAGTGTGAACGGGCGAAGCACGAAGTTCGAGATGAATTCCAGAGGGATCAGCAACACGTGCATGGCCTTCGGAATGCCGGGGATGACGATCGTTCCCTTGACGAACTTGGCTGCACCGAACTTCTTGACACCGGCGTAGATGAACGCGACATACGCCACCGCGGCCAGCACGATCGGCAGGCCGATGCGCGCATTGGAGGAGATGTTCAAGAACGGAATGACGGCACTGGCGTTCACCGCCAACACCGTGAAGAAGATCGTCATGATGACGGGCAGGAAACGACGTCCCTGCTCCTTGCCGAGGACGTCCTCGGCCACGTGGATCCGGACGAAGTCGAGTGCGATCTCGGCGACGTTCTGGATTCCGCGAGGGACGATCTTGGGGCTGCGCAGAGCGATCAGCATGAAGACGATCAGCAGAGCCGACATCAGGATGCGGATGAGCATCAGCCGGTCGAGCTCGAACGGAGTTCCCTCGAACAGCACCGCGGGAGGAAAGAAATCGGATAGTGACGGCGGATGGAACTCCGCAGCCAGGTTGGTGACGCTCAGCGGTCTCTCCCGTGTTCGGGCCGCAACCGAGTAACGGCTGCGGTTCGATCGGACAATGACGATCTATCAAGTCGACGAAAATCGGCTCGCAATCGTCAGAGGCTGAGGCCCGGTCTTCATCGGCCAAGCGTCTGTCGGGTGTCGGCGACTCACGTCGACTCGGCAACTCTCAGGGCGAAACCTTACGTTGCCGAAGTCTGTGACTCCGGGCCTACTGTAAGGAAGCTCACGCTGATGGCTACCTGCGGGGGTCCAGTCCGGGGAAAAAGTCTCTTTCGTCCCGGTCTTGCCCATCGCTTGATGCAAACTTTATCAACAGAACTACGACGTTGTGTAGGCGGCCCTCAGCTTAACCGATTACGACAGCTTGTCGTACTACGCGTTGTCGGGGCTCCCGTCGTCAGGAACGCTGTCGACGTAAGCCACCTTCGTCTTGACGACACCGAACACCTCAGCACCCAGGACCACCACCAGCGCTCCCAGAATGGTCAAGCCGAGCGCATACCGGTTGTAGAAGTCCGCATCCTTGAGGGCCACGAGCACGATCAACGCGATGACCATCTTGACCAACCAGCCACCGAGCAACAGCGCTCCGACGGCCGACGCCGGGAAACGCGTGGTCAGGGCCACCGACAGCGCGGTCGTGATGACGAACCCGCCACCTATGGCCACCCCGATGATCGATCCCCACAATCCTGGAGTTCCCGCAGCAGCAACCGAGATCCCCACGCTCACCACCGTCAGTACCACCAGACCGATGAGGCCGTAGCGGACCGCGGCACGGAGCGGTGCGAATTGGTCGGGCATGGACTGCGGGGTGAAGGTCACAGTTGTCGAGAGTACCCAGTCGCACCCGGTGGCCGGCACCAGCCGGGACACGACCGAAGAACCACCGAGCCGATCAGCGGCGTCGGACACCCCGACGTTCGGATCCGGGCGATCGATCCACCCGCAGAGTGGGCACAGCCGTGACGACGAGCGCGAACACCAGACCGGCAGCGACGAGGAGCACCACGATGCGACGGTCGAGAAGCGAGGATCCGACCGCACCGAACGCGAGCACACCGACCCAGAGGTAGATCACCAGGACCACCCGTCGATGCGAGTGACCGATCTGCAGGAGTCGGTGATGGAGATGCATCTTGTCCGGGCTGAACGGACTCCGCCCTGCCCGAGTGCGGCGAACGACGGCGAGCAACAGATCGAGTATCGGAATGAGCATCACGGCCCCGACCAACAAGAGCGGCGACAACAGACCCAGCAGATCGCGTGGACCGTAGGCCGTCAACGGAATGCGCCCCGAGGCACTCGTCGAGATCGTGGCCAGCGTCAGCCCGATCAACATGGACCCCGAATCGCCCATGAAGATGCGCGCCGGTTGGAAATTGTGCGGCAGAAATCCCAGGCAGGCACCGGCCAGCGCCGCCGCGATCAAGGCAGGTGGGTAGACGCCGACGTCGCCCCCCTGTTCCTGCAGCAGGCCCACCGAAAAGATGCAGATCGCGACCGACGAAATGAGGCCGAGTCCAGCTGCGAGCCCGTCGAGGCCGTCGACGAAGTTCATCGCGTTGACGATGACGACGGTGATCAGAACGGTCACCAGTCCGGCCTGAAGCTGGTCGAGCACCAAGGTGCTGCCCGGTTGGCCGGGCTCGCCGCCCCAGGGCTGGTAGAGCACGACCCAGCTCACACCCATGATGACCAGGACGCCGGCCGCCGTCACCTGGCCGACGAACTTCGTCAGTGCGTCGAGACCCCAACGGTCGTCGATGACGCCGACCAGCACGATCACGAAGCCTGCGACCAGCGCAGCCGGAATGTCGCGGTTGTAGGCGACATCGAATCCGCGGGCCAACGCGGGCAGCTGCGAGGCGAACAGCAGCGCGGCGAGCATGCCGGCGTAGATGCCCACTCCCCCGAGTCGCGGGGTGGCCTGCACGTGGACGTCACGATCACGAGGAATGGCGACTGCGCCGAACTTGATCGCGGCCACTCGAACGCCACCGGTCGCGAAGAACGTGACGACAGCGGCCGTCAGGAAAACAAGCAGCAGCTCGCGGATCGGAACGCCTGCGCCCAGATTCGACTGGGCAAGCACCTCGACGCTCATGCGGAACGGACGGGCATGTCAGGACGCTCCTGGGACCAGGCTTTCGGCGGTGACACCGAGAACCTCGGCAATCTGCTCCGTGGGAATGGCACCGACCCGCAGGATTCGTGCGTGCTCACCGGTCAGGTCCACGATGGTGGAGGCCACCGCGTGGTCGGCCGGCCCCCCGTCGAGATACACCGCTGCAGATCCACCGAGTTGTTCTCGCGCCTGCGTCACCGTGGTGGCGGGCGGACTTCCCGAAATATTTGCACTGGACACCGCCAGCGGACCTACTTCACGAAGGAGCTCGAGCGCGACCGGGTGCAGCGGCATCCGCAGCATGACGGTTCCCTGAGCATCACCCAGATCCCACGCCAGCGACGGTGCCTGCTGGACGACGATGCTCAATGCACCGGGCCAGAAGGCTCGAATCAGATCTCGGGTCCGCGGCCGGACGCTCTGCACCAGGCCGTCGATCGTGTTCCACGAACCGACGAGGACCGGGACCGGCATATCGCGTCCCCGCCCCTTGGCGCGCAGCAGGTCGGTGACCGCGCTGCCGTCGAACGCGTCGGCGGCGATCCCGTAGAGCGTGTCGGTGGGCATCACGACGAGTCGACCGGATTTGAGGGCACCGCGCGCTGCGGTCAATCCGGCAGCCCGCGCATCGGCTTCACGGCAGTCGTAGACGGTACTCACTCCGCCTATCCTTCCACCTTCGGTAACGAAGTGATGTCAGGTGCCGCCGGCTTGCCGCCTTGCCGCTCAGGCAGAGGGCGGCGTCGCCCGTGCCGCCACGACGAAGCGGGGTCGGCCGGCCAGGTCCGGATGCTCGGTGACCTGGGTGAAGACTCGTCGCCCAGACAACAGGGCAGCGACGCCCTCCCCGTTCGAGTCGTCGTGTTCGATGGCGACTCCGCCGCCGACACGCAGCCACCGCGCGATGTTGCCGATCATCGGCTCGATGACCGACAACCCGTCCTCGCCGCCGAAGAGCGCGATGTGCGGATCGTGGTCGAGTACCTCCGGATCGAGCTCCGCCCCGTCCGGAATGTACGGCGGGTTCGCGACGATCATGTCCACCGAGCCGTCGAGGTCGGTCAACAGCTCCCGAGAAGTGACGTCTCCGTGATGCAACGTGATTGGCGAATCACCCTGCTCGGCACGCAGATCCGCGTTGCGCCGGGCCCACGCCAACGCCGACGGATCGAGCTCGACGGCGTGCACGACGGCATCCGGGCGTGCGTTCGCGATGGCCAGCGCCAGCGCGCCCGACCCCGTGCACAGGTCCAGCACCACGGGCGGGTGATGGCCGACGTTCTCGAGAAAAGCGAGCGCCCACGCCAACAGCAATTCGGTTTCGGGACGCGGAACGAACACCCCGGGACCCACCTCGACATCGATGTTTCCCAATGACGTCGTTCCCGTGATGTATTGCAGAGGAATACGTTTCGCGCGCTGCTCGACTGTTCGGAAGTACGCCTCGACGAGCTCGGGCTCCACCAACGGCACCAACCCCAGCCGACCGCGATCGACTCCGACGAGGTGCGCGGCGAGTAGCTCCGCATCCACCCGAGGGCTCGGCACACCGGCGGCCTCGAGCATCGACGTCGCTTCGAGGATGGCTAGGCGTAACGGCTTGCGGCTCACTTGTACAGACTGCCACGGCGGTCCGACACCGGACTCACAGCCGCCCCTGCAACTCCGACTTCTTTGCGAAGAACTCGTCGTCGGTCAGAAATCCCTTCGCATGCAGACCGGCGAGCGCCTCGATCGCAGCGGTGATGTCCGAGATGTCGACACCGGTGTGAGCAGGTGAACCCGACTGCGCAGACGCTAAATTCTGTGCCGCCGGCTGCGGCTGCTGCGACGAAGGCATGTTCTGCGGTGGCGAGTCGGCGGACCGTTGGTCGACGCGCGGCAGACTTGCCGCGGTGAACGTGCCGTACTGGCTGGTGAACTCCACCGAACCCGGACCCCCACCCTGCTGCTGTTGCACTCCCCCGATGGAGTGATCGAGGGTGTCGTACACCGCCAATTCCCCTCCCACGAGGACAGCGAGGCGACGAGTTCCTGGAAACACCGCGTACTGCGATCCGTTCTGGCCACCGCTCGAACTCGGCGAACCCAGATCCGACGGCCACCACGATCCCCCGCCGAAGGAAGTGCCGCCGAACGATCCCGTACCGGCATCTCTCGGCGGATAGACCTGATGCTGCGCCAACACCGCGGACAGATCGCGGCACAAACCGTCGACCCGACTCTTGAGGCCGTGATCGAACATGTTGCCCACCATCGTCATACCGCCGCGCATCCACTGCCCACTGCCGCCGAGCTCGGGAATGTTGAACTGCGCCATCGTGCCGCGGCCGTTGTTGACGGCGTCGAGCATGGTGCGGACCGCGTCGGTGGACACCCCGTAGCGGGAAGCGAGCTCGGTGACGGCGTTCTCGCCTGCGGGGGTCAAGGCCTGGTTCATCTCGGGTGTGCCTTTCGTGGCGCGCGGGCGGGTCGAATCCGATCGCCAGGGTATCTCGAGATTCGTTCGATCAGCAGCGCGAGACCCGAAAACGGTTGGCGCGCAGTTATTCTGCTTGCATACGTGCATCGCGGTCGGCCTTGGCGAGCGCGTCGAGCAGTGCATCCATGTCGCCGTCGAGCAGCGCGTCGAGGTTGTGCGCTTTGAATCCGATGCGGTGATCGGTGATGCGGTTCTCGGGGTAGTTGTACGTCCTGATCCGCTCCGAGCGGTCGACGGTACGCACCTGACTGGCTCGGCCGGCCGAGGCCTCTTCGTTGGCCGCTTCCTCCGCGGCCGCCTGCAGACGCGCCGCGAGCACCTGCATCGCACGCGCCTTGTTCTGCAGCTGCGATCGCTCGTTCTGACAGGTGACGACGATGCCGGTGGGCAAATGGGTGATGCGGACAGCGGAGTCGGTGGTGTTGACACCCTGACCGCCCTTGCCGGACGAGCGATAGACGTCGATGCGCAGATCGGTTTCGTCGATCTGCACTTCCTCGACCTCGTCGGGTTCCGGATACACCAGAATGCCGGCCGCGGAGGTATGCACGCGTCCCTGCGATTCGGTGACCGGCACCCGCTGCACGCGATGGACGCCACCCTCGAACTTCAGCCGCGCCCAGACGCCGTCGAGCGGATCCTTGGTCTTGATCGACAACGTCGCGTCCTTGTAGCCACCCAGGTCCGAGACGTTCGCGTCGAGAACCTCGACTCGCCAGCCGCGGCGTTCGGCGTAGCGCACGTACATCCGCGCCAGATCGGCCGCGAAGAGCGCCGATTCCTCGCCGCCCTCACCCGACTTGACCTCCATCACGATGTCGTCGCCGTCGTGCGGGTCGCGTGGTGCCAGCAGATCGGTCAGCGTCTGTTCCAGGTGCAGAACCGTTGCCTCGAGCTCGGGAATCTCGGCGGCGAACGACGAATCGTCGGCGGCGAGTTCACGTGCGGCTTCGAGGTCGTCCTGAGCGGCGGTCAACTTGGTGTGCGCCGACATGATCGGTGCCAGCTCGGCGAACCTCTTGCCTGCCCTGCGCGCTGCGGACGGGTCGTTGTGCAGGGCGGGGTCGGCCAGTTGCTGCTCGAGGCCGGAGTGTTCGGCGAGGATGTCGTCGATGGCCGAAGGCTTGTCTGTTCTCGCCATGGTGACGACTCACTCTCCGAACGGGTGAAACCGGGTGTGGACACAAAAAAGCCGACGCCCGCCCTGTAGTTCACAGGACGGGCGTCGGCGAAACAGCTAGCTGTCTGCGTCGGCCTTCTTGCCGGCGCGCTTGCCGTAGCGAGCCTCGAAGCGAGCGACGCGACCGCCGGTGTCGAGAATCTTCTGCTTGCCGGTGTAGAAGGGGTGGCACTGCGAGCAGACCTCGACGCTGATGCGCTCTTTGTCGGTGGTGCTTCGGGTCTCGAAAGTATTGCCGCAACCACAGACGACTGCCGTCAGTGTGTAGTCGGGGTGAATTCCTGCCTTCATGGTGTCCTTACCGTTCTTTGTAATGGTCGCCGGGTCGCCTTCGCTGATCGAAGACGTGAACCGGAACCGGACTCGGCCGTTGATTATGCCAGAGCGTGTATCTGCCCTGCTAATCGTCGGTACTTCTGTGCCGACAGATGCTTACAACGCGGGCACCTGCCCTCTTGTTCCCCGGACCCTCGGACCCGGGGAACAGGGGATCAATCGTTGATGCCGCCGGGAGCTGTCTTCGACACTTCCATCAGGAATTCGAGGTTGTTCTTGCTCTTCTTCAGGCGATCGACCAGCAGGTCGATGGCCTGATGCGAGTCGAGACCGGACAACACGCGACGCAGCTTGTGCACCACGGCCGCCTCGTCCGGAGCGAGAAGAAGCTCGTCGTGACGGGTGCTGGACGGGTTGATGTCCACCGCAGGGAACACCCGACGCTCGGCGATCTTGCGATCGAGCTTGAGCTCGGCGTTACCGGTGCCCTTGAACTCCTCGAAGATCACGGTGTCGCCGGTGGACCCGGTCTCGACCATGGCCGTGGCGATGATCGTCAGCGAACCACCGTGCTCGATGTTTCGTGCCGCGCCGAGGAATCGCTTGGGCGGGTACAGCGCGGTCGAGTCGACACCACCGGAGAGGATGCGGCCCGAGGCAGGCGAGCTGTTGTTGTACGCGCGGCCCAGACGGGTGATCGAGTCGAGCAGGACAACCACGTCCTGGCCGGCCTCGACCAGACGCTTGGCACGCTCGATCGCCAGCTCGGCGACCGCCGTGTGGTCACCCGGCGGACGGTCGAAGGTCGAGGCGATGACCTCGCCCTTGACCGAGCGCTGCATGTCGGTCACTTCCTCGGGACGCTCGTCGACGAGGATGACCATCAGGTAGCACTCAGGGTTGTTGATGGCGATCGCGTTGGCGATGGCCTGCAGAACGCTCGTCTTACCGGCCTTCGGGGGGCTGACGATCAACGCGCGCTGACCCTTACCGATGGGCATCACCAGGTCGATGATGCGCGTGGTCAGGATGTTCTGCTGGGTCTCGAGGCGCAGCCGCTGGTTGGGGTACAGCGGGGTGAGCTTGCCGAACTCCGGACGCTTGCGCGCGGCCTCGACCTCTCCCCCGTTGACGGTATCCAGACGCACCAGCGGGTTGAACTTCTGACGCTGACCCGACTGCTCACCCTCACGCGCCACCCGAACGGCACCGGTGACGGCGTCGCCGCGGCGAAGACCGTTCTTGCGCACCAGGTTCATCGACACGTAGACGTCGTTCGGTCCGGCCAGGTAACCCGAGGTGCGAACGAACGCGTAGTTGTCGAGAACGTCGAGAATGCCGGCTACCGGCTGGAGAACATCGTCCTCGCGGATCTCGGTGTCGCGCTCGCGACCGCCGCCGCCCTCGTTGCCCTCGCCGCGGTCGCGTCCACGACGACGCTCACGGAACCGTCGACCCCTGCGACCGCGGCCTTCGCCGTCGTCGTCCTGGTTGTTGTCACGGTTGTCGCGCGGGCCGTTGTTGCGGTCCTCGTTGCGATTGTCGTTTCGGTTGTCGTTGCGGCCGTCGCCTTGATTGCGATTGCGTCCGCCGCGGTCGTTCTGATTGCGGTTGCCGTTCTCACGGTTGGAGTCGCGGTTCGAGTTGTCCCGGTCGCCCTGGTTGCGACCCGCATTGTCGCGATTGCCGCCGTCCCGGTCCCCCTGGTTGCGATCGCCCTGGTTGCGGTCGCCCTGGTTGCGGTCGCCCTGGTTGCGGTCGTTCTGGTTGCGGTTGCCGTTGTCGGTGTCACGCGGTTCGCGCTCGGCACCGTCCTGGCGGTTGCGCTCGCCGCGGCTACGACGTGGGCGCTCCGCTGCGGCGTTCTCGCCGGAATCGTCCTGCTTGTCGGTGGTCTCCGCTGCAGCGGTCGACTCCGCGGTAGCGGGGGCCGATGCGGCCGTGTCGCCGCTGCCGTCCAGTGGCAACTGGTCGGGCGCACCTGCGCGGCGACCCGCGGCGCGGCGGCCCCGGGTGCGACGTCCGGCCTCGGGTGCTGCGTCCGACGTGTCGGCAGCCGTCGCAGGCTCGGGAGCAGTGTCGACTGCGGGTCGTTCGTCGGCAACCGGTGCCGACGCAGCAGCGCGTCGAGCCTTGGGAGCGTCGGCCTTCGGTGCATCGCTCTTCGGCGCATCGGACTTCGGCGCAGCGGACTTGGCCGGCGCGGTGCCCGATTGACGCTCGGTGATGGCCGCGATCAGATCGCCCTTGCGCATGCCGGAGATGCTCTTGATGCCGAGTTCGCCAGCGAGGCTGCGTAGCTCGGTGAGAACCATTCCGGACAGGCCGGCGCGACGGCGTGACGTTTCGGGCGCAGAGATGAGTTCCGTATCGGTCACGGAGGTCCTTTCCTTCCCTCGCTCGCTCGATGCGCAGCCGAGGGTTCGTTCCGCAGCTCGGCTTTCTGCCGAACTCGGATATTGCCGTTCATGTTCGACGCACTCCGCCGACGACACCATCGGTCCGAGACCGCAGCGAACTACGGGAAGGACCGAGCCAGGAGCGTCACATCACTCGGACGTTCTGAACTCCCCCGAATACAGTGACCTGATTGCCCTGACGAAACCGGCGTCTGAAGCGCACGATGTACGGACAGGGTTCACCATAGCGTCGTTGTCCTCGCTCGGCAAGAACCCTATTCGGTGTCGCTCATGCGACAGTGACTCCGTCGGCCACCTCGAGGTCGAGAACTCGCCATCCCTCGGCCAGCGCAGCGTCGCGCAGATCGGCCGGGAATTCTTCGGTGCACAGGGCCATGACGGTAGGGCCTGCTCCCGACACCACTGCGGCGATCGAGCGGGCGCGCAAAGTCGCGATCCACCGAGTGGTGTCGGGCAGCGCCTGTGCCCGCTGGCCCTGATGCAGTAGATCCTCGGTGGCAGCCATCAGCAGATCCGGACGCTCGGTCAATGCGACGACGGCGAGCGCACTGCGACTGACGTTGAAGGCGGCGTCGCGGTGCGGCACCAACTCCGGCAGCAATCCCCGTGTGTGCGAGGTCGAGGAGCGCTCGGACGGCACGAGCACGACGACCTTGATGCTGGGATGTACGTCCAGGCGCACGGCGGCGTACTTGCGTGCCGTCACACTGGCATTGGGCGGTTCGCTCCACGACACGACGGCACCGCCGAGGCAACTCGCCGACGCGTTGTCGGGGTGCCCCTCGAACTCGGACGACAACTGCACCAACTGACTGTCCGACAACGACAGCGCGGGGTCCACCTTCGACGCGAGTGCATTGGCCGCGGCGAGCCCGCCGACCACGGCCGAGGCCGAGGATCCGAGACCTCTCGAATGCGGAATGACGTTGCGGCAGTGGACATTCAATCCATCCGCCCATACTCCGGCCGCTTCCAGACCCCGTTCGATGGCCCGCACGACCAGGTGCGTCGGTCCCCACGGAACGTCCGCCGAACCCTCACCGTCGACGTGGATCGACAGGCCCGACGCCGTGGTCGTGACCTCGATCTCGTCGTACAACCCCAAAGCCATTCCGAGACTGTCGAATCCGGGGCCGATGTTGGCACTGGAGGCCGGCACACGCGCGGTCACCGTGAGCCCGATGGGAAGCGTCTTCGTCATTGCCGGAGATTCCGTCAACTCAGGCCAGCTCGAGCGCAGCCGCAACAGCGACGGGGTCGACCGAAATCGGTTCCACGACAGGCATTCCCGACAGCGCAGTGTCGGGATCCTTGAGACCGTTACCGGTCACCGTGCAGACAACGGTCAGGCCCGGCTCCAGCCAGCCTTCCTTTCGAGCCGCCAACAGACCGGCGACGCTGGCCGCGGAGGCCGGTTCGACGAACACGCCCTCGGTCTTCGCGATCAACCGGTACGCCTCGAGGATCTCCTCGTCGGTCGCGGCCCGGAATGCTCCGTTCGATTCTTCCTTGGCATTGACGGCACCGTTCCAGGATGCGGGTGAGCCGATCCGGATTGCGGTCGCGATCGTTTCCGGGTCCTTCACGGGCGCACCGTGAACCAGAGGAGCGGCACCCGCGGCCTGCACGCCGAGCATGCGCGGCTTGCGGGTGGTGAGGCCGTCGCGGAAGTACTCGGAGTACCCGCGCCAGTACGCGGTGATGTTGCCCGCGTTGCCGACCGGCAGAGCATGGATGTCGGGTGCATCGCCGAGGGCGTCGCAGATCTCGAACGCCGCGGTCTTCTGCCCCTCGATACGCACGGGGTTGACGGAGTTGACCAGACCGATCGTCGGGAACTCGGCCGTGGTCTTGCGCGCCAGTTCGAGGCAGTCGTCGAAGTTGCCCTGGACCTGAATGATCTTCGCGCCGTGCATGACTGCCTGAGCCAGCTTGCCCATGGCGATCTTGCCCTGCGGAACCAGTACGGCACAGGACATGCCGGCCTTGGCCGCGTAGGCCGCAGCGGACGCCGAGGTGTTGCCGGTGGACGCGCACAGCACTGCTTCTTGCCCACGGGCGAGCGCGTCGGTGACGGCCATGGTCATGCCGCGGTCCTTGAACGAGCCGGTGGGGTTGAGTCCCTCGACCTTCAGGTGCACTGTGCAGCCGGTCAATTCGGACAGGTGCCCGGCGGGCAGCAGCGGGGTGCCGCCCTCGCGCAGGGTGACGGTCTTCCAGTCGGGACCGATCGCCAGACGCGAGCGGTACGCCTCGATCAGACCGGGCCAGGGGGTGTGGACGCTCATACTGTGGTGCCTTCCAATCTGAGAACGCTGGCGACGTGGACGACCACGTCCAACTGCTCGAGGGATGCAACGGTGTCGGACAGTGCGGAATCGGCCGCGAGGTGCGTGACCACGACGAGCCTGGCCCCGTCACCCGCGCCGTGCTGGCGCACGGTGGAGATACTGACGTCGCGCTTGGAGAATTCGGCGGCCACGGTAGCGAGAACGCCGGGCTTGTCGGCCACCTGCATGCTGACGTAGTACCGGGTGAGAATGTCACCCATCGGGGCCACCTTGAGCTTGGCGTACTTGGACTCGAGTGGGCCGCGGCCTCCGTAGAACTTGTTGCGCGCGGCCATCACCAGGTCGCCGAGCACAGCGGATGCCGTCGGCGCGCCGCCCGCACCCTGGCCGTAGAACATCAACCGGCCTGCGGCCTCGGCCTCGACGACGACGGCGTTGAATGCGCCGTTCACCGATGCCAACGGGTGATCGAGCGGAACGAGTGCCGGGTAGACCCGGGCCGAGATGCGCTCCTTGCCCTTGGGCGTGGTGATGCGCTCGCAGATCGCCAGCAACTTGATGGTGCAGTCGAGAGACTTCGCGGTCTCGAGGTCGTCTGCAGTGATCTTGCTGATGCCCTCGCGGTAGACGTCGCCGGCCGTGACCCGAGTGTGGAACGCGATCGAGGCGAGGATGGCCGCCTTGGACGCGGCGTCGTAGCCCTCGACATCGGCCGTCGGATCGGCCTCGGCGTATCCCAGTCGCCCTGCCTCGGCGAGGGTTTCGGCGTAGTCCGCACCGGTCTCGTCCATGGCCGAGAGGATGAAGTTGGTGGTGCCGTTGACGATGCCCGCGACCTTGTTCACGCGGTCGCCTGCCAACGACTGCATCAACGGCCGCACCACCGGAATAGCTCCGGCGACAGCTGCCTCGAAATACAGATCGGCGCGCGACTTCTCGGCCGCGTCGGCCAACTCTCCGGTGTATTCGGCGAGCAGGGCCTTGTTCGCAGTGATGACGGACTTGCCGTTCTCGAGCGCCGACAACACCAGCTTGCGTGGGATGTCGATACCGCCGAGCACCTCGACGACGATGTCGACGTCGTCGCGACCGACCAATTCGGCCGGGTCGTCGGTGAGCAGCTCGGCCGGTACTCCTCGATCGCCGTCGATCCGACGTACCGCGATTCCCCGAATCTCCAGTGGCGCACCAATTCTGGCCTCGAAGTCCGCTGCATTCTCGGTGAGGATCCGGACGACCTCGCTACCGACGTTTCCGAGTCCGAGTACGGCGACGCCTATCGGCTTCGATGTCATGGCTGAACCTCCAAGCTGAGCAGATCTTCGATGGTTTCCCGCCGCAGGATCAGGCGCGAACGCCCGTCCTTGACCGCGACCACAGCGGGCCGCGTCAGCAGGTTGTAGCGGCTGGACATGGAGTAGCAGTAAGCACCGGTGGCTGCGACGGCGAGCAGATCACCGGGCCCGACGTCGGCCGGCATCCACGTGTTCTTGATGACGATATCGCCGCTCTCACAGTGCTTTCCAACCACGCGAGCCATCACGGCATCGGCGTCGCTGGTACGCGAGACCAAGCGGCAGTCGTACTCGGCCTGATACAGCGACGTACGAATGTTGTCGCTCATACCGCCGTCGACACTGATGTACCGCCTGCGGGTGGCGTTGTCGACGGTGACGTCCTTGACGGTGCCCACCTCGTAGAGCGTCACGGTGCCCGGACCGGCGATGGCCCGACCCGGCTCGACGGCAATGGTCGGAACCGGCAAACCGGCCGCGGCCGACTCCGTCTCGACGATGCTCGCCAGCTTGGCCGCCAATTGGTCGACGGGCGGCGGATCGTCACTCGGTACGTACGAAATACCCATGCCGCCACCGAGATCGAGCGTCGAGATCTGCGAGGTCTTGTCCACGCCGAACTCGGCGACGATGTCGCGCAGCAGCCCGATGACCTTGTGCGCAGCCAGCTCGAAACCGTCGACCTCGAAGATCTGCGAGCCGATGTGACTGTGCAGCCCCACGAGACGAAGGTTGTCTGCGGCGAACACCCGACGGACTGCTTCGATCGCCGAGCCGTCGGCGAGCGAGAAGCCGAACTTCTGATCCTCGTGAGCGGTCGCGATGAACTCGTGCGTGTGTGCCTCGACGCCGACGGTGATACGAATCAGCACGTCCTGCACCACACCGGCCGAACCGGCCACGGCGTCGAGACGGTCGATCTCGATATTGGAGTCGAGAACGACGTGCTCGACTCCGGCACTCACTCCGGCCTCGAGCTCGGCCACGGATTTGTTGTTGCCGTGCATCGCAATTCGATCCGCCGGGAATCCGGCAGCGAGGGCGATGGCCAGCTCACCGCCCGAGCAGATGTCGAGCGAGAGACCCTCGTCGGCCACCCAACGAGCGATCTCGCCACACAGAAATGCCTTGGAGGCGTAGTGAACTCGTTCGGGTGCCCCGAACGCAGCGGCCATCTCGCGGCAGCGTGCGCGGAAGTCGTCCTCGTCCACGACGAACAGTGGGGTGCCGTACTGCGCCGCGAGGTCGGTGACCGACACCCCAGCGAGCCGAACCGTGCCGTCGTCGCCGCGTGCCGCGTTGCGTGGCCACACCTGTTCGGGAAGCGTCGTCATGTCCGACGCGGCGCTCGGACGCTCGGACATCGACTGCTTGGCTGGGGCATCGGCGTGCTTGGGCCCTGCCGGATGTGCGCTCACATGCGCTCCGGTGCGCTGACACCGAGCAGTTCGAGGCCGTTGGCCAGAACCTGCCGGGTTGCTTTGCCCAATGCCAGTCGTGCGGTGTTCACAGGTCCGGGCTCCTCGTCTCCTTGGGGAAGTACTCGACACGCGCCGTAGAACCGGTGGTAGGCCCCCGCCAGTTCTTCGAGGTAGCGGGCGATCCGGTGTGGTTCGCGTAGTTCGGCGGCACTGGCCACCACCCGCGGGTACTCGCCGATCGTCCTGATCAACTCGCCCTCCTGCTCGTGCGTCAGCAGGCTCAGATCGGGATCGTCGCCCGAGATCCCCAGTTCGGCGGCATTGCGCGCGAGCGATGCCAACCGGGCGTGGGCGTACTGGACGTAGTACACCGGGTTCTCGTTGCTGGCGCTGGCCCACAGGGCGAGGTCGATGTCGATGCTGGAGTCGACGGACGACCGGATCATGACGTAGCGCGACGCGTCGACGCCGATGACTTCGACCAGATCGTCGAGCGTGATGACGGTGCCTGCCCGCTTGCTCATCTTCACCGCGACGCCGTCTCGAACGAGGTTGACCATCTGCCCGATCAGAACCTCGACGGTCTCGGGGTCGTCGCCGAATGCAGCGGCGGCGGCCTTGAGTCGACCGATGTAACCGTGGTGGTCTGCTCCGAGCATGTAGATGCACAGGTCGAATCCGCGTTGCCGCTTGTTCTGGAAGTACGCGATGTCGCCTGCGATGTAGGCAGCATTACCGTCGCTCTTGATGACGACGCGATCCTTGTCGTCGCCGTACTCGGTGGACCGAAGCCACCATGCACCGTCTTCCTCGTACAGGCTCCCCGAGCCCTTGAGGTAGTCGACCGATTTTTCGACGGCACCGGACTCGAAGAGTGAGTTCTCGTGGAAGTAGACGTCGAAATCGACACCGAATTCGTGCAGGTTCGCCTTGATGCGGTCGAACATCAGCTGGGTACCTATCGACCGGAAGGTCTCGTCCTGCGCCTCGGGTGCCAGCGCCAGCGCTTCGGGCTCCTTCGCCAGCACCTGCTGTGCGATCTCGGCGATGTACTCGCCCGCATAGCCGTTCTCCGGTGCCGGCTCTCCCTTGGCCGCGGCGATGAGCGACCGGCTGAAGCGATCGATCTGAGCGCCGTGATCGTTGAAGTAGTACTCGCGAGTGACCTCGGCTCCGTGCGCGGTCAGGATGCGTCCGAGGGCATCACCGACGGCAGCCCATCGGGTTCCACCGAGGTGCACCGGTCCGGTGGGGTTGGCCGAGACGAACTCGAGGTTGACCTTCTTGCCTGCCATCGAGGATCCGGTGCCGAACTCGGCACCGGCGGCCAGCACGCGGGCAACGATCTCGCCCTGCGCTGCGGCAGCCAGCCTGATGTTCAGAAAGCCGGGGCCTGCGACGTCTGCACTGGCGATCGCGGCGTCGGCCGCGAGCGCCTCGGCGAGCCAGCCGGCGAAATCACGAGGATTGGCTCCGGCCTTCTTCGCCACCTGCAGCGCCACGTTGGTGGCGTAGTCACCGTGCTCGGGATTGCGGGGACGCTCGACCGTGAGCTTCGCAGGGAGAACGGATGCGTCCAGGCCGCGGTCGGCAAGCACCTTGGCGGCGGTCGCGTGAAGCAATTCGGCAAGATCGGCGGGAGTCACAGGTAGCCATCCTATTGGCTGGTGTGCGGCATACTCGCATCCACTGCCCGTCCGAGCGCGGGGCCACCTGGCCGATGCGGTCCACACGGGCTCTGAGCACGCTCTCAGACAGAGAACGTACAGTAGGGGCGCTCTGCGCGGACGACCGTCGAGTACGGCCGTCACCAGCAGATACGTACCACCAGCGCTACCGACCACCCACTTTTCCTCGACTGAGAGAGCAACCACAGCGATGCCAACGGGTCCCGACAAAGGCAGTCAGAACAAGTCGGCTGCGAAGGCAGACAAAGCCATCAGTGCAGCCAACAAGAAGTCAGCTCGCAAGAAGCAGGGCGGTGTCCCCGCCGCCAAGGGCAGACAGATTCCCTGGCTGACGGTTGCCGGTGTCGTTGTGGTCGTCGGACTGGTCGTGGGCCTCGGGGTCAACCTCTACCCCAAGTACCAGGACCGCGCCGAGGCGCAGAAATTCGCGCCCAGCGAGAGCAATCAGGATCCGTCGACGGGAATCGACGGCGTCACCATCAAGGAATACCCGGCAGCTCTGCACGTCGGGCGCGCGCAACGCGTCGCCTACGACCAGACGCCGCCGTTCGGTGGACCGCACGATGCGGTGTGGGCCACCTGCACCGGCATCGTCTACCCCGAGGCCATCCGCACCGAGAACGCCGTGCACTCCCTCGAACACGGAGCGGTCTGGGTGACGTACAACCCCGACGACCTGAACGAAGACCAGATCAAGTCCCTCGCCGACCGCGTCGACGGGGAAACCCAGATGATGATGTCGCCGTACCCGGGCCTCGACACTCCCGTCTCGCTGCAGTCCTGGGGTCACCAGCTCAAGCTCGACAGCGTCGACGACGAGCGCATCGGTCAGTTCATCTCGGCTCTGCGCCTCAATCGATTCGCCTACCCGGAGGTCGGTGCCAGCTGCGCATCCGTGCCCGGAGTCGGTGACAACGCGTTCGATCCCGACAACCCGCCGCTGTTCGACGCTTCGGCCCCGGGTGCGGACGCCGTTCCGATGGACGGCGCCGGCATCACTCCCGACGCCAGCGAGACCAGCGGTGCAGGCGGAATGCCGAGCGGCCTGCCCGGCGGAGCACAGCTGCCCAGCGATCTCCAGGTGCCCGCGAGCTGATGACCGAATCGACAGTCGAGTCGGTCAACGGCGTCCCCGAGACCAAGCGGAGCCAGCGCACTGCGCTGGTCGCTTTGGCCGTGATCGCCGTACTGGCGATCGGATTCGCGCTGGGCTTCCTGGCGCAGAATCCGTTCCGCGAGGGTGACAACTCACCCGCGGCAGATTCGGTCGACGTCGGATTTGCCCAGGACATGACGGTGCACCACAACCAGGCCATCGAAATGGCCGCGGTCGCGTTGACCAACGCGCCCGATCAGGCAGTCAAGAGCCTGGCGTTCGACATGCTCACCTCGCAACAGAATCAGGTGGGCCAGATGCAGGGCTGGCTCGCGTTGTGGGACCGCGCGCCGATCTCGACCGACGGCTACATGACCTGGATGACGGCCGACGACTCTCACGGCCATTCGATGGGCGGCATGTCGATGGAACCGGGATCCTCCGATCCCACCAGGGCCATGCCCGGCATGGCCAGCTCCGCGGAGCTCGCCGCACTACGCCAAGCGACCGGAACCGACGTCGACGTCATGTTCTTGCAGCTGATGCTGCGTCACCACGAGGGCGGCCTGGCGATGATGGAATACGCCCAGACGCACGCGCAGTCTCCTGCGGTGATCAACCTGGCGAAGTCCATGGTGGCGACTCAGACGAGTGAGTCGACGCTGATGAAGCAGATGCTCGCGGCGAAGGGTGCGCAGCCGCTGCCCGAGGGGTGATTTCGACTCCCGTCGCACATGCGCTAGTCTTTCGTACAGCCCAACAGGCACGCCGGCCGAAGCCGGTGCGCCCCCGTAGCTCAGGGGATAGAGCGTTCGCCTCCGGAGCGAAAGGCCGCAGGTTCGAATCCTGCCGGGGGCACACATCTTTCACGCACGTCACTTCCCCGAGGCGACTGCTCGAACGAGACGGACTGTTCACATGTCCGAGGATCTCCCCGATATCGACACCGTCATCGACGACCTGTATTCGCTGGCACCCGCCGACTTCGTGTCGCACCGATCGGCGTACGTGACCCGGTTCAAGAAGGCCGGAGACAAGTCCGGTGCCACTCGTATCGGCGGACTCCGTAAACCCACTGTCGTGGCCTGGTTGGTGAACACACTCGCTCGTCAGGACGAATCCGCGGTCGCCGAGTTGTTCGACCTCGGTGCCGAACTCGAGCGAGCTCAGCAACGCGGCGACGGTCATCGACTGCGTGAGTTGTCCACCGCTCGAAGCGCTTCGATACGCGCGCTCACCGATCGAGCCGTTTCATTGGGTCGCGAACGTGGCGTGACCGTCGGTGACAACGCGGCGCGCGAGATATCCAACACTCTCAATGCCGCAATGGCCGATCCGGAAATCCGCGACCGGGTTCGTGCGGGCCGAACGGTGGTGGCCGAAACATACAGCGGCTTCGGCCCCGCGCTGCTCTCGCTCGTTCCTGACACGGTCGACGATGCCGATAACGATGACGAGACGGAAGCCGAACCGGACGCTACCGATGACGCGCCCGAGTCCACTGCAGAGCCGGATGCCGAGGACACCTCCGAAGCCGAGCGGCTGCGCGAGGCCGAACACGATCGGCTGGTGGCCGAACTCGACTCTGCCGTCACCGCATTGGATGCCGCACGCGATGCGTCCGACGCTGCCGACCAGGACACCGAACGCGCCGCGTCCGAACGACGCAGCGCCACAACAGAAGTCGAGAGACTCGAAGGCGAGCTGGACGACGCCAGAGCCAGAGCGAAGGCTGCGCGGGCCGCGGAGAGAGCACGCGTCGAACAGGCAGAGTCGACGGCGGAGGCGCTCGCGGCGGCCCGGGCACGCGTGGCCGACGCCCGGTCGGCCCTCGACGAACCGAGCTGACCTACCCTGGCGGCATGACCACACGCTGGCAAGCCGAGAACTCCGCCGACGATTCCGCCCGGTACATCGAGCGATTCGATCGTCTGGCCGAACGCGGCGTGGATCTGCACGGTGAGGCCCGCATGGTCGACGCGGTGGTCTCCCCCGCGTCGAGCATTCTCGACGCGGGCTGCGGCACAGGCCGGCTCGGTGCCGAGTTGGCGCGACGTGGCCACCACGTCACCGCTGTGGATCTCGATCCGATTCTGGTCGAGAAGGCGCGCAGCCACCCCGAACTGGAGGTCCATCTCGCGGATCTGACCACACTCGAGTTGAATCGCACGTTCGACGCGGTTGTCGCGGCCGGCAACGTGTTGGTTTTTCTGGAGCCAGGCACCGAACGTGCTGCGCTCGAACGCATCTGGGCACACCTGAACGAGGGCGGAGTGTTCGTCACCGGCTTCGCCACCGACCGGGCATACACGAACGACGAACTCCACGAGGATCTCACTGCGGTCGGATTTTCCGTCGAACATCGGTTCTCCACCTGGGACCTGCGGCCCTGGCGCGCCGACGCGGACTGGGCCGTCACCGTGGCACGAAAGCCTGCTCTGCTCGCTTGAGACGAACCGGGGCGAGCGACGGGATTCCACGTGCGGGTGTCGATCGGTTCCTGGGCGGGAAGACTGTCGCTCATGAAGGAACACATAGCGCGGTTGCGGGAGTCGTTCTGGTTCATTCCCGCCGTCCTCGGAGTTCTCGCGCTCCTGCTGGCGCAGGCGCTCGTCAGCCTCGATCGCTACCTGCTCGACACCCGCGTGGACCTGACTGGCTCGTTGCTCTATCACGTCGGAGCGAGTGGCAGCCGGGACATCCTCGGGGCGATCGGTGGCTCGATGCTGGGGGTGGCCGCCACGTCGTTCTCCATCACCATCTCCGTCCTCGCCACGGCCAGTTCCTCGTACGGCCCCCGCCTGGTGCGAAACTTCATGGCGGACCGCGGAAATCAAGTGGTACTGGGTATCTTCGGGGCGACGTTCCTGTACTCGCTGATGGTGTTGCGGTCGATCCGTTCGATCGAATCCGATGGTTCGGTGTTCGTGCCGGACATCGCTGTCAATGTCGCCGTGGCGCTCGCGGTGGTCGATGTAGGCGTACTCGTCTACTTCATCCATCACATCGCGCAGTCGATTCAAGTGGCCACCCTGTCCGCGAGAGTCCGCGACGAGCTGTCGGAGTCCGTCGACTCCCTCTACCCGACCGATCGTCCCGACGATTCCGCATCGATCGACGGCATCTCGAAACCACCTGTCTACGTGACGGTCCTGGCCGAGACATCCGGGGTGATCATCGACATCGACGAGGACGCACTGCTGGGCATCGCGACCGACAACGGCACGCTGATCGAGATTCATCGGGTCCCGGGCGAGCACGTCGTCTCCGGCGAGCCGCTCGTCGACATTCTCGCCGATCGCTCGGCCGACATCTCCGCTGCATCGATCGACCGAGTCCGCTCTTCCTTCGACATCGGTACCAGTAGGACGCCACGCCACGACATCGCGTTCGCCGTCGAGCAGATGACGGAGATGGCGGTCCGGGCGCTGTCCACCGGGGTCAACGATCCCTACACGGCGCGTAACGCCATTGACGATCTTTCCGTCGGACTCGTTGCCCTGGTCCAACGGCCGGCCCCGTCACGCGGACGGCGCGGAACCGACGGAGAGGTGCGCTTGATAGTCCGGCGGGTGACCGTCTCGACCTTGATCGACCATGCGCTCGATGCAGTGCGCATCTACGGAACCGGCAGTCCGATGGTGGTGCAGGCCGGAATCCGTCTCGCCGAGAGGGTCGGCCGCGCGGCGCGCTCCACCGACGATGTCGACGCCGTGCTGGCACAACTGAGCCTGTTGGACGCCGCCCTGACCGTCGACGAGACAGACAGCGCGTGCAGAGCCGATGCCCGCGAGCAGATCTCGCGGACTAGAGCAGCGATCACCGACCGAGTACCACTCGCGGTACTTCGCACCGTCATTCGGTAGACGCTCCAACCGGACACCGTGGGAGGATGGTCCGTATGCCAGCACCGTCGCCGCTTCCCCTCGACCCCATTGCAGAGGCCCACCGTCAGTGGACCAAGCACGGGTGGTCCGACGCCGCCGACGGTATGGCCGCGGTGACGTCGTTGATGCGCGCGCAGCAGATCATGCTGGCCCGGGTCGAGGAAGCGCTCAAGCCGACGGGACTGACCTTTTCGCGCTACGAATTGCTGACGTTGTTGACGTTCACCAAGAACGGCGCGTTACCGATGGCGAAGGCCAGTGCCCGGCTGCAAGTGCACCCCACCAGTGTGACCAACGCGGTGGACCGCCTCGAATCGGTCGGCTACGTGCGCCGCATTCCCCATCCCAGCGATCGACGGACCACCCTGGTCGAAATCACCGAGCAGGGGCGCACGTTGGCGGTCGAAGCCACCGAGCGCCTGAACACGCTGGTGTTCGCCAAGCCCGGGCTCGCGCGCGACAAGCTGATGGCGCTGGTGCGCATCCTCGCGGAACTGCGTTCGGATGCAGGCGATTTCGACAGTGATGACATCACCACATCGTTCTGAGTTCGATGGTGACTCGTCACAAGACAATGGCACAGCCGTACCGTTCGTGGTCCAATTGCTCCGGGAACAGGCCGGAGTCGGTCTGCTGAAGGGCGGGGCGGGGTGCTGGTGTTGGGGGTCGGAGCGGGTGCGCACGGTGCACGCGCAATTCTGACGTATCTGGACAGCCCCCATCGCACACCTATCGTGTCTCGGACGGTGCGCCGCGCTCCCGGTCAGTCGCTGGCCAGCACGATCGCCACCGGCGTCGACGCCATCCACTCCATTGCCGCGACGATGTCGCTCCCGGTGCAGTTCTCTGCCATCGCCTACCGGGTCGCCACCGATCCCGGCACGGTTGCCACCCGAGGGACCGCTCGAACGGCCTCACTGGTTCCGGAAACCGCTGCGCAAGTGCGGTTTCTACGATTCATCGGGCTGGTACCCAATCACGGCGTCACCGTGCTGTGCGACATCGGGAGTACCGGCACCACGGTCACCGTCATCGATCTCGCGTCCACTCGCACCCTCATGACGCGGCGCACTGCCACGTTCTGCGGCGACGATCTCGATCATTCGGTGCGCCGGCTGCTCTCGTCCAACGGCGTTCGCGTCGGAATCGACGCCAGCCGGTCCATCAAGGAGCAACTGAGCATCGATTCCGTCGTCAGCACCACAAATCCAGCCGGCACTGCACGGCATGTGCTGACGCGGCGCGACTTCGACGATCTGATCGCGGGACCCGTCCGCTACGCGGGCATGCTGGTGGAACAGACCATCGAATTGTCCGGTGCCAGACCGCAGTCCATCGTCGTGGTCGGCGGCGGCGCGAACATCACCTCGATAGCGCGGTCTCTCGAACTGCGTACCGGGCTGACGACCCTGGTGCCGACGATGCCCGAGCTGGTCTCGGCCCGCGGGGCCGCCCTCCTGTCCCCCGACAGGTAGGACGGCCCCGGGAGTGGAGCCTGCGGAACGACCGGTCGGGGTGAGACTGGAGCCTGCGGAACGACCGGTCGGGGTGGGAGTGGAGCCCACGGAACGACCCGACAGAGCGGCCAGCACTACCGGTGCTGGAAGTTGGGCGTGCGCTTCTCGATGAAAGCCGACATGCCTTCCTTCTGATCCTCCGTGGCGAACGTCGAGTGGAATACGCGGCGCTCGAACAAGACTCCCTCACGAAGGCTCGACTCGAACGAGCGGTTGACCGCTTCCTTCGCCATCATGGCGACCGGCAGCGACATCTCGGCGATGGTCGTGGCAGTCGCGATGGCGTCGTCGAGCAGGTCCGCGGCCGGCACGATCCGCGAGACGAGCCCCGCTCGCTCGGCTTCTTCGACCTTCATGTTGCGACCGGTCAGGCACATCTCCATGGCCTTGGCCTTGCCCACCGCACGCGTGAGGCGCTGCGACCCGCCGATTCCGGGAATGACCCCCAGCTTGATCTCGGGCTGACCGAACACCGCGGTATCGGAGGCGATCAGCACGTCGCACAGCATCGCGAGTTCACACCCACCACCGAGTGCATAGCCGGAGACCGCCGCGATCAACGGCGTGCGAGCCGATGCCAATCGATCCCACGCCGCGAAGAAATCGTCGAGGTACACGTCCATGTACGACTTCGGCTGCATTTCCTTGATATCGGCACCGGCCGCGAAGGCCCGCTCGGAACCGGTGATCAGGATTGCACCGATGTCCGAGTCCGCATCGAGTTCCTCGACCACCGAGACTACTTCGCGCATCAGCTGGGAATTGAGCGCGTTCAACGCCTTCGGACGGTTGAGCGTGATGATGCCTACGCGTCCACGGCGTTCGAGCAGAATGGTCTCGTAATCGGTCACTGGACAGCTCCGTTCGAGCGTTCGCGGATGTCGTTGATGATTCCGGAGAAGTCCACGTCGGTTCCACCACCGGACGTCTCCTTGAACTGCGCGTAGAGCTCGGCTGCACGCAACCCGAGAACACCCTCGACGCCGTTGTCGCGCAGTGCATTCGCAGCCAGACCCAGATCCTTGTCCATGAGGGCCGCTGCGAATCCGGGCTTGTACTCGTTGTTCGCCGGGCTCGTCGGAACCGGACCGGGCACCGGGCAATTGGTCGTCAACGCCCAGCATTGGCCGGACGCAGTCGATGCCACGTCGAAAAGCGCCTGATTGCTCAGACCGAGCTTCTCGCCCAACACGAAGGCCTCGCTGATGGCAATCATCGATACGCCGAGAATCATGTTGTTGCAGATCTTGGCGGCCTGACCGTTGCCCGCCGGTCCGCAGTGCACGACCTTGCGGCCCATGACATCGAGAACGGCAGCGGCGGAGGCGAAATCGTCCTCCGAACCACCGACCATGAACGTGAGCGTGCCTGCGGCCGCTCCCCCGACACCGCCCGAGACCGGAGCGTCGAGGCTACGGTGTCCGGCCTCGTGCACCAGCCGGTGCGCTGCATGCGCGTCGGCGACGTCGATGGTCGACGAATCGATGAACAACGTCCCCGGTGCCGCGGCCGGAAGCAGGTCCCCGTACAGCCCGAGTACCAGTTTTCCGTTCGGCAACATCGTGATCACGATGTCGGCTCCAGCAACGGCCGCGACCGCGGACTCCACCACAGTCACGCCGTCCTTCGTGGCCTGCTCCAGCGCCGCGGGAACAAGATCGAAGCCCTGCACCGTGTACCCGGCCGCAGCCAGGTTGGCGGCCATCGGCCCACCCATGTGCCCGAGGCCGATGAATCCGATCGTCTTCTCGCTCATGACTGCTCACCTTCTGTAAGTGCTTTCGACAGACCGAGTTCGGCGTCGCCCAGGGGCGCGAAGTATCGATCGACGTCCTCGGCAGTGACGTCCGCCGACGTGGCCGGCTGCCACTGGGGATTGCGATCCTTGTCGACGACCTGCGCCCGAATTCCCTCGACCAGATCGTGACTGCTGAGCGACGCGACCGACACGCGGTACTCCTCGTCCAGTACGGCCTCGAGGGAGGGCAGCGTCGCCGCCCGTCGCAGCGACCGCAGCGTCACCGCAAGAGATACGGGCGATTTGGACACGATGTCCTTCGCGGCCTGCTGTGCCTCCGGCACCGACGATGCGGCCAGAGCGTCGACGATGCCCTGGATGTCATCACCGGCATAACATTCGTCGATCCACTCCTGCTGAGCAGCGATGGCAGATTCCGGGGCCGACTCGCTGAACGTCGCGACGGCTTCTCCGACACTGACCGTCTCGAGTGCCGAGTAGAAGTCTTCCAGCTTGTCCGACGGGATGTAGTGATCGGCGAAGCCGACCGCGATGGCGTCGGCGGCGTTCATCCGCGCCGTGGTGAGCGCGAAGTGGGTGCCGATCTCGCCCGATGCACGCGAAAGTAGGTACGTACCACCGACATCCGGAACGAAACCGATTCCGACCTCGGGCATCGCGATCTTGGAGCGCTCGGTCACGATGCGGGTGTTCGCGTGGGCCGAGAGCCCGACGCCACCGCCCATGACGATGCCGTCCATGATCGCGACGAAGGGCTTGGGGAAGCGGGCGATCGCGGCGTTGAGCACGTACTCGTCGCGCCAGAAGTCCTTGCTTCCGCTGCCGCCGTCCTTGGCGTCGTGGTAGATCGAGACTATGTCGCCGCCCGCGCACAATCCGCGCTCGCCGGCTCCGGTCAGCAGGACGACGTCGACGCTGTCGTCGGTTGCCCACTGCGTCAACGCCGGAGCTATCTGCTGCACCATCGCATGCGAGAGTGCATTGATGGCTTTGGGGCGGTTCAGAGTGATGCGACCGATCCCGCCCGAAACCTCCAGTAGGACATCGCTCATGCTGCACCCACGATGGAGCGAGCTACGACCACGCGCATGATCTCGTTGGTACCTTCCAGAATCTGGTGGACCCGAAGGTCGCGAACGATTTTCTCGACACCGTACTCGGCGAGATAACCGTATCCGCCGAGCAACTGCAGCGCCCCGTTGGCGACCTCGAAGCCGGTATCGGTACCGAAACGCTTGGCCATCGCGCACATCTCGACCTTGTCGGCTGCATTGTTCTGCAACCCGTCCGCTGCTCGCCACAGCAGAGTTCGGGCAGCTTCGAGCTCGGTCTTGAAATCCGCCAGTCGAAACTGCAGGGCCTGCGAGTCGAGCAACCTGGCGCCGAATGCGTTGCGGTCGGCGAGGTAGGACACGGCCTTGTCGAGAGCGGACTGTGCGCCGCCGATCGAGCACGCGGCGATGTTGATGCGTCCGCCGTTGAGCCCGTTCATCGCGATCCGGAATCCGTCGCCCTCGCCGCCGAGCAGGTTGGCGGCCGGAACGCGGGCACCTTCGAAGATCACCTGGCGGGTGGGTTGAGCGTTCCACCCCATCTTCTTCTCGTTCGTTCCGAACGACAGTCCCGCGGTATCCTTCGGCACGATGAACGCCGAGATGCCGCGGGGACCCGGCGCTCCGGTGCGGGCCATGACGACGTACACCTCGGAAGTGCCTGCGCCGGAGATGAATTGCTTGACGCCGTCCAACACGTACTCGTCACCGTCACGGACGGCCTTGGTACCGAGCTTCGCCGCGTCGGATCCAGCGCCGGGTTCGGTGAGGCAGTAGCTACCGAGCTGATCCATCGAGCACAGTCCCGGAAGCCAACGCTGCCGTTGCTCGTCGTCGCCGTACGTGTCGATCATCCAGGCGACCATGTTGTGGATCGAGATGTAGGCCGCAATGGACGGGTCACCGGTGGCGAGTTGCTCGAAGATGCGCACCGCGTCGACGCGGGTCAGGCCCGATCCGCCGACGTCTTCACGGATGTAGATGCCACCCATCCCGAGAGCAGCAGCCTTGCGCAGCACGTCCACCGGAAAGTGCTTCTGCTGATCCCATTCGACGGCGTTCGGTGCGAGGAACTCGTCCGCGAAATCACGAGCAGTGTCGTTGATGGCACGCTCGTCCTCGTTCAACGTGAACATCGTCGATCAGTCCATGTTCGGAATGACGAAGTGATTCTGCGCAGCTGCTTCCTTGGTGCCCGACGGCCAACGCTGAGTGACGGTCTTCGTCTTGGTGTAGAAGCGGATGGAATCCGGTCCGTGCTGATTGAGATCGCCGAATCCCGAACGCTTCCAACCACCGAACGTGTGGTACGCGATCGGCACCGGAATCGGCACGTTGACTCCCACCATGCCCACCTGGACGCGGGAGCAGAAGTCGCGAGCGGTGTCGCCGTCGCGGGTGAAGATCGAGACGCCATTGCCGTACTCGTGTTCGGACGGCAGACGCAGTGCGTCCTCGTAGTCCTTCGCGCGCACGACGATCAGCACCGGTCCGAAGATCTCTTCCTTGTAGATGCGCATGTCGGTGGTCACCTTGTCGAACAGCGTTGCGCCGGCGAAGAATCCGCCCTCGTGGCCCTCGAGACTGAATCCGCGTCCATCGACCACCAACTCGGCACCCTCGTCCACACCGATCTGGGTGTAATCGTTGACGCGCTTCAACGCATCGCTACCGACGAGCGGGCCGAAGTCCGCGTTCTCGTCGTCGGAGCGGCCGATCTTCAGTTTCGCCACTCGCTCGGTCAGTTTGGCGACCAACGCGTCAGCGGTCTCCTCACCGACCGGAACCGCGACGGAAATCGCCATGCACCGCTCGCCGGCCGAACCGTAGGCAGCTCCGAGCAGAGCGTCGGCAACCTCGTCGAGGTCGGCATCGGGCATCACCAGAGCGTGGTTCTTGGCCCCTCCGAAGCACTGTGCGCGCTTACCGTGCTGCGCCGCCGTCTCGTAGATGTACTGCGCGATCGGCGTCGATCCGACGAAGCCGATCGCCTTGACGCGATCGTCGGTGAGCAGCACGTCGACGGCATCCTTGCCGCCGTTGACGACGTTGAACACGCCCGGCGGCAGACCTGCCTCGAGGAACAGCTCGGCGAGCTTGAGGGGCACGGACGGATCCCGCTCGGACGGCTTGAGAATGAAGGCGTTACCGCAGGCAATGGCCGGGCCGGCCTTCCACAGCGGAATCATGGCTGGGAAGTTGAACGGGGTGATGCCGGCAACGACACCGAGCGGCTGACGCATCGAGTAGACGTCGATGCCACCGCCCGCACCCTCGGTGTACTCGCCCTTGAGCAGATGCGGAACACCGACGGCGAACTCGACGACCTCGACGCCACGCTGGATGTCGCCCTTGGCGTCGGCGATGGTCTTGCCGTGCTCCGACGAGAGCAGCCGCGCGAGCTCTTCGGTGTCGCGGGTGACGAGCGCGAGGAACTTCATCAGCACCCGAGCGCGCCGCTGCGGGTTCCACTTCGCCCACTCACGCTGCGCCTGCTCGGCGTCGGCGATGGCGGCCTCGACCTCGGATACGTCGGCCAGGGGCACCCGGGCCTGCACCTCACCGGTATTGGGATCGAACACATCCCCGAACTGTCCGGAGGTGCCGGCGACATGCTTGCCGCCGATGAAGTGCGTGAGTTCGCGAGCCATGGGTGTCCGTCCTCGAGCGTGGAATTAAGTACGCTCATCCTATAGTCGGATGTCCATGTAAGTCCAGGAGCGGTCACATTCGGTCGTAGAACGCGCGCAGATCGGCGCAGGCCCGGCTGACTTCCGCCTCCGTCGAACCGTCGGCGCGAAAGATTCTGCGCAGGATCAGCGGATCGAGATCGTCCGTCGCCGGAGCGAACGACACTTTCGGAAGTTCGGGGAACGCCGCACGATCGCCGAACCAGTCGTCCGGGTCGAACTCCTCGTCGCTGTCGCCGACCCCCTCGATCAACTGATCCAGATCGACACCGCGCAGTGTCAGGATCGTCCCCGCGGACGCGTCGATGTGCTCGGCGGCGATGTACATCAGCGCTGCTGCGTGTTTGCACGGCCACCCGTCGTCGGGGCACGAACAGTCGAAATCCAGTTGCCCCTTGTCGTGGGGAAGCAGCACCGACGCCAGCGCCTGAGGAATCGCGTTGGACGCGAGTTCCGCCAGCATGCCGGGGTTGGATCGCACTCGGCCGACGAGCCCGGCCACCTCGCCTTCGGTGAGCGGCTCCACGCTGACCGACGCCGAGAACGGCTCGAGCTGACTGCCCTGCACCTCACCGTAGATCTGCCCGCGTTCGACGCCGAGAGTGAGCACCTGCCCCTGGCGGGCATAGGTTCGGCCCCGTGCGATCCGGCCCGGGTCGGCCAGATCTTCCATCGCGGCGACGAAGTGCCTGCCCCACCACGTCTGCCCGAAGGCACCCCGCTTGTTACGAGACTCGATGCCGCCCTTGGCTTGTCGACGCTTGCCGTACTGCGAGAAGTCGGCCATCACTCCCCCACCGCGTCTTCGCTGAGACGAAACAGTTCCTGCAGTTCCGCAGTGTCCATCTCGGTCACCCAGCTCTCACCGGTGCCCACCGCCAGATCCGCCAGATCCTGCTTCGACACCAGCATCGAATCGATGCGTTCCTCCACGGTGCCCACACACAGCAGCTTGCGCACCATCACATTCTTGCGCTGGCCGATACGGAAAGCGCGGTCGGTCGCCTGGTTCTCCACCGCCGGATTCCACCAACGATCCAGGTGCACAACATGATTGGCGGCAGTGAGATTGAGCCCGGTACCGCCGGCCTTGAGCGAGAGCATCATGATCGGCGGACCGTCGTCGCTCTGGAACTTCTCGACCATCTCATCGCGCTTGCCCTTGCTCACGCCGCCGTGCAGGAACGGCACCTGAACTCCGAAACGCTCGGCGAAATACGGTGCCACGAGCTCACCGAACTCTCGAAACTGCGTGAACAACAACGCCTTCTCGTTGTCACCGAGAACGGAATCGAGCATGTCCTCCACCAATCCGATCTTTCCGGAACGGTGCTGACCTCGCTTGAGTACCGCCGAACCGTCGGACAGGAAATGCGCGGGATGGTTGCACACCTGTTTGAGGCGGGTGAGGGCCGAGAGCACCGCACCCTTGCGTTTCATGCCCTTCGCGTCGGCGATCTGCGCCATCATCTCGTCGACGACCGCCTTGTACAACGCCGCCTGCTCGGCAGTGAGGTTGGCGCGCACGGTCATTTCGTTCTTCTCCGGCAGATCCGAGATGACCGTGGGATCGGTCTTGACGCGACGCAGAATGAAGGGAGATGTGATGGCACGCAGCCGCGAGACGGCGTTCTCGTCGTTCTCCCGCTCGATCGGCACCGAGAACCGCTTCCTGAAGTCCGACGGACGTCCCAGCATGCCCGGGTTCGCGAAATCCAGAATGGACCTCAGCTCGTCCAGCCGGTTCTCCACCGGCGTCCCGGTGAGCGCCAGTTTGTGATCGGCCGGAATCGCCAGCGCCGCCTTTGCCTGCACGGTGCCTGCATTCTTGATGTGCTGCGCCTCGTCGAGAACCACGCGACGCCACGTCTGTGCGGCCAACTGCGCGCGGTCCTTGGCCATCAATGCGTACGTGGTGACGATCAGGTCGTGCTCCGCGATCGCTCGATCGAGCTCCTCGTCGCGTAACCGCGTCGGACCGTGGTGCACCAGAACACGCAGTGCAGGAGTGAATTTCGCGGCCTCACGTTGCCAGTTACCGACTACCGACATCGGGGCCACCAACAGCGTCGGAGTCGCACTGTTCTCGTGAGCGAGCAGCGTGAGCACCTGCAGTGTCTTGCCCAGGCCCATGTCGTCGGCGAGCACGGCACCGAGACCGAGCCGGCTCATGAACGCGAGCCAGTCGAGACCGCGTTGCTGGTAGGGCCGCAGAGTCGCACGGACACCGTCGGGCACCGGGATGGTTTCCGGAACCGCCCCGGGTTCGAGCAATGTTGCCGCCCAGCCGGTGGCTCGGATGTCCTGGACCGGAGCCGGAGGCGGATCGGCCAACGTCATCTCACGCATCAGCGTGCTGAGCGCAGTCCCGTCACCGTGATGCTCGGCGACGTACTTCGCGGCCCGCGCCAGCTGTCCCCCGTCCGCGAGCACCCATTGCCCGCGCAGCCGGACGAGGTCGCCCTTCGAGACGGCAAGCCGGTTCATCTCCGCCTCGGTGAGCACCATGTCGCCCAGCTGCAGTTGCCAGTCGTACGACACCAGCTCGTCCATACCGACGGCACGATCGGCCGCAGCTTTGGTCACCGCGGGTGACTCGACCCGCAATCGCATCGACGGATCCAACCTGGTCCACGCCCTCGGCAGCAGGACCGTCGTGCCGGTGGCCTGCAGCGCAGTGGCACCGTGTTCGACGAGGTCGATAACCACCGACGTGGGCAACAACAGGTCGAGGGTGCCCTCCTGGGTGGGCAGATCACGCAGCCTCGGGTAGGCAGCCACGGCCTCGCCGAGTTTGCGCACTGCCGTCGAAAGCAAGGTCGCGTCGACCTTGCGGCTCATCGGGACCGGACGCGGCGCCTCCCCGTCCGCGCGCAGGCACACCTGCAGTGTCCAGAACGACTCGACGGCATCGTCCTGGGCACCATCGGCAGCACCCGTCTCGTCGTCCGGTTCGAGCAGGCGCAGCACGAGCGCCGGTTCGTCGACGGTGAGGCTGGCGCGCCAATTGTCGAACAGCGTCGAGATCTTCTGCGTCCCATCGAGATACGGATCGTCACGCACGAGGGCCGACAGCAACGGATGCTCGGAGTCGGGCTTGCCGAGCACCGATCTGACGATCGGGTCGGTGAGCTCCTCGACCATGTCGTCCAGAAGCTTCTTCGGCCGTTCGTTCGCCCGCTGCACCGACGGCATCGCAACAGCGAGCTCGCTGAGCCATGCGCGTTGACGCTCGCCGCCGACCAGCCGCCAACGCGGCCACCACTGGCCGTCCATCAATTTCAGTGCCGGCACCACTCGTCCGGCCCGGACCCATCGTTCGATGCCCTGGGCGACGTGGCCCAGGAACCGGAGGTCGCCGGAGATCAGCGGGTGGGTCGACGGGGTGCGGAGCAACAGGTCGGCCGCATCGTGCGGAGCCAGCGCGATCGCCGGCAGTTCGACCGGATCCCGAGGGGTGGCGCGTCGAGTGGAGTCGGGAAACGTCACGCGGGCGCGATGCCGGAACGTGCGGGTGAGCACGTGCGAGTGTGTCGCCGGTAGGTCGGGTTCGTCTCCGGTGTTGATCTCGTCGTCCCAGAGCAGCAATCCGGCACCGGGAGACCAGAGACCGTGCAGCATCGGTCCATCCAACCAGCACGCACCGACATACCCGGCGCCGATGTGTCATCGATGGGGCACCGATGTGTCATCGATGAGGCACAGTGGTCCCATGATCGCGTACGGCTTCGACGAATACGGCGGCCCCGACACCGAGACATTTCTGGACCTCCCCGTGACGGAACCGGGATCGGGGCAGCTTCTCGTGGCGGTACATGCCGCGGGGGTGAATCCCGCAGATTGGAAGGTGCGGGCGGGTAATCGCAAGGACACCGTGCAGATCACTTTGCCTGCGGTGCTGGGGCGGGAGGTGTCGGGCACTGTTGTGGGCGTCGGCTCGGGAGTGGACGGGTTCTCGGTCGGTGACGAGGTCTTCGGGGCGACGGCGTCGGGTCACGGCGGCTATGCGCAGGACACGCTGCTCAACGCGGCCGGTACGGCACACAAGCCCGAGCCCGTGTCCTGGTCGGTCGCGGCGACACTGCCGGTGGCGGCCGGGACCGCCTTCGACGCACTGCGTGGGTTGGCGCTGACTGCAGGCGACACGGTTCTCGTTCTCGGCGCAGGCGGCGGTGTGGGTTCGTCGGTTCTGCAGCTGGCGCGTGCCGACGGTATCGACGTTCTCGGGGTGGCGAGCTCGGGCAAGCGGGAGTGGATCGAGAGCCTCGGTGCGGAGTTCGTCGAGTCCGGACCCGAGTACGTCGATTCGATATCGCGGCCGGTGCACGGAATCGTCGATCTGGTCGGCGGCGACACTCTTCGCACGGCCGCTGTGAAGACCGGCGCTCCGATCGTCAGCGTGGCCGACCCGGTGCTCGCCGCCAGGTGGGGTGGGTCTGGAGCAGTGCGCGAGCGCACCACTGCAGCGTTCACCCGATTGGCCGATCTGGTCGTGACGGGCGTCCTTCGCCCACGCATCGATCACACGTTTCCACTCGACCGCGCAGGCGAGGCTCTTGCGCTCGTGGAGAACGGGCACGCACTCGGCAAGGTCGTCATCGAGGTCCGCTGACACCCGACCGTGTCGGGCGGTGTCGGTACCGTCCGGCACACTGCTGTCGCGAGGTACGAGAGTCGGCAAGATCGAAGTTTCACGATGGGGCGTGTGTGAAGAAGCTGTGGGTAGCGGCGGCGTTGGTGATCGCCGCGATCGTCATGGCGACGTTCGATTCCTGTGACCGGTCCGACATACCAGGATTGGCTCCCCCACCCCCGGCTCCGGGCAGCCCCACCCGCGCCCAGATCGAAACGCTGTTGGATCGCGTGGCCGTCGTCGCCGCACGACCCGATCCCCGTGGGTACGAGCGCGGATGCAAGAGCGGTGAAGGGTGCGTGTTCGGACCGGCGTGGACGGACGACTACGACGGACCGGGCGGGCACGACGGGTGTGGAACCCGCGACAACGTGCTGGCACTGTCGATGACCGAAGTCGAGTTCAAGGCCGGCACCCGAGACTGCGTGGTGCTCTCGGGCTCCTTGGACGACCCCTACTCCGGTGAACGGTTGCAGTTCACCAAGTCCGACGCCGGCAAGATTCAGATCGATCACGTCTATCCGTTGTCTGCCGCCTGGGACATGGGTGCCGACGGCTGGGCAGCGGACAAGCGCATTCGTTTCGCGAACGACATCGCGTTCAATCTGCTGGCGGTCAACGGGCCGGACAACCAGAGCAAGAGCGACAAGACGCCGTCGCAGTGGATGCCGCCGAACGCGGCGTACCACTGTTTCTACGCGGGTAAATACCTGTCGGTGGCGGCCCAGTACGAGCTGCCGATCACCGAGGCCGACCGCCGCGCCCTTGCTGCGGTGGCCCCCAGCTGCTGATCCAGCGGCGCGAACGCGGGCGGTAAAGTCTGGCCAATGGCAACGACGTCGTCGCGCAGCTTTCTCGACCGTGACACCCAGCTCTGCATGTCTCTGTCGGGAAGGCCGAGCAATATCGGAACCCGCTTCCACAACTACCTGTACGACGAACTGGGATTGAATTTCGTCTACAAGGCGTTCACCACCACCGATCTCGCGGCCGCGGTCGGTGGAGTCCGTGCACTCGGTATCAGGGGATGCGCGGTCTCCATGCCGTTCAAGGAGGACGTGATCGAGCTGGTCGACGTCATGCACGAATCTGCAAGCGCGATCGCATCGGTCAACACCATCGTCAACGAGGCGGGCGTGCTGCACGCCTACAACACCGATTACCAGGCTGTGGCCGATCTGCTCGCGTCCAGCGAGTTCTCGACCGATTATTCGGTGGCCGTGACCGGCAGCGGCGGTATGGCCAAGGCAGTGGTTGCCGCACTGCGAGATTCGGGTTTCACCCGCGGCACCGTGGTTGCCCGCAACACGTCGACCGGTCCGGCTCTCGCCGAGGCGTACGGATACGACTGGTCGGCCGAGTCCGTCGCAGCCGACTTGCTGGTGAACGTCACCCCGGTGGGAATGGCGGGCGGACCGGCTGCCGACTCGACTCCCTTCACCGAGTCGCAGATCCACGCGGCGCAGGCAGTGTTCGACGTGGTCGCGATGCCGTCGGAGACGCCGCTGATCACCGCGGCGCGTTCGGCGAACAAATCGGTGATCACCGGCGCTCAGGTCATTGCCTTGCAGGCAGCAGAACAGTTCGTTCTCTACACCGGAGTTCGCCCGTCCGACGATCAGATCTCGCGGGCGTCGGAATTCTCCCGTCGCTGACTCAGAGGCGTTGCCACGCGGGCTTGTTCGCGTAGGCGTGGCGGTAGTAGTCCGCGAGAGCGAGGGACGCAGCAGCTGCCTCGTCCACCAGTACCGTCACGTGTGGATGCCACTGAATCGCGGACGCAGGACAGCGTGCCGACAACGGCCCCTCGACGGCCGCGGCCACCGCGTCTTTCTTGGACTCTCCGGTAGCGATGAGCACGAGATGACGCGCCTCGTCGATGGTGCCGAGGCCTTGAGTGAGCACGTGGTGCGGCACGTCCTCCGACGAGGGGAAGAAACGCGCATTGTCGACCCGAGTCTGTTCGGTGAGCGTCTTGACCCGGGTTCTCGACCGTAGTGACGATCCGGGCTCGTTGAAGCCGATGTGCCCGTCGGTGCCGATGCCGAGAATCTGCACATCGATACCACCGGCCTCCGCGATCGCGGCGTCGTATCGTCGCGCTTCGGCAGCGATGTCGACGGCTTCACCGTCCGGCGAGAACACCGCGGAATCGTTCAGATCGACGAGATCCACGAAATTCTCGCGAATGAACGAGAAATACGACTGCTCAGCAGTTCTGGGAAGCCCTATGTACTCGTCGAGCAGAAACGCCCGACACCCAGCGAAGAACAGCCCTTCCTCGCGATGTCGGCGGGCCAGCTCGCGATACGTGCCGACGGGACTCGACCCGGTCGCCAACCCGAGGACGGGGCCCGATCCCGGGACCGAGTCGGTTCGCACGACGCGCTCGACGATGTCGGCCGCGGTTCGGTCCACGTCGGCGGCTGTGGGGAGTACGACGATCTCCATCTAACTTTCCTCCTCGATCGCGCGTCCGCCTCGAATGACCTGCACCGGCTCGAAGGATGCGTCGACGACCAACACGTCCGCTCTCGATCCGGCTACGAGAGAACCGGTTTCGGCTCCGATCCCGATCAGTGCTGCCGGGGTGGTTGCCCCGGCACGCACTGCGTCGAGCAACGACACACCGGCGTCGAGCACTGCGCGGCGTACCAGGTCGAGCACACTCGACGTGCCGCCCGCGATCGGGGCCGCCTCGGGATCGTTCTCCCGCGACAGGCGGGCGACCGAACGGTGTACGGTGACATCCAGCGGCCCGAGCCGGTAGCGGCCGTCGGCCATTCCCGCCGCGGCCATCGCGTCGGACACCAAAGCGATGTTCCCACCGCCGACGAGATCGAACACCGCTCGCACGGTCTCGTCGGCGAGATGCACTCCATCGCCGATCAATTCGAGCACCATCGACCCTCGCGCCGCGGCGGCCAAGCACTCGCTGACCGGTCCCGGCGACCGATGGTGCCAGGTGGGCATCCCGTTGAACAGGTGGGTGGCACCGATGGCACCCTCGCCGAGGGCGTCGATTGCGCTTCGAGTGGTGAGCGCGTCGGCGTCGGTGTGCCCGATGCTGGGCACGATACCGTTCTCTCGCAACATTTTTGCGACGGCCGTGAAGCCGTCGATCTCGGGCGCGAGTGTCATCGACCGTACCGCTCCTCGCCCGGCGTCGATGATGTCTGCCAGCAGACCGGTGTCGCCGCCACGGAGTGACGCGGGGTCCTGCGCTCCGCAGCGGGCAACCGACAGGAACGGCCCTTCGAGGTGAACCCCGGCGATGTCCCCCGACTCGTACAGATCGGCAAGCATCGACGTCTGCTCGACCAGTCGCCGCGGGGACGCCGACACCAGCGATGCGAGCATCGTGGTGGTGCCGCGGCCGCGGTGGTGCCGTACCGCGGTCATCAGATCGGCACGGGCAGAATCCGGGAACGACGCCCCGCCGCCGCCGTGGCAGTGCACGTCGACCAGCCCCGGCAGGATGGTCGAGTTCGATTGCGGTGGGGCCTCGTCGGGCCACGCCGACACCGGACCCACCCAGGAGATTCGATCGCCGGCCAACGCCACGACGGCATCCTCGATGACCGCGTCGGGTGTGACGACCCGCCCCCGGAGCGTCGTCGTGATGGATTCGCTCATGCCCGGTCGGGTTCGAGCACCGCGTCGTCCTCGCGGCCGGGGGTGCGCAGGTTCCACTTCTTGATGACGAAGCTGAACAGGAAGTAGTAGATCACCGCATACACCAGGCCGATAGGAATGAGAAGCCATGCCTTCGTGGCGATTCCGTAGTTCAACAGATAGTCGATACCGCCGGCAGAGAAGAAGAAGCCGTCATGGATTCCCAGGGCATTGGTCAGTGCCATGGAGGTTCCGGTCAGCACGGCGTGGATGATGTAGAGCGGCCAGGCGACGAACATGAACGAGTACTCGAGCGGTTCGGTGATGCCGGTGACGAACGCAGTCAGACCGGTGGACAACATGATTCCGCCGACGATCTTCTTCTGCGACGGCTTGGCGTTGCGATAGATCGCGAATGCAGCGGCAGGCAGAGCGAACATCATGATGGGGAAGAAGCCGGTCATGAAGACTCCCGCGGACGGATCTCCCGCGAAGAATCGGTTGAGATCGCCACGCACCAATTGACCACTCGCGTCCTGATAATCGCCGACGAGGAACCAGACGACCGAATTGAGAATGTGGTGCAGCCCCGTCGGAATCAGCATGCGATTGGCGAAACCGTAGATTCCGCTACCCACCACACTGTGATCGGCAACGGTGTTTCCGACCCAGTTCAGTGCGCTGTAGAAGAGCGGATAGACGAACGACATGACGACGGCGACGACGAGGCCGGTGACAGCGGTCAGGATGGGAACCAGACGTCGTCCGCTGAAGAAGCCGAGGTAATCCGGCAGTTTCTGGCGGTAGAACCGCTGCCACAGAATGGCGGAGAGCAGGCCGATGACGATGCCGGCCAACACGCCGTAGTCGATCACGGCCGGATCGCCGTTCGCGTCGACTTTGCCTTCCAGTACCACCGGTGACATCGCGGTGAAGACACCGTTCATCACCATGTAGCCGACGACGGCGGCGAGGGCGGTCGAGCCGTCCGACTTCTTGGCCCAGCCGATGGCGATGCCCACGGCAAATATCAAGGGCAACCAGGTGAAGACCGCCTGTCCTGCAGCTGAGATGACGGCCGCCGCGGTGCCCAGAGCACTGAATCTGCCGAGGAGGTCGTCCTGGCCCAGCCGCAACAGAATTCCCGCTGCGGGAAGAACCGCGATGGGCAGCATGAGACTGCGCCCGAATCGCTGCAACCCGGCGAGAGATCTGGATTCCTTCTTCGGTTCGGCTTCGGCCGAGTCCGTCTTCTTCAGGGTCATGGCGACCTTCTCTTCGAGGCTGGTCCGGCAAGGGAGTTCTACTGTTGTGACCGGATGACATCAGGGGTACTGTCCGGTCATTACCAGTTGTAGTTTGGCCAGGTGACGACCTCATGTCAACCCGGAGATGTGACCTCGCCGACACCACTGCACACGAGAAGGAAGCGGGAACAGAACATGGCCAAGGCGGACGCGATCGTGAAGGGCCTCGGCGGTGCCGACAACATCGTAGAGATCGAAGCGTGCATCACCCGGCTCCGTACCGAGGTCAAGGACGGGTCGCTGGTGGACGAGGCTGCGCTCAAGGCAGCCGGTGCGCACGGAGTGTTCCACAAGGGGACAGCCGTGCAGGTCATCGTCGGCCCGGAGGCCGACACCCTCGCCGAGGACATCGGCGACATTCTGTGAGCGGGACCTCGACGATCTCCAGTCCTGTTGCCGGTCAGGTCATCTCGCTCGCCGACGTCCCCGACCCGGTCTTCTCTTCGCAGATGGTGGGCTCCGGGGTCGCCGTGCGCCCGGCGGCCGGTAGCGGGCCCGTCGAGGTGCGGTCTCCGATAGCCGGCAAGATCCTCAAACTCCACCCACATGCGTTCGTCGTGTTCACCGACGACAAGGCGGGAGTGCTGGTGCACATCGGCATCGACACCGTGAAGATGAAAGGCGAGGGTTTCGAACTCGTTGCAGCAGAGGGCGATCGGGTCCAGTCCGGCGATCTCGTGATCACCTACGACCCTGCGGCGATCGCGGAGGCCGGATACTCCGGCGTGATTCCCGTGGTCCTGATGGACTCCGAGCCCGATGCCGTCACGAGCGCGGCCGTCGGAACCTCGGTGGCACAGGGTGACTCGCTGTTCGCGTTGCCCTGAGCCTAGCGGCGCTGCGTGGTGCGCCGCTCCCCCTGCACCTCCATCGAGAGTTGGTACCGGTCGCACCGGTACCAACTCTCCGTGTGCTCGATCGGCTCGTCGCCGCTGAACGACACTCGGTCGAAGTACAGCACCGGTGCGCCGCGTTTGGTCCCCAGCAGCGTGGAGGTGTCGCTGTCGGCGGCTGTCGCTTTGACGGTCTGCTCGGCTCGATCGATGGTCAGGCCGTAGTGGTTGCGCACGGCCTCGTACACCGACTGACTCAGATCGTGGTCGATCAGCCCGGGAAGGAGTTCGGCCCGATACCACCCGTCGTCGACACTGACCGGCTCGGCGTCGGCCAGCCGTAGCCGTTTGATGTGGTAAGTCCGATCACCGTCGACCAGGCCCAGAGCACGAATCGTTGCTGCCGAGGGCTTTTCGAGTCGCGCGAACAGGACCACCGTCGTCGGCGTCAGCCCCTGGGCACGCATCTCCTCGGAGAACGACGCCAGGTGCAACCGCGACTGCACGGTACGAGAAGCAACGAACGTCCCTTTCCCACGTACCCGAACCAGATGCCCGTCGTTGACGAGCTGCCCTATCGCCTCGCGTACCGTGATGCGACTGACGCCGTAGTCCTCCATCAACCGACGCTCGCTCGGCATGAGATCCCCCGGCGAAAGCTCCTTGGTGCAGCGGTGCAACAGGATTGCGCGTAGCTGTTCGTGCTTCGGGATCTGACTGTCCCTCAGGTGTACGGGCATCACCACTGCGCCGGCCTTTCGATCACTCGCAGAACCAGCGGTACGGACTGGTCCGGTCCAACCAAAGACTACGTCACGACGGCGATACCGAGGAAGCATTCGCCCGGACTCAGCTCTCCGATGTCTCGAATCCGGTCGCGTTTGTTGCCGACGTGGCGACGGGTTAGCGTCGTGCCATGACGGAGTCGCCGAAGGACAGCGTGGAATTGTCGAATGCGTCGGATTTCCCGGCGCTGTGGCCGGTGTCGACCCGATGGGACGACAACGACCACTACGGTCACGTCAACAACGTCACGTATTACGCGTATTTCGACACCGCCGTCAACGGGTGGCTCATGGAAACGACGGGTGTGGACATCAGGACTCTCCCCGCGATCGGCGTCGTGGCAGAAACCTCGTGCCGCTATCTGTCCGAGCTCAGTTTTCCCGATCGCCTTCAGGTCGGTCTGGCGGTGGAGAAGCTGGGCACCCGCAGCATCGTCTACTCGCTGGCCTTGTTCCGCGAAGCCGAGGACGACGCACTGACATTGGCCGCTCGGGGACGGTTCGTTCACGTCTACGTCGACGCGAACTCCCGCCGTCCCGTCCCCATTCCCTCCGAAATCGAAACCGCGGCACGCACTTTGGTGATCGGAACGTCAGTAGACGCCTGAATCTAGAGCCCGATTTCGTCGGCGCGCTGCAGCGCTCGGGTGACGATGTCGTCGATCAGCGTGGTGGTCGGCGCGCCGCCCACGGCGCGGTTGCGTGAATCGGCTTCCATCCGACGCATCACACCTTCGGCAATGATCGACAACTTCCACAGCGCCAGCACTTCCCAGAATCCGGCATCGGCCACATCGCGGCCCGTGTTGTGCGCGTAGGACTCGACCAGCTCCGCCCGGGTAGGGAAACCGGGCAGTGTCGATGCCATGAAAGGACCGGCAACCCCGTCGTCCGCCTGAGGCCAGTAAGCGAGCAGACCACCCAGATCCGCCAACGGGTCTCCGAGCGTGCACAACTCCCAATCGACAACGGCAATTACGTGGCCGTCGTTTCGAGCGGTGATGACGTTGCTCAGATGGAAGTCGCCGTGAACCAGCGTCAACTCGTGCTGCTCGGGAATCTTGGCCGTCAATCGTGCTGCGAGCGAATCGATCCCAGGAACCTCCCGGGTTCGGGAGGCGTCCCACTGCGTGGTCCACCGCGCGATTTGACGCGCAGCGTAGGGCTTGCGGCCGGCGAGGTCGGCAAGACCCGACGACTCGAGGTCGACACGGTGAATGTCGGACAACGCCGCGGTCAGACCGAATCCGACACGTCGACGCTGATCGGGGTCCAACTGTTCGGCAGCCGACACCGAGTCGACGACGACCCCGTCGACGAAACTCATCAGAACCAACGGGACGTCGGAAACGGCTGGATCCTGCGTGATAGCAATCATTTTCGGCACGGGGACCGGCGAATTCTGCAGACCGGAGAGGATCCGGTGTTCGCGCACGACGTCGTGAGCCGACGCCAACAACGTGCCCAGCGGCGGCCGACGAAGGACCCACGCACTGCCGCCTGCGTCGCGAACCGCATACGTGAGGTTGGACTGGCCGTTACCGATGCGCTGAAACGAGAGCGGCGATGTTGCGCCTATCCCCAGCTCCGCGATCCACGCCGACACTGCATCTTCGTCCAAGCCCACCACGCCCATACAAAACCCTCACTTCGTTGTGCGGCACCGTTGCCGACGGACATCACCGGTTCGGGTGATCGTAACGAAGTGGCACCACCGGATGCCGGTGGCACGAGCACGGACGGTCAGCTGGCGCGACCGAACGCGGAAATCAGCGCCGGCGTTGCGACGGCAGCGGCCGGAACCGAGGCCTCGTGCCGCCTGACGGCGATTTCGTCGATCTCGCCGACGAGCAGTGCGGTCATCGACTCGGGCTCCGCGCACCAGACGGACGAGATGTTGTGCACCTCGGCGGGCGCGAACAGTCCGCTGGTGGACAACGCGTCGATCCATTCGGCCACGGCGTCGGCCGTGGGCTCCGGCATCACCGTGCGGTCCAGCGAGTCCGCTTGGAACTCGTTGCAAAAGAACGCGCGGACCATATCGAGCTGCCCCTGCGACATTGCGGTCATGTTCTTCTCCTTCGAGTTTCCGACTTCCGTTGGTGCCGAGTGCCCGTTCACGAGTTGCAATGAGCCGACAAGACCGTGTTCAGATCGTTACCAACTTGGCCGTAACGGGGGAATACGGTTTTCCGATGCGGCTGAAACTACGCCCTTTCGGACGGTCTCGCCCAGGGTGAACTGGACTATGTGACCATAGTCACATAGATCGGCCCATCCGATCAACGACTTGCAACGAATTCATAGTTCGCATTTCAAAATACTGTGACGGGAAACAAACTCCGCACAAAAGTCCAGGTAGAGCAGGGTGCACTCTTCAGGAGCAACCACCCGGAGCCGCAGTCGCGTAGCCTCCTCTGCACCGCACTGCACCACACACTCCGACCGATCGGTTGGTTGCAGAGCCAAATAATACTTTCGATCCGGTTTTTCGTCAGTTAGCGAACCCGAGGAATTTGACAGATTCCCTTCACTGGGTTGCGGCTACAACAATGACTCGTCGCCGCTTCGTCGTGATCTGACCGTTACCGCAAATGCTCAGCCGGCTCCCACGATGCTCACACCTCACGCTCAGCCGACTGCGGCAGTCTGGCGTCCATGCGATCACCGAGTCTCGACAGCGGACCGATCCGGTCACCCCGTGGGGCCGGCAATGCGAGCCGTTCGGCGAACACGAGCGATCGAGCGCACCGACGGGCGATCCGTACCCGGCTGACGGTGTCGGGCCTCTGCGCGGTGCTGTTGTCGGTACTACTGATGTGGACCCCGAACATGGCACCGGTGTGGCCCGTCTCCACGAGCCCGGCTGCCGCCCTGGCCTCGCGAGCACTGAGCACGATCGACGTCACCGCCGTCCTGACCGTCCTCGCCGCCCTCACCGTTGTCGCCCTGGTCCGAAAATTGCCTTACGGCATCGGGGTGGTGATTGCCTGCGTCGTCGGCGCGGAAGTGACCACAGCTCTGGTGCGTCACCTCGCGGCGTCGTCGACAACGGCCACCGACCTTCCGAGCGGGCAGCTCGTCGCTGTCACAGCGCTGTTGGGTGCCGCGTCGATGGTGGCATCGGCCACGTGGCGGCCGATGATCCTCGGACTCGGGACCGTCGCCGCCCTCGCTGTCGGAGTGGCACAACTGGTCGTCGGGTCCGTCTCTCCCGTCGGGATTGTCAGCGCACTGCTGATCACGGGCGTGTGGTGGCCGGCGTGCTCGGTGGTGATGCTCTTCTCACCCGCAACCGCTGCCCGCGAGGCTCGAAACCCGTTCGATACCGCTGCCCTCGTCGCCCAACGCAGAATGGGACGCTTCCGTTGATACACGGGAGCGTCCCATCCGGGCCGAGACGGCGACCGACTAGAGGGCCTTGAGCTCCTCGGTCACCTCGGACACCGACTTCTTTGCGTCGCCGAACAACATCGACGTGCCTTCCGCGAAGAACAGTGGGTTCTCGATGCCGGCGAAGCCGGACGACATCGATCGCTTGAGGACGATGACCGACTTCGACTGATCGACGTTGAGAATCGGCATCCCGTGAATCGGGCTCGACGGATCGTTGCGCGCCGCCGGGTTGGTGACGTCGTTCGCGCCGATGACCAACGTGACGTCGGTGCGAGAGAACTCGTCGTTGATGTCGTCCATTTCCTTCATCGCGTCGTACGCGACGTCGGCCTCGGCGAGCAATACGTTCATATGTCCCGGCATACGACCGGCGACGGGGTGAATGGCGTACTTCACCTCGACGCCCTTGGACTCGAGCAACTTGGCCATGTCCTTGACGGCGTGCTGTGCCTGCGCGACGGCAAGGCCGTAGCCGGGCACGACGATGACCTGGTTGGCGTAGGCCATCTGGATCGCTGCGTCTGCCGCCGAGGTCGCCTTGGCGGTTCCCCCGCCTGCACCGGCCGGGCCTGCAGCCGCGTCGCCGCCGCCGAATCCACCGGCAACGATCGCCGGAATGGACCTGTTCATGGCCTTGGCCATGAGGTTGGTCAAGATCGTGCCGGACGCGCCGACGATCATGCCCGCCACGATCATCGCGGTGTTGTTGAGCGCAAGACCCGCAGCCGCAGCAGACAGACCGGTCAGAGCATTGAGTAGTGAAATGACGACCGGCATGTCCGCGCCGCCGATGGGCAGTACCACCGTGAGACCGAGGATGCCTGCCAGCACGAGAACCGCGACGATCCACCATTGCGACACGCCGCCGCCCGGAGTGGCGTTGATGCCGATGACCACTGCAGCGGCCACAGCGCCGATCAGCAGCAGAGCGTTGAGCGGCTGCTGCAACTTGCCGATGGTGATGGGCGAGCCGGGCAGAGTTTCCTGCAGCTTCAAGAAGGCGATGAGCGAGCCCCAGAACGAGATGGAACCGATGATCGCCGCGAAGAGTGAGCCGATGACGATATGGACCGTCGGCGACTCTCCGTGGTTGAAGTTCGAGAATCCGGACGTGTCGAGGAATTCGGCCCACGCGATCAGTGCGACCGTGCCACCGCCGACGCCGTTGAACAAAGCCACCAGCTGCGGCATTGCCGTCATCTTCACCCGTCGTGCGGGCGGGATTCCGAGCGCTACGCCGACGACGAGTCCGACGATGATGAGGATCCAGTTTCCGGTGTCGCGAATGGATATCAGCGTGGCCACGACGGCGATGAACATGCCGACGGCGGCGATCTGGTTGCCGCGTACCGCGGTCTTCGGTCCGGTCAGACCCATCAGACCGTAGATGAACATGCCGAAGGCGACGATGTAGAGAATGTTGACGAGGTTGTCCATCAGAAGTCAGCACCCTTCGAGGTCTTGGCGGGCACCGGCTTGGACTTGAACATGCCGAGCATGCGGTCGGTGACGACGAAGCCACCGATGACATTGACGGTTCCGAACACCAGCGCGACGAACAGGATGACCTGCAGCCCGATGGACGGGTCTTCCACCTTGCCGAGGACGACGAGCGCGCCCAACACGACGATGCCGTGGATGGCGTTGGTTCCCGACATCAGCGGGGTGTGCAAGGTGTTCGGCACCTTGGAGATCACCGCGAAACCGACGAACCCGGACAACACCAGGATCGCGATGTTCGCGAGAAGCGGGGTGTACATCAGTTCTCCTTCTCACGTGTCACGCAGGCACCGGCGAGCACTTCGTCGGAGAAATCCGGAGCGAGTGCGCCGTCGACCAGCATGAGCTCGAGCAATGCCGAGATGTTCTTCGAGTACAGCTCGCTGGCGTGCTCGGGCATCGTGGCAGGCAGGTTCAACGGCGAGCAGATGGTGACATCGTGCTTGACGACGGTCTGGCCGGGCTCGGTGAGTTCGCAGTTTCCGCCGGTCTCACCGGCCAGGTCGACCACGACGCTGCCGGGCTTCATACCCTCGACTGCGGCGGCCGTCACCAGACGCGGTGCGGGACGGCCGGGCACCAACGCCGTGGTGATCACGACGTCGAATCCCTTGATCGCCTCTTCCAGGGCACGCTGCTGCTGGACGCGTTCGTCCTCGGTCAGCTCACGCGCGTAGCCGCCTTCGCCGGCGGCATCGATCCCCAGATCGAGCCACTGCGCGCCGACGGAGCGAACCTGATCCGCCACCTCCGGACGCACGTCGTACCCGGTGGGTCGACCACCGAGACGCTTTGCGGTGGCCAGGGCCTGCAGACCGGCCACACCGACACCGAGAACGAGCACAGTCGCCGGCTTGACCGTACCGGCGGCGGTGGTCAGCATCGGGAAGAACCTCGTGGACTCCGACGCGGCCAGCAGAACGGCCTTGTACCCGGCGACGTTCGCCTGAGAAGACAAGGCGTCCATCACCTGAGCGCGGGAGATACGCGGGATGGCTTCGACCGCGAACGCCTGTACTCCGGCGGCCTTCAGCGCGCCGATGCTGTTCTCGGCATTGCGTGGGGCGAGGAATCCGATGAGCGTCGAGCCCGACTTCAGCCTCGAGATCTCTACGTCGGTGGGCGGTGCGACCTTGACCACGACCTCCGAGCCCCAGGGATCGCCGATCGTGGCTCCGGCTGCGACATAGAGCTCGTCCGGGATCAGAGCGCCGAGTCCGGCACCCGATTCCACGACGACCTCGACGCCCTTGCCCGTGAGCGCGGCAACGATCTTCGGGACCAGAGCGACACGTCGCTCACCTTCCCCCGATTCGCGGACCACACCGACGACCGTCGTGGATCCCGAACCCTTTTCAGTGCTCTGCGATGTATCCAAATCTCCGTCTTCCTGCGTTGAATGGTGCCCACCGATCGGCCAATGGCTCGAAATCTGCGACGAGTGGACGAACCCATGCGACAAGGCACGAGGTTCCTGATAGTAGCCACAGCAAATGGAGCGCGGGTAACCCAGAACACAGTCCGATTCGTTCTGAATCGAGTCCGTTTCGACATTTCGCGACTACAGGACGAGCAATTGTGATGCACGCCATACAGGTCAATCCGTGATGATCGGACCTTACAGTGACAATCGTGGAATCTTGCATCTTCTGTGCCATCGTCGCCGGCGACGCTCCTGCCCACCGCGTCTTCGAGAACGAGCACACCGTCGCCTTTCTCGATATTCGGCCGATCAGCAGGGGCCACGTTCTGGTGGTTCCGCGCGAGCATTCCGCAGACCTGACCTCAACCGGACCGGACACGGCTGCCGAGGTTTTTCGCGTCGGTCACACGCTGGCGCGTGCAGTGCGCGAGTCCGACCTCCGCGCCGACGGTGCAAACCTGGTGATCAACGACGGCGTCGCCGCATTCCAAACCGTCTTTCACCTGCATCTGCACGTGGTGCCGCGCTGGGACCGCGACCGACTGAAGTTCGCGGCGGGGTTCGTCACCCGTCGTCTGCGTGAACCCGAACGGGTGGCCGAGGCGGTTCGGTCCGGGATGGCCAGGTTGGCCGGGGAGCAGACCCCGTGAGGTTGTTCCTGTCTTCGTATCGATTCGGCGACCATTTCGATGCCTTCGCCCGCCTCACCGGCCCGCCCGCCGATCTCGCCGTCATCGCCAATGCGGCCGATGCCTGGCCCGCCGCCGCCCGCGAATCCTCGCTGCGCAGCGAGTTCGGGCCCTTACGCGCGTTGGGATACCGGCCGTCGGAATTGGATCTGCGCGATTTCGTCGGGAGACCGGCCGCGTTCGAGCGCGCCCTGGCAGCGTTCGACGCAGTCTGGGTCCGCGGTGGCAACACGTTCGTGTTGCGCGCTCAGATGGCTCGTTCCGGTGCGGACGAGGTCATAAGCGGGCGCGTTCGGGCCGACACCATCACCTACGGCGGATACAGCGCGGGAGCGTGCGTCGCCGCGCCGTCGCTGGCCGGGGTCGAGGATGCCGACGACCCGAACGAGGTACAGCCGGTCGCAGGCATCGATCCGATGTGGAGCGGGCTCGGTCTCGTCGACTTCTCCGTCGTCCCGCATCTCGATTCCGTGCTGGACGAGAAGGATTTGGGGTGGGCGACGCTGCGCCGTCTGCGACGCGAGGGCATCGAAGCTCACGGACTGACCGACAGCCAGGCAATCGTGGTCGACGACTCCGGGACGACAATTCTGGGCGCGTGACCCGTGATTTGTGACTGTGCGACCCGTGATCAGCCCAGGCGAGCGAGCGGCGCGAGACGGTCGAGAGACGACCACGCGAGAGAGCAACGGCGAGCAGTCATTTCGTCGGCGTCGAGGACGAGCATGTCGAACAGTCGACGGGGTGCTGCACGCCACGAGTCGGCGATGGCCGCGACGGTCGCACTCTCGAACATCCCGGATTGCAGCAACGCGTGTACCCACTCGTCGACCTCGCCGCGGTGAATGCGCTCGATGGTGTCGTATTCGACTCCGCCCCCGAGGAATTCGTACGAGAACATCGCCGCCACATAGTTCCAGGAGTCACTTCCGGGATCGATCATCGTGCAGCCTCCTTGTCGACCCGCACCGCAAGGGGTGCGAGATGCGCTGCGCTGGACGCTAGCGCTGCGAACTACAACATTGCGTGTCGACGACGCATCGATCTGGTAACGCCTGAGGCTGGTGTTACTGATGTGACTCGAACAATCTCGGCGGCGTCCTCGTCCACACCCCACGGCGAGTCGTGACAGACTCGAGTGGCGACGGTCACATGTACGACGTGAGGAGAACCGGATGTCGGTGACTACCGATGCAGATGCCCACCTGAGCGAGCTCGAAGCGCTGCTTCCCGCCGGTGCCGTGGTCACCGACCCCGACATCACCGAGGGATACCGACGCGACTGGGCCAAGGACCCCGACGCAGGTACCCCATTGGCCGTGGTCCGCGCGCAGTCCACCGACGACGTCAGAGCCGTCATGCGGTGGGCCACCGAACACGCGGTAGCGGTCGTCCCGCGTGGGGCCGGCTCGGGCCTGTCCGGTGGTGCCACGGCCGTCGACGGCGGAATCGTGCTCACCACCGAGCTGATGCGCGAGATCAGCGTCGACCCGGTGACCCGCATAGCCGTCGTACAACCCGGACTGCTCAACGCCGAAGTCAAGAAGGCAGTCGCCGAACACGGCCTATGGTACCCACCGGATCCGTCGTCGTTCGAGATGTGTTCCATCGGCGGCAATGCGGCCACCAACGCCGGCGGGCTGTGCTGCGTGAAGTACGGCGTCACCACCGATTACGTACTCGGACTCGAGGTCGTCCTCGCCGACGGGACTGCCGTCCGACTCGGCGGCCCACGCCTGAAAGATGTTGCGGGACTGTCCCTTGCGAAGCTCTTCGTCGGATCCGAGGGCACCCTGGGCATCATCACCGAGATCACTCTTCGACTGATCCCGGCGCAACCTCCGGCCAGCACCGTGGTCGCCTCGTTCGCGTCCGTGCACGATGCGACGACTGCGATTCTGGCCATCACCCGTACCTTGCGGCCGTCGATGCTCGAGTTCATGGACCGCGCGTCCATCGGTGCCGTCGAAGATGCCATGAACATGGGACTCGACCGGGAGGCAGCAGCGATGCTCATCGCTCGGTCCGACTCCCCCGGCGCCGACCGAGGACGTGAAATCGAGATCATGGCCGCAGCATGCACCGAGGCCGGTGCCTCGGATGTCTTCACCACCGACGACCCCGACGAGGGTGAGGCCTTCGCTGCCGCACGGCGATTCGCCATTCCCGCGGTCGAGCGACTCGGCAGCCTGCTGCTCGAGGATGTCGGTGTTCCGCTGCCTGCCCTCCCGGCTCTGGTCGACGGTATCGCCGAACTGTCGAAGAAGTACGACGTGCTGGTTGCCGTCATCGCTCACGCCGGCGACGGCAACACCCACCCGCTCATCGTCTTCGACCCCGAGGACGCCGACATGACCCGCCGCGCCAACGTCGCATTCGGAGCCATCATGGATCTGGCAATTTCGTTGGGCGGCACCATCACCGGGGAACATGGCGTCGGTCGACTGAAGAAGGCCTGGCTACCCGATCAAGTCGGTGAAGACGTCATGGAACTGACCCGGCGGATCAAGATCGCTCTCGATCCGGCCGGAATCCTCAACCCCGGTGCTGTGCTCTGATCAGAGCGGCTGACGCCGCACGTGCGCGCAGTGTTTTCGGGTCGTTCCGCAGGCTCCGCTCCTGCCTCGTAGCAGGGGTCGAGTTTCTGCGCACGACCCCGAGTCAGACGGTGAATCCGTCCGCCACCGTCAGTACCTCGTCGAGGATTTCCAGTCCCTGACGAATCTCGTCCTCGGTCGTCGTCAGCGGCGGCGCGATCTGAAGGCGGTTGCCTGCGACGAAAGGCCACAGGCCGCGTGACTTCGCCGCCGCGGTCACGGTGCCCATTGCCGCCGCGTCCTTGCCCGATGCGGCGAAGGGCACCAGCGGCTCCCGCGTCGTGCCGTCCTTGACCAGCTCGACTGCCCAGAAGAATCCCTTGCCGCGCACCTCGCCGACGCTGGGATGGGATTCGGCCAGCTTGGACAGGCCCGCACCGAGTACGTCCTCGCCGACGTGACGCACGTGCGGAAGGATCTTGTCGCGCTCGAACACTCCGATGGATGCCACACCCGCGGCGCACCCGAGGACGTGGCCGGAGTAGGTCAACCCACCCGGATAGGCTTTGTGGTCGAACTGCGAGGCGATCTTCTCCGAGATCACGACCCCGCCGAGGGGCACGTATCCGGAGTTGACGCCCTTGGCGAACGTGATCAGATCCGGTGTCACATCCCAGGCCTGGCATGCGAACCATTCGCCGATCCGCCCGAACCCGACCATCACTTCGTCGGCGATGTAGACGATCCCGTACTTGTCGCACAGCGCCCGAACGCCGGCCAGGTAGCCGGGCGGCGGGATCAGCACACCGTTGGTGCCGATGACCGATTCGAGGATCAATCCGGCGATGTTCTGGGCACCTTCGAGCACGATGACCTGTTCGAGGTGTGCCAGTGCTGCGGCCGTCTCGTCCTCGGGAGTCGTTGTCCCCCAGGGTGACCGGTACGGGTACGGTCCGAAGAAGCGTACGACGTCGACGTTGGTCGGCTCGGTTCCCCATCGCCGCGGCTCGCCGGTGAGACCGATCGCGACGCCGGTGCCGCCGTGGTACGAGCGATACGCCGCCAGCATCTTCGTGCGCCCGGTGTGCTGGCGTGCCAGCCGCACCGCATGCTCGACGGCTTCGGCACCACCCGTCGTGAAGAACACTCGGTCGAGATCGCCCGGTGCCCGCTCGGCGATCAGAGCTGCGAGTTCACTGCGCTTGTTGTTGGCCACGGTCGGCGAGATGGTCGTCAGCACCTGGGCCTGTTCGACGATGGCGGCCACCACGTCGGGGTGTTGATGCCCGAGATTGACGTTGACCAGCTGGGACGAGAAGTCCAGGTACCGATTGCCCTTGTCGTCCCAGAACCACGACCCCTCGGCACCCTCGACCGTGATCGGGTTCAGTTCGGCCTGCGCCGACCAGGAGTAGAACACGTGATCCATCTACTTGCCGCCTTTCTTCGGTGTGACACTCACCGGAGCGTACGACTGGCCGACGGCAACAGTCCCGTCGCCCGTCACGACGTAGCCGTAACAGATGTGCGAATCTGCGGAATGATGCTTTCTCCGTACGCTTCGAGCGTCGCCGCTTTGGCATCGTGCTGGAGGTAGACCGAGAACTGATCGACGCCGAGTGCCTCGAGCTCCTTCAGCTTGGCGACGTGATCGGCCGGGGTACCGAGCAGACAGAACCTGTCGATCACCTCGTTCGGAACGAATTCTGCGTGCGAGTTTCCAGCCCGGCCGTGCTCGTTGTAGTCGTACCCTGTGCGCGCTGCGATGTAATCGGTGAGAGCCTGCGGAACACCGCCACCGCCACCGCCGTAGCGCGCGACGATATCGGCGACGTGATTGCCGACCATCCCACCGAACCAACGACATTGATCTCGGGCATGTTCGAGACCGGTCTCGGTACCGTCGGTGACGTAGGCGGGAGCTGCCACGCAGATCGAGATCGAATCCGGAGCTCGGCCCGCCTGCTCGGCCGCCGCGCGCACTCGGCCGATCGTCCACGCAGCAATGTCCGGATCTGCCAATTGCAGAATGAATCCGTCCGCTACCTGCCCCGTGAGCTCGAGGGCTTTCGGTCCGTACGCCGCGACCCACACCTCCAGCTTCGAGTGCTCCGCCCACGGAAACTGCACTGTCGTCTCACCCACCCGGGCGCTACGCCCGTTGGCCAAACTTCGGATCACCTCGATCGAGTCTCGAAGCGCGGCAAGTGTTGTCGGCTTCCCTCCGAGGGCGCGGACCGCGGAATCACCCCGACCGATGCCGCAGACGGTTCGATTGCCGAACATGTCGTTGAGAGTCGCGAACGTCGACGCAGTGACGGTCCAATCGCGGGTAGCCGGATTGGTGACCATCGGACCCACGGTCACGCGCCTGGTCGCGGCCAGAATCTGACTGTAGATGACGTACGGTTCCTGCCACAACAGATGCGAATCGAACGTCCATACGTGCGAAAACCCATGCGTCTCGGCCTGTCTGGCCAGATCGATCACCCGAGACGCCGGCGGATTGCACTGCAGCACCACCCCGATGTCCATGGCTCAGATCAGATTCTGTGACAGGTCGCGGCGAACGAAGCGGCCGTGTCCCGCAGTGCCGGAATAGGACCCACTGTCGACGATGACGCGCCCGCGGGAGAGCACGGTGTCGACGTGGCCGTCGATCTCGAAACCCTCGTACGCCGAATAGTCCATGTTCATGTGGTGGGTCTTCTCGACTCCGATACTGGTATGCCCGTTCGGGTCGTAGATCACGATGTCGGCATCTGCTCCGGGGCTGATGATGCCCTTCTTCGGGTACATGCCGAACATCCGGGCCGGGGTGGTGCAACAGACGTCCACCCACTTCTCGAGGGTGATCTTTCCGCTCTTCACACCCTGGAACATCAAATCGATCCGATGCTCCACCGACCCGATTCCGTTGGGAATCTTGGAGAAATCGCCGATACCCATCTCCTTCTGGTCCTTCATACAGAACGGGCAATGGTCGGTACTGACGGTTGCCACGTCACCGGTGCGCAGGTATCGCCACAGTTCGTCCTGATGCCCCTCGGCCCGCGACCGCAGAGGCGTCGAGCAGACCCACTTGGCCCCTTCGAAACCGGGTGCACCCAACTGTTCTTCGAGCGAGAGATACAGATACTGCGGGCACGTCTCGGCAAATACGTTCTGTCCGTTGCCCCGAGCGTGAGCGATCTGTTCCAGGGCCTGCTTGGCCGAGACGTGTACGACGTACAGCGGCGCGCCGGTGACGTCGGCCAGCATGATGGCTCGATGCGTGGCCTCTTCCTCGAGTTGCCACGGACGCGATGTCCCGTGGAAGTACGGGGCCGTGTCGCCGCGCGCGATGGATTGGGCCACGAGGACATCGATGGCAATCCCGTTCTCCGCGTGCATCATCAACAGCGCACCCGTTTCCGCTGCCGACTGCATGGCTCGCAGGATCTTGCCGTCGTCGGAGTAGAAGACCCCCGGGTACGCCATGAAGAGTTTGAAGCTGGTGACACCCTCGGAGACCAACTCGCTCATCGATTTCAGCGAATCATCGGTGACGTCGCCGATGATCTGATGAAACCCGTAATCGATCGCGCACCGACCGGCGGCCTTGTCGTGCCACTGAGCCAGAGTGTCCTGGACGCGTTGGCCGGGAGTCTGAATCGCGAAGTCCACGATGGTCGTCGTGCCACCCCAGGCCGCTGCACGCGTCCCGGTTTCGAAGGTGTCGGATGCGAACGTGCCCCCGAAGGGCATCTCCATGTGCGTGTGTCCGTCGACGCCACCGGGAATCACGTACTTCCCGGTGGCGTCGATGACGACGTCTGCCGATGTCTTCAGATCTGCGGCCAGTGACACCGAGCCGGGTGCCAGCACCGCGACGATGGTTTCGCCGTCGATGAGCACATCCAGTTCCTGTGCACCGGTAGTGGATACGACGGTTCCACCGTGCACGAAGGTGGTGGCCATCAGGGTTGCACCAGCGGGCCGTAGGCGTCGGGTCTGCGATCACGATAGAACGCCCATCGGTCGCGGACCACTTTGATCAGGTCCATGTCCAGGTCTCGAACGACGATCTCGGACTCCGAATCCGACGCCACCTCGCCGACGAATTTGCCCTCGGGATCGACGAAATAGCTGGTGCCGTAGAAATCGTCGTCGCCGTACTCGGATTCGATTCCGACGCGGTTGATCGCACCGACGTAGTACTCGTTCGCGACGGCGGACGCGGGTTGCTCGAGCTTCCACAGATAATTCGACAGACCCCGTGAGGTCGCCGAGGGATTGAAGACGATCTCGGCACCGGCGAGTCCGAGAGCACGCCAGCCTTCGGGAAAGTGCCGGTCGTAACAGATATAGACACCGATGCGGCCGACGGCGGTATCGAACACCGGCCACCCCAGGTTGCCGGGGCGAAAATAGAACTTCTCCCAGAATCCGTTCACGTGAGGAATGTGATGCTTGCGGTATTTACCGAGATACGTGCCGTCGGCGTCGACCACGGCCGCGGTGTTGTAGAGCAACCCGGGCTGTTCCTGCTCGTAGACGGGCAGGATCATGACGATCCCGAGCTCTTTCGCCAACGCCGCGAACCGGTCGACCGTAGGGCCCGGTACGGATTCGGCGTACTCGTAGAACTTCGCATCCTGGAGCTGACAGAAATACGGACCGAAGAAAAGCTCCTGAAAGCAGACGACTTTCGCGCCCTGCTCGGCGGCGGACCGAGCAAATCCCTCGTGTGCCTCGATCATCGATTCTTTGTCACCGGTCCACGTGCTCTGGACCAACGCAGCTCGAACTGTGGACATCATCGGCACTCCATCTCTCGCTGGCTTGCACCCTCAAGGTATTTTGCGCCGTGTTACGGGATCGTTCGTCCGGTTTCGTATGTATTAATCGTGCACGGTTGTCGGCGCAGTCACGAGTTCGAGTTGGGCAACAATGCGCGGACGGCATCGATGGTGTCTGCGGTGGCCAGGTTCTTGTCCGGTCGGTATCGCAACACTCGGGCGAAGCGCAGCGCCACCCCGCCCGGATAGCGCGAGCTGACCTGCACTCCGTCGAGTTCGATTTCGACTATCAACTCGGGCCGCAGGTACACGGTGTGCTGATCTCGCTCGCGTTCGTGCTTCGGGAATTCCTCCGTCTGCCACTGCAGGAGCACATCGGTCAGGCCTTTGAACGTCTTGCCGACCATGATCGGTTCACCGCCGTCGGGATCACGCGCCCCCAGATGCAAGTTGGACAGAAAGCCGGTACGTCGGCCGTATCCCCACTCCGCACCGAGAACCACGAGATCGAGAGTGTGTTCGGGTTTGACCTTCTGCCAACTCTTTCCGCGCCGGCCTGCCGCATACGGGGCGCTCAGGGCCTTGAGCATGACTCCCTCGTGCCCGGCATCGAGAGCGGCATCGAAGTGGGCAGCCGCCCCGTCGGCGTCGGGACGTACGGCACTCGGAATTCGATGGCCCGGTGCCACCCGGTCCAGCGCTGCGAGACGCTCTTCGAGTGGAGTGTCGAGCAGATCCACGCCGTCGAGATGCAGACAGTCGAAGAAATAGGGCTGCAGCAGCAACTCGTGCGCGCTCTCGGCACCGAACCGGCTCATCGTTTCCTGAAACGGACGCGGTCTGCCGCTGTCGTCCAGTGCGAGTGTTTCGCCATCGAGGACCACCGACTCGCATGGAAGTGCACGGACCAGTTCCACCAGCTCGGGCACACCAGCGGTGATATCGCGCAGGGTGCGGGTGTAGATGCTCACGTCGGATCCCGAGCGATGCACCTGAATTCGGGCACCATCCAGCTTGTACTCGACCGTCACATCCCCCGCCAGTTGCTCCCAGGCACCCCGAAGGGACTCCGCCGGCGACGCCAGCATGGGTCGAACCGGCCGGCCGACTTCGAGTCGAAAGGCGTTCAATGCCTCGACACCACCGGTCATGGCGGCGACGGCAGTGGCAGACAATCGACCGGACAGCATGAACGCCCGCCGCACCGACGCCTGCGGCAGAGCTGTGGCAGCGGCGACAGCGTCGACCATGATGCCCTCGAGCGCACCTTGCCTCAGCTCGCCCGTGACCAACCTGATGACGAACGCACGCTCGTCGGCCGTGGTCCGCGAAAACAAGTCCAGCAGCAGGGCCGAACGTCGCGCAGCCGAACCAGCGCCCGACGTCGCCGCCACCTCGGACAACTTCTCGTCCACCTCGGCAACGGTCAGCGTCGACTCCGATGCGGACGGGACATCCAGATCTGCGAGTGTGCGCCAGCCGACCCCGATCCGTCCCTGCGGCAATTCGCCCGACAACCACGACACCGCCGGTTCGATGTCACCCGCCTGTGCCTCGGACAGCACAGCACCGAGCTCCTCGATCTTGACCTTGCGCGAACGCGTCGCGGCCACGGCCCGAGAGGTTTCTACAATCCTGGACATCAGCACCCACCGAACATAACCGCACCCACCGACCGGTTGCTGACATTCAATTGTTACCGCTGTGACTCCAGCGACCGGTGTTCTTGCTGTTACGTTCGATGCATGCCTGTGACGTCCATAGCAGGAATGAAGCCTGCGGAAAGACCCGACGGCGGGCCGGCGACGGATCAGCTGAATCCCACCACCCGGTCGCCCCAGGCAGCGCGCATGTCTCCGTCGGGATCGTCGACGAGAGTGTCGGACGTATCGATCACCAGAGTCCATCGATTCTTCTCGGTGTACGGGGCCCAGTGCTTGGACGCGTCCAGCGCGGCCGGTACCCCGTACCGCGCGAAGGCCAGCCACCGCCGCTGCATCCGGGCCGACACCGCCATCGCGGGTTTCCGACCCCCCAGCCAGAAGGTGGGATCTCGGTTGAGAGTTCCGAAATTGCCGAACACGTACGGCAGTTCGGTCGCGTGGCCGGCCCCTACTCGCGCGGCCTTGAGCATCGGCGTCGCGTGATCGAAACGGTACATCCAGGTCGGCGAATGCCTACTGTGCCCGTCGGCGATCCACAGACTCGGCATGACGAAGCCTGCGTCACGCGAGATGGCCTGCGCCCCAGCAGGTTTGTTCCTGTCCGGGTAGGCGGCCATGATTTCTGCGATGCGCGAGGCGGGCATGTCCGCGTGATCGTGCGCGATGGCCCGGAACATCTCCGAGACGGTGTCGGATGTGATCGGCATCAACGGGGACTTCATGAACCGGAAGATCGAGGGCTCGTCGTGGTTGGTGCCGATGATCAACGGAATTCTGTGCGACAGACCTTTTTGAAAGGCCGCGACCGGGTAACGGGGCACGATGTCTCCGTCGACGACGGGCGAAAGTCCCAGTGTCCCAGGCACTGTGGTCGGAATCTCGTAGCAGAGAGTGTCCCCCGCGGTGACCAGTCTGCTGAAGTGCATCTCGAGCAACTCGCCGACGTCGTCTCGGTCGACCCCCACCAGCTCGAGGAACCGGGCGGCGACCGCAGCGCCGCGTTCGGGGCCGTACACCGACGTGGCCGGGGCACTCTGCACGATCGCTCGATGGAAGAGCCCCTCGGCCTGGGGCGAGGTCATCAGAGTGGTGACCGACGCGCCCCCGGAGGACTCGCCGAAGACGGTGATCTCGTCGGGATCCCCACCGAAAGCGGAGATGCACTCCCGGACCCAGTGCAGCGCCGCAATCTGGTCGCGCAAACCGAGATTGGTCTCGAAGACGTGTTCGTCGGTGGAGAAGGACGACAGATCGAGAAAGCCGAACGCGCCGAGACGAAAGTTGATCGAGACCACGACCACGTCGCCGTTCTCGCTCAGATGTCGCCCGTCGTACACCTGCTGCGCGGACGAACCGAGCGAATACGCGCCGCCGTGGATCCACACCAGCACCGGTCGCAGTTCGCCGTCGGGCCGTGGTGCCCAGACGTTGAGCGTCAGGCAATCCTCGGAGATGGACAACGACGGATCGATGGGGACCGGGCTGTCGCGGCCCTGCGGTGCCATCGCACCGAAGTGCAGACCGTCGAGCACGCCGTTCCACGGTTGCAGAGGACGCGGTGCTCGAAACCGCAACTCACCCACCGGCGGCGTCGCGTACGGAATACCCCTCCAGGCGACTGTCGGCGATGCGTCGGCCGCAACCGGGTAGCCGAGAACGTCGCCGTACGGCGTGCTCACACGCACGGTGGAGTCGGACGTGGTGTCCATCGCACCTCTCCTTCGGTCGTTGCTCAACGTACCAACTCCATCCCCGACGCCGGCCCCCTCGAAACCCCCGGCAGCGCTCCCATCGAACCGAGGAACGAGTCATGAAGAGAATTGGATCCGCCGTAGCAGCGGCCCTCACAGTGTTCTTGTTGTCCTCCTGCGGTTCGGACGGCGGAGGTGACGGACCGATGGCGACGGTGATCACCGACCGCCCCCAGCCGATCACGGCGGTTCCGACCAGCGCCCGTGCCCTGCCGTCGAGCAGCGCGCCTTCCACGCCGTCCTCCACCACACCGTCCAGCACCACAGCGACGACGCCGAGTGCGGTTGCACAGCAAGCGAACCCGAAGCAGTACGCGGGCAAGGCTCCGGGTTGGTACTACTTCACGAGCCCCAGCGGCAAGTTCGAGTGCGGTATAGCCGTGCTCGAGACGTCGATCGCCGGTTGCCACGGCTCGCTGCCCGACTCGGCCCCCGAGGTGACCGACAGTGCATCCTCCGACCGGGTGAAACCCAATTCCGTGCAGATCATCGCCGGCTCCCCGGCGAAGTTCGAGAGCCTGGGCGATCCCAAGTTCCACCGATTCGACGGGCCCGCGGCGGCACTCCCGTACGGCGAAGAGCTCACCGTGGCGGGTAGTGGATCCACCAACGGGCTTCGATGCAGCGTCGACGAGCAGAACGGAGTCACCTGCACCGATCAGGTCGGCCATGGTTTCACTGTCTCGGACGACGATTTCGACCTTCGCTGACGGCGTCGTTCGCGCGGCGAAAGACCAGGCGTAATGTCCGAGGACGGTACGACAATCCCTGCCGTACGGTCTCCCCAGCGGCCGGCGCCCACGCGCGGCCAGAAGGTGCGTCACACATGAATCAGACCTCGGACCGTCATACAGCGAAGGTCATCGGCGTCAGCGTCGCCGCCGCTGTCGGCGGCTTCCTGTTCGGCTTCGACAGTTCGGTCATCAACGGAGCTGTCGATTCGATCGAAGACCACTTCTCTCTCGGCTCGTTCACCACCGGCTTCGTGGTTGCGATCGCCTTGATCGGCTGCGCTGTCGGTGCCTGGTTCGCCGGTAGCCTCGCCGACCGCTGGGGCCGCAAGAAAGTGATGCTGCTCGGCTCGGCCCTGTTCGTCATTTCCTCGGTCGGCTCCGGGCTCGCGTTCAGCGTTCCCGATCTCATGCTCTGGCGTGTACTCGGCGGTCTCGGCATCGGCATCGCGTCGGTGATCGCACCGGCCTATATCGCCGAAATCGCGCCCGCCAAATGGCGTGGCGCTCTGGCCTCGCTGCAGCAATTGGCGATCACCATCGGTATCTTCGCTGCTCTGCTCTCCGACGCCCTCCTCGCGGGTGCCGCCGACGGAGCCTCCAACGACCTGTGGTTCGGCGTCGAGGCGTGGCGCTGGATGTTCCTCGTCGGTGTGATCCCCGCTCTGGTCTACGGAATTCTGGCCACCCTGATCCCGGAGTCACCTCGCTATCTGGTGGGTCAGCATCTGGACGAGGAAGCCGCCGCGGTCCTGGCGAACATCACCGGGGAACTGCATCCCGACGAGCGAGTGCACGAAATCAGGCTGACGTTGCGCAAGGAGGCCCGCTCGTCGTTCGCCGACATTCGTGGCCCCAAGTTCGGCCTGCAGCCGATCGTCTGGGTGGGCATCACGATGGCCGTCCTGCAACAGCTGGTCGGCATCAATGCGATCTTCTACTACTCGACGACGCTGTGGCGGTCGGTCGGGTTCACCGAGGATCAGTCGTTCACCACCTCGGTCATCACGGCGGTCATCAACGTGGCGATGACGTTCGTGGCCATTCTGTTCGTCGATCGCATCGGCAGGCGCAAGTTGCTGATGGCCGGGTCCATCGGAATGTTCGTCGGACTCGTCCTGGCGTCCGTCGCCTTCTCGCAGGCGACCGGTAGCGGCGACGAGGTCAGTCTGCCCTCGCCGTGGGGTGCGATCGCGTTGGTCGGGGCGAATCTGTTCGTCATCTTCTTCGCATCGACCTGGGGACCCATCATGTGGGTCATGCTCGGCGAGATGTTCCCCAACCGGATGCGCGCCATGGCACTGGGCATCGGAACGGCTGCGAACTGGGTCGCCAACTTCGCTGTCACGCTGGCCTTCCCGCCGCTGACGTCGTCCGTCGGGCTGTGGGTCATCTACGCCGGCTTCGCGCTCTTCGCAGCGCTGTCGTTCCTCTTCGTCAAGTCCAACATCCGCGAGACCAAAGGCATGGAACTCGAGGACATGCTGGGGTAGACCCAGGCCGAGGTGCCAGGGGCAGTAACACCGGTACATGGTGACCGGTGTTACTGTCACTGACGTTCTGACACGGGGTGTGTCCGCCGATGCGGATGCTGAGATCAAACCCGCCGAACCTGATGCAGGTAATACTGACGAAGGGATGTCAAGGCGATGACGCCTGTTGTATCCGCGGACCCTGTCCGCTTCACCGACCGACTCTGGGACGCGTCCGCGCACATCAGACGCGCGATCGACGATCTCGAATTCCTCCGACTGCTCGGCGCGGGGACCCTGCCACTCGACGCGTTCCGTCGCTATCTGGAACAGGATTCGCTGTATCTCGGTGGCTACGTCAAGTCGCTGTCCCTGCTGGCGGCGCACGCCCCGACACCGGCAGCCGGAGCCTTCTGGGCCGGCGCTGCAGCGAGCGCGATGGACGAGGCCGACTCACACGAGGCCATGCTCACCGGAGACGTTCTTCCGTCCTCCACCGAGACACCGACGCCCTCGCCCGCATGCCTCGGCTACACCTCCTATCTGACGGCCATCTGCGCGACCGAGCCGTATCCCGTTGCGGCGGCAGCTGTTCTGCCGTGCTTCTGGATTTACGCCGACGTCGGCCGATCGCTCGCCGGAGCGGCGAAAGCCGTGCTGGCACGAGACCCCGGTCATCCCTACGCGCAGTGGGTGGCCAACTACGACGCACCCGAATTCCATGCCATCGTCGATGCCGCGAAGGGCTTCGTCGACGTCGCGGCCGACTCTGCGACGGAACTGCAGCGTGAACAGATGATCGACGCCTTCGTCGTCGCGTCGAGGTACGAATTGATGTTCTGGGACAGCGCATTACACCCCACTCCGTGGCCGTCGACCGAGAGCGCGGTGCACGCATGAAGACGTCTCGACTGCTCACGGTGATGGCGGCGACAGTCCTCGCGACCACGGTGATGGCCGGCTGCTCACAGTCGACGGATTCCGACACCATCCGTTTCGCCCTCGACTGGACTCCCAACACCAATCACACCGGCCTCTACGTCGCCCTTCAGGAGGGCTACTTCGCCGACGCCGGGCTCGACGTGGAAGTACTGCCGTACAACAACACCGCCGCGGACACGCTCGTCGATGCAGGCAACGCCGAGTTCGGTATCAGCACACAGAGTTCGACGGTCTTCGCCAGATCGGCCGGGGCTCGAACCGTGTCCGTCCTCGCACCGCTGCAGCATTGGGCCACCGGCATCGGAGTGCGCGCGGATCGGGACGACATCGCGAGCCCACGCGCACTCGACGGCAAGGTCTACGCCGGGTTCGGTGAATCAGGGGAGCAGGCCGGACTCCGGCAGGTCATCGAGAACGACGGAGGCACAGGCGAATACGAGACCGTCGTGCTCGGCACATCCGCCTACGAGGCGGTGTACTCCGGCACTGCTGACTTCACGGTGTCCTACCTCGCGTGGGAGGGCATCGAGGCAGAGCACAGCGGAACGCCGATGAAGTACTTCGATTACACCGACTACGGGTTCCCCGACGCCTACGCCATCACCATCAGCGGAAACGAACCATGGCTGGCCGCACATCCGGGCGAGGCGAAGAAGTTCGTGCAGGCACTCCAGCGTGGCTACCAACTCGCAGCGGACGATCCGGACAGGGCGGCTCAGGATCTGATCGACGCCAATCCCGGCACGTTCACCGACGAGTCGTTGGTGTTCGAGAGTCAGAAGATGCTCGCAGAGAAGTACATGAAGGATTCCGCGGGCGAGGTCGGACGACAGAGTATCGACACGTGGACCGCGTACTCCAAGTTTCTCTACGACAGCGGGGTACTCGCCGATCAGAACGGTGCACCGCTGAGCGCCGAACCGGACTGGTCCACCTACTTCACCGATGACTACCTCGGCGATCGATGAGCCGGTGACCGCCGAGCGAGATAGTTTCTCGCTCAGCGGTATCCGAGCTTCCTTGCGGTGGGCGTGGCCTGCGGTGACCGTCGTCGTCCTGTCGATCGCGGTGTGGCAGATCTATGTCCAGGTCAGCGGCATCAGGCCACAGGTACTGCCCTCCCCCGGCCGCGTTGTCGCGCAGGGTTGGGCCCAACGCGAGGCGATTGCCGAGAACGCCGCAGCGACACTGCAAGTGACACTCGTCGGGTTCGCGGTCTCTCTCGTGCTGGCCTGGCTGCTCGCGATCGCCGTGGACTTCTCACCGTGGCTGCGCCGCGCGTTCGTTCCCTTGTTCGTCGTCTCGCAGACACTGCCGATCGTCGCCATCGCACCGCTGCTCATCATCTGGTTCGGGTTCGGACTGCTACCGAAGATTCTCGTGATCGCATTGGCAACGTTCTTTCCCATGGCCATCGGGCTCATCGAGGGGTTCGCCGCCGCAGATCGCGACGCGCGCGCCCTGCTGTCCAGCATGGGGGCGAGCCGCTGGCAGCAGTTCCGATACGTACGGCTGCCGTCGGCACTTCCCCGCTTCTTCACCTCGCTTCGCATCGGCATCACCTACGCCGTTGTCGGCGCGATCTTTGCCGAATACGCCGGGGCCACCGCAGGACTCGGCATCTACATGAGTCAGCAGAAGAACTCGTTCCGTACCGATTTGGTTCTTGCAGCCGTTGCGGTCACCGCGGTGATCAGCGTGCTCCTGTTCGTCTCGACATTCGTGGTCGAGCGGTTCGTCGCCCCGTGGGCGCGTCAGGGGTCGGCGGGCCACAATGTCTGAACTCGAGCACAGCATCGACATCTCTGCTCTGAGAAAGTCGTTCGGAGGAAAACCGGTACTCGACGGCGTGTCGTTCGGCGTCCGGCCCGGTGAATTCGTGTCGATCATCGGTCCGAGCGGCTCGGGCAAGAGCACGGTGTTCAACATGCTCGCCGGCCTCGATACACCCGATTCGGGCTCGGTCCGAGTCCCGCCGTGCGCGTACATGCCGCAGAAGGACCTGTTGTTCCCGTGGCGATCGGTGCTCGACAACACCTCGCTCGGCCTCGAAGTACAAGGCGTCGCCAAGAAGGAGGCACGAGCTCGGGCACGCGAGTTGTTCCCGGTGTTCGGTCTCGACGGGTACGAATCCGCACGCCCTTCCGAACTGTCCGGGGGCATGCGGCAACGAGCAGCACTGCTGCGCACCGTGGTGCAGGGACGATCGGTGTTGCTGTTGGACGAGCCCTTCGGGGCGTTGGACTCGTTGACCCGTACCGACATGCAGGCCTGGCTGCAGCAGGTCTGGTCGGAGTTCAGGTGGACGGTGCTGATGATCACGCACGACATCCGCGAGGCGGTCTACCTGTCCGATCGGGTGGTGGTGCTCTCCCCACGACCCGCCCACGTTCGACGACAGGTCGACGTAGCGCTGTCTCGACCCCGGGAGCTCGCAATCGTCACGACGCCGCAGTTCGCCGCCGTCGAGAAGCAGCTGATGGATGTTCTGTCGAGCGCACCGAACCATTGACCCAGTCGACGCAGAGCTCAGTCGACGCAGGGGATGCCGCCGTTGCTGTGCACACCCTGGTCCGGGGCGGCCGGTAGATCCTGAGACGGCTCGGGTACGGCTGGCGCGAGCGGTGGTGGTGCCGCGTCCGACGTCGGATCGAGGGCCGCGGGCGTCGGCTGCGCAGGACCGATCAATCGCGCCGCCTCGGCTCTGATGGCGTCGACGTCGACGAGATTTACGTCCTGACCGTCGACGGTGTCGTAGCCCGTGATCGGCAGCGTGTAGAAGTCGATATCGCCCTTCAGGACGGCACCGGCTCCCCCGGCCAGGCCGATCGGGTCCAGGGACGCGTCGACGACGATGTCGTTCTTGGTACCCGCGATCAACGCACGCAATTCGCCGATGTTCGCCAGCACGCCGGATGCGCTGAGCTTGGCCATCACTCCGGCCACGAACGCCTGCTGCCGCTTGGTTCTGTCGAGGTCACCGTTGTCGAGTCCGTGCCGTTGACGTACGAAGGACAACGCCTGTGTCGCGCTCAATTCCTGCGCGCCCGCAGGGAAGTCCGCGCCCGAGTACGTATCGTGCACCGGGTTGTTCAGGCAGACCTGGATCGGGCCGACTGCCGTCGCCACATCGTAGAACCCCAGAAGATTGACTTCGGCGAAATGGTCGATGGGCACATCGAGGAGATCGCGAACGGCCGTCAGCGTCGAGCGGCGCCCCGCCTCGCGTGCTCGACGCTCACGCTCGGCCGCATCGGTGACACCCTCGTCGAGCAACTGGGTGTCGGCGTCGGCCTTGGCGAGCCCGTAGGCCTCCTTGATTTTTCGCTTGCCGTACCCGGGAACGTCGACGTAGTCGTCACGCGGTATCGACAGCGCTGTCGCGCGCCCACCGCCGGCCGGAAGATGCACCAGCAGCAGCGTATTGGTGTTGTATCCCCCGACGTCGCTGTCACCGGCATGCAGGGTGTCGGTGACGAACGCGGCCGGCAGATCGTTGCCGTCCATGTCCTTACGACTGTCGAGCCCGATCAACAGAATGTTGGTGTCGGCACCGTTGACATCCGGATCGTTGTTCGCGATTCCGTCGAGCGCATCGGAGGTGGTCAGTCCGGTGGTTGCCTCCCGGTACACCGCGAATCCGATGCCACTGACTGCCACCGACGCCACCGACGCCGTCGCGACGATCACCCGTCCGATCCGGAGCGCAACGGGGTGGTCGCCGGACGGACGCGCCAACCGGTGGCGTCCCGGTCCACGTTCGATGCCGCTACCCGGGCCGTTCGGTTGCACCCTGACAGGCTACTCGGATCTCATCCGGGCGAGATCGTGCCCAAACGCCGCGCGAGCTCGTCGACGGCCGACAATGCCGCATCGAGGCTGGCCCGAGCCTGCGGAATCTTCGGTGCCAGACCGGCAACCCGCTCGGCAAGGGTCAGGTCGATCGGGACGAAATGTACGTCCATGCCCAGTGCGGTGCCGAGAACCTGCCGCAGCTGTCCCGTGGTGTGGTCGATCGACGCTGCCTCCGAGCCCGGGGCGTAATCGTTTCCCCGACTGGTGACCACAACGGCAGGCTTGCCGACGAGTGGTGCTGTGTCGCCGTCGAACGGCACCGTGATGCCGGGAACGTGCACGTAGTCGATCCATGCCTTCAGCGTCGACGGGATCGACCAGTTGTACATCGGCGCACCGATCAGTACGACGTCCGCGGAGATCAGTTCCTCGATCAGCTCGACTTGAAGAGCCTCGGTTGCCGCGTCCACGGCCTCGTCGGCAGTCCGCAGGTGCCGTGCCCAATGCAGTGCCGAGGTCGGCAGATGAGGCAGTGCGTTGACGTGCAGGTCACGGCGAATCACCGAATGGTCGGTTCCGATGCTGTGCCACGCGTCCGAGAAGTGGGCTGTCACCCGGCGGCTGATCGAACGGGACAGGTCGGCAGACGAATCCAGGTGCAACAACTGCGGCACTGAAACACTCCTCGGATGGTGGGTGTCTCGAGCCTATGCGAACCGCACGCTCCTATCCTGGTCGGATGGACTTCCGATTCGTCACCCGCGCGCTGAGTTCGCGCTCCGCCGCACGAATCACGACGGCACTGCGCGAGAACACGGACACGGACGTCGATGTCCTTCTCGGCGGAGTGTCGGTGGACCTGGACGACTCCGCGCGCGCTGCTGTGATGGAACTGCTCACCCAGCTGGCCACTGCCAGGGCTGTGGCCATCGGAACCGTCGAAGAACTGTTGACGACCTCGCAAGCGGCAGAGGTACTCGGTGTCTCCGACACCTACGTCCGGCGGCTGGCCGACGCCGGAGACCTACCGATCGAAATGCGTGGCACCCACCGACGCTTCCGGCTGGAAGACCTTCTGCGACATCGTGATCGATTTCGCTGACGGTCTGCGGTGGCCGATCAGCCGGCCTCGCGCTCGAACTGCTCGGACTGCAATGTCATGAGGTCACGAAACGCGTGGCCGGCCGCGCGCCACAGTTGTTCCGAATCGATGTAGTCCACGCCGCGAATGTCGACGTCTCCCAGATACGCCCCGACGTCCACCGACAGCATCCCGATCACCGACGACACCTCTGCATCGAGGTATGTCACCCGCGTGTTCTGGAGTTCTCGAAACTGCGTCGAGAAGAACTCCGCCGGAATTCTCCGATCGACGAACTGTGCGATGAGAAAAAGGAAGCGCGACGAATGAGCGGATGCCGCTCGGTGTGACTGCTCCATGGTGAATACCTCTCCCCACGGTCGACAGCACCCCTCGCACTGTCGACCGTCGAGCTCGCTGAGACCCGAAACCCGATGCACAGACGAACTCTCGAGCATCGATTCGACCCAGCGATTGAAACAGGGAGCTCGTCGTACAAGCGCCAGGTTAATCAGACACTTCGACGGCTTCCTCACGTTGCGTGAAGTTGGTGACAGCTCACAAAATCACCGCATTCAGCTGCAAGTTCTTACTGAAAAGAACCGAGGGGGGCGCGATCTGGAGTGTCCAACTGCCAGAACTGCCAGCCGTCCCGCTCCTCGACATCTCCGCTGATGTGCGTGGCGACGGCACTGGCGGCGACGGACGGGTTGTCGAACCGTCGACCCTCCATCGGCCCGGCCGTGATTTCCAGACGCTGAGTCTCCGGGTCGAATCGCCCACTGAGCCGGTACCCCTCGCAGTCGGCCACCACCCGCACCCGGTTGTCGATCACTTCTTCTTCGACGACGACCTTGGACTTTCGCGTTGCTTTGACCCGAGGCGTGCGGACCCACGTCTGCTCGGGTCCGACGTCGACCGACGTGTCCAGAGTTGCGCTCAGTCCCAGCAGATCCCAACGTTCACTGCCGTGAGCCACCCTGTCGACTGCGATCGCGTGATGCCCGGTTCGTGTCCGCAGCGGCGAATCCTGTACCCACAGATCCACTTCTCCACGAATATCCGACGCCATCTCCTCGGAGGACACCATGTAGAACCGCGGTTCCTCGGCGGCCAGGTCCACGAACACCCAGTACGACGACCCCGTGTCGTCACTCTCGAGCGACTCGTCCTGCCTGCGGGCCTTCCAGTCGCCCGTGACCTTCGATCGCACCCGCACGATGCACGAGGACTTACCGTCCATCGACCAGACCTGAACGGGATTGCGACGCGAGGTGGTCAGACGCTCCGCGCGTCCACCGCGCTGTGCGACGGTTCTGATGAAAGCCTTGATTCCCCGGTCGGATGTGTCTTCCACGGTTTGCCGCCTTAAGCCTCGAGCGCCCCGTACTTATGAAGAGAGGTGTTGCGACGGGTGGCGCTCGCACGACTCGGTTTCCCTCAGCCTACTGCGTCGATGCCTGCTCGAGTAACTACCGAACAATCGCCGTTCGGCTGCCGGTTACCGTGGAGACATCGAACACTGCCAGGAGGTACCGCAATGCCGGTGACGATCACCCATGACACCGCCGCCCACCGATTCGAGATTCATGTCGACTCGGAACCCGCCGGCTACTCCGAATACTTCGAGTCGAACGGCGTCCGCACCTTTCACCACACCGTGACACTGCCTCGGTTCCGGGGCAGGGGGCTGGCCGCTGCACTCACCGAACATGCCCTCGACGACACCAGCACGCAGGGCCTCCAAGTGGTCCCTGCGTGCTGGTTCGTGCGCGACTTCATCGACGCAGCCGGCGATCGATATTCACATCTGGTCAATCGATGACCGATCGGCGATCTGCCGAGACCGATCCGGACCCGATACCGGATTCAGAACAGCCACCGTTTCCGGGGGTTTCATCGCCGTTTCCGGTGGTTGCCTCATCCGATTCCTGAACGGTTTCGCTTCGTTCCTGTGCCGCAACAGTTTCCGAAGCCCGCTCGGCTGCTACGCGACGCCGTTCGTAGTTCTCGACACCCCGGGCAACCCGTTGTCGATGTTCACTCAGGACATGTTCGTAGTACATCTGTTCTCCTACAGAAAGAATGGACGCCTCACACGGAGCACAGCCGTGCGGCGCAAAATAGTCGACGCGTCGTTGTCGAGGCTCATCGGCCTCGATCCGCGAAAGCTCTACTCAGAGAGCCTGATCGGCAATAGCCGCGGACCGCGTGTAGACGACGCCCCTGCCTGCGAGCTCGAAATTTGCTGCCATTGTCCACCTCCACGATCGATGCGGTGTACCCGTACGACGATCATGCACTGCCGAGTCATCGAACTCCACCGATTAAATTCGGCGCTCGAGAATTGTTGTGCAGCTGGGCGTTCCAGGGGCGCGCCCGAATGAGTGGTGGAGTGTCGCCCGACTACTCCGATTCGGTTGGGCGACAGGACTTCCCGGTCGAAGCAAACGCACGCGCGTTTGTCAGGTGCGCGCAGTCCGGTGTCGCTGTTCTGCTCGCGTCCGGCGAACGCGCTCGCGTGTGCGAACGGGGTGGGGTGGCGCCTCAGCGGCCGACACGGTTAGGGATCACCGATCCCCTTTGTCTGCGCGATGCGCTCGCGTATGCGACGTGCGGTGGGTGTTGCGAGCGAACGTACGGCACTGCCGGAGGCGACGTGATGCCGGCACCTCTGGTGCTATGCGAATGCGCGCGCGTTTGTCGGGTGCGTGCGGTCTGGTGTCGCTGTTCTGCTCGCGTGTGGCGAGTGCGCGCGCGTTTGTCAGGTGCGCGCGGTGTGGTGTCGCTGTTGTGCTCGCGTGTGGCGAGTGCGCGCGCGTGTGCGCCCTGGGGGCGAGGGGGCGGGCGGTCCGTATGGCGATGATGGGACTGGGGGGGCAGGTGTCGATGCCTGCGCGTTCAGTTCAATGAGAGCGGCGAATACTGTTGTGTGGGTAGTGGTTTCGAATGCAGAATGCCCCTGACCACGGGTGGTCAGGGGCATTCTGGGATGTTGTGTTCGGCGGTGTCCTACTCTCCCACACCCTGTCGAGTGCAGTACCATCGG
>NZ_JASHKT010000019.1:0-59250 GCF_030056855.1 Rhodococcus sp. IEGM 1354
ACGCGTTGGAGCGGGTGAGATCGACGCGGTCGGGGTCTTCGAACGTGCGGGCGTCACGGTTGGCGGCGGCATACGTGAGCATGACGCGATCGCCCTCGGCCATCGACTGCCCGCCGAGCTCGGTGTCCGCGGCAACGGTGCGGGCGATGCCGAAGAACGGGCTGTAGAAGCGAAGAAACTCCTCGATCGCCGCAGGGATCCGATTGGGCTCGCGCGACAGAAGCTCGCGCTCCTCAGGGTGCGCCGAGAGCCACCGCAGCGAATGCAGCAGAGCCGAGGTCGTGAGGGCGGCCGTCCTCGAGCTGACGCCAGAGTTTCACGATATCGTCGATCCTGAACGTCGATTGTGTTGCGCGGGCAACTATGCGAGAAACCAATGCGCGTCCGACGAAACCGAATCTGCGTAGCGTCGCGATCCGCGGATACACGGCGACGAAGGGTGCGGCGTCGTCCTCGGTGTTGCCGATGAGCAGTTCGACGCGTGAGGCAGCGTCGCGCAGAGCAGCCGGAACGTCCACAGGGAGTGGCTCTTCGTCCGCTAGGGCGGTGGTACGGCAGCCGAGAAGCAAGGGAATGATGTGCGCGCGACTGCCGTCTGCATTGCTTCGTCGCCTCCCATTACCTCGGCCGTAGGCGCGCTGACTGCGTTGGCTCCCAGATGCGTTTCCGGCGTCCGCCGCGCTTCATGACAGTGAGGTGACCGCTCGTTGTGTTCATGGTTTTCGATGCAATCTTTCGATGTCAGTTGTCTTCCGACCAAGGCATCGTGGCTGCAATCATGTCTGCGACAGCAACGAATTTCGCTCTTGGCCGGGACTCCTGCGCTCCCCGCTCGCGCTCGAGGGTGTCGATCATGTGCCAACCCGCCCATCCGATCGGGTCTGCGTCGTTGTACGCCAACAGCAATTCCAGCGCGTCGCGTCCGTCGATGTCGCGCGACAGCACACCGCTGTTGAAGTCCTCCCACAGGCGAGCGACCGTCTGCTCGGCGCAGGCACGATTGGTTCCGATCACGCCCTGCGGTCCTCGCTTGATCCAGCCTGTGACGTAAGTGCCGTGCAGCGAGTCGCCGGTGGGGGTGATCACCCGGCCGTCGACATTGGGCATCACACCCTTGATCGCATCGTAAGGTAGCCCGCCGATGGGCGAACCCTTGTAACCGATCGAGCGCAAGATCAGCGAAGTGTCGATGAGATTCGAGTCCGACGCGACCTCGGGGCTTAGGGCACCGTTCGCGTGGAGATGGTTCGACGCCACCCGCAGTGCTTCGACTCGGTCTGTACCGACAATTTCGACCGGAGATGTCATGAAACGGAAAATAATTCGCTTGTCCGAAGCACGCGGACGCTGTACGTACTCTTGTGCGAGTTGCAACTTGAGTCCGGTCTCGTGATCGTCGTCAGCGGACCCGTCGAAGTCTGCTCCTTCGACAACAACGTCGATGCCGTCGAGGTAACCCAAAGCAAGGAACTCAGCCACCGAGAATGCTGCGTCTCGCAGACCTCGGCGGCCCAGTATCACGACCTCATTGATCTTGCTGTCGGACAATGCGTCCAGAGCATGCTGTGCGATGTCGGTTTCGGCCAGCTCATTACGACTCATCAGCAGCACTCTCGCCACGTCGAGTGCAACGTTGCCGTTGCCGACGATCACTGCCCGGTGGCCCGATAGATCGAAAGTGTCACCGGCATGGTCGGGATGGCCGTTGTACCACGCGACGAAGTCGGCTGCCGCGTAGTTGCCGGCCAGGTGATCACCGGCGATGCCGAGTTCGCGGCCTGTGTAGGTGCCCGCGGCGTAGACGACGGCATGGTGGTGCGCCAGGAGATCGCGGTGGCTCAGGTCTCGGCCGATCTCGATATTGAAATGACACGCGACCCGATTGTGAGTCAGCACCTCTTCGAACATCTCGACAACGGATTTCGTGCTCTGATGGTCTGGGGCGACACCAGCACGGATCAGCCCGTAGGGGGTGGGGAGCCGTTCGAAGAGGTCCACCTCCACGCCGTCGATCGCGACCAACTCCTTGGCCGCGTAGCACCCCGCCGGCCCGGAGCCGACTACTGCGACCCGAAGCGAGCCGGGCTTGACCGACAGTCTTTTTCCCTCGGGAGGCAGCGTGATGGGTGTGAGTGGATGTTGCTCGAAGTAGGCCGCATTGATCTCCTTGAACCGTTCCTGCGCAGGCGGCAGATCCGTGTCGAGATGGATTGCGTCCACGGGACATTCCTCCACGCACGCGCCGCAGTCGATGCATGAGGCCGGATCGATGTACAACATGTGACTGTTCAGATATTCGGCCGTGCCCCCGACCGGACGGATGCAGTCGACCGGGCACGCCGGAATGCAGCTGGCATCTCTGCAGCAGTTCTGGGTGATGACGTAGGCCATGTTGTCCCTCTTCTTGTCGATCTCGATCGCGGTCGGTCCCGGCCGAGCGAGACTGCGTAGCTGCCCGGTGTCCGGACGAGAATTCTGTTCGGGCGCAATGAAATCGGACGGGTTGACGCCTTGCAGTCTTGGCCCGGACCTCAGACGAGCACGTGAACCGCGCCGTCGGCATCGACCTCGACGACGTATGTCAGCAGCGCAACGGTCGCAGGAAAGCACAGCGGCTTACCTGTACGCAGATCGAACCGGGCCATGTGCAGTGGGCACAGGACTTCGCTTCCTTCGAGGTCGCTGTCCTCACCCAGTGACCATTGCTCGTGGGTGCAGCTGTCCGCGGTCGCGAAGTATTCGCCCCCCACATTCCTGAACAGCGCCACCTGAGGGTCGCCCTTGATCGTCATCGATGTACCGGGGGCCAATTCGTCGGCTGCACATGCGTATCGGCGTTCCATCGTTCGAGCGCTCTCCATTCCGAGTCCCACCACTTCCGTCGCGCAGCACATGTGCCGCATTCCACCAGGTTTTCGGGTCTCGAAAATCGTGCGTGTTCTCTCGTCGTCGTTCAAGCGCACGTTTCGACCGCCGGAACACCCGACGTCCGAGACCGGGGTGGTGCAGTGACGAACCTCGAAACTCGTAGATCGAACCGATTCGGTCGCGGATCGACGTTCCACTACTCGGCACGACCAATTCCGTTCCGGTCCAGAAGGTGTGAGATCGTCGGGTGGGTCCCGGTCGACGATCTGGCGGGTGTCTCGACGGTGCTGGTACGTGACATCTGGTCGGCACGCTCGGAGGATCGTGTCGACGCGTGTGAGTACAGCCGCACGGCGGATATGTCGGCCCGGTCAGCGAGGGCAGTGGTTGCTGATTTCCTCCCGCGCACGGTCTGTCGATAGGGCAGTCGGAGATGTCTCGTCTGCTGGTGCCTCTTGCGGGGCAGAAAGTCGTTCGACCGGACGTGGCCGGCCCATCGACGGGATCGCCAGTGCCACAACGGACACCAGGGCCATGGTCGCGGACATCGTCCCGAACGCCCACGTGAACCCCGACTCGGCTGGAACTCCGTCGAAGCCTGTGTTCGCTGTGATGATCATCGACGACACGGCGGCACCGGCCGAACCGCCGATATTGCGGATGTTGGCGTTCATGCCGCTGGCGACGCCTGTCTGCTCCGGCGGCACGGCGGCGACGACGAGCCCTGCCATGCAGGAGATCACCATGCCCTGCCCAAAGCCCAGTATGCCGTTGGCGACCAAGAAGTGCGCCATCGTGCCGTGCGCGAACGCCAGCGTTGCCGTGGCACCCGACATCGTCAGGCATCCGATGAACACAACCGTCCGCGCACCGATCTGGCGGGCCAGCCAGGGTGAGCACAGACCTGTCAGCACCATCGCTGCGGCCGAGGGCAGAATCAACAGTCCGGACTGTGTCACCGATGCGCTGAAGCCGTAACCGTGGGAGCTGTCGACCTGTGCGAACTGTGGCAGAAAAACGAACGCCGAGAACAGAGTCCACCCCAGCACAAGCGCCACGACGTTGCAGGTCCACACCGCACGCTTGCCCATCATCGCCATGTCGATGAGGGGAGCTTTGCTGTGTAGCTCGACATGTATCCACGCCCAGCACAACAGCACGGACAGCGCGATCGGCCCAATCACCTGAGCCGATGTCCAGCCCCAATGAAGCCCCTGGCTCAGCGGAACCAGAAAGGCTACGAGCCAGCTCGAGAGCAGTACAGCAGGCAGTACGCTGATGGCTGCTTGTGTGCGCACTGGCGACTCGGGGACAAGCAAGTAAGCTGCGACGGCGGCAGAGGATGTGACCGCGAAAGGCACCCAGAACAGGCCCGTGTAGCCGAACGCGTCGAGTATCGGACCCGCTACGACGACGCCTATGCCCCCTCCGATGGCTACCACGGACGCCGTGAACCCCACTGCCCCCGCGATCTTCTGCTCGGGGAACTCGTCACGGATGATCCCGAAGCACAGAGGTACCGCACCGCCACCGACGCCCTGCACGATCCGTGCGACGATCAGCCACCCGATGCTCGGGGCGAACACTGCCGCGAGGCATCCGAACGCCAGTGCAGACATCGATGCCACGAGCATTCGTTCTTTACCGACGCGATCGCCCAACCGACCGATTATCGGCGTGCACACGGCCGCAGAAATCAGGTAGGCGGTCAACACCCAGGTGACCGTGTTGCGGTCGGTTCCAAGGTGCTCGCTGATCGGACCCAGCACGGGCGAGGTCAGCGATTGGAGTAGTGAAAATCCGATCGCGGCACTGACCAACACCGCGAAAGTCAGCCGACAGTGAGACCGTCGCTGTGATGTTCTGCCCACAGATGACCTTTCCGTTCACGACGCGCGAAATGGCGACGGAGCAGCAACGCGTGTCTGAACGATGGGGCACCTGGCTCGCTTGCGCGAGTCACTTTTCTTCTCACTGGAACTTTTCGGCCACGGAATACCGGACGGCGACGAGCGAATCCACTTCGCTAGGTGTGGATGGCCGGAATCGGCGGTCGGCAACCGGGCGGCGCATTCGAGCAACTCGATCGAACGCAACCGCCCAACTGCTTTCGAGCGCGCCGCTCTAGCCGAGCATCAGTGCAGCCGCCGTGCGTCAAGGCTGGCCCACCAGGACTCCGAGGCCCCGTGCCACCTCATTCACAGCGGAGATCACGCCATCGTAAGTGCTTGCCGGGTCGCCGATTCGGGCGGTTTCCGCCGAGACGGCCGCAGCGGCGACGCCGTGTTTGCCGAGCTCCGCCAGTCCCTCGATTCCCGAGTCGTCCAACGCACGTCCGGCATCGTTCACGATGACACCCTTCGGTGCGATCTCGAGGACATAGAGCGCCATCGTCAGAGCGCCGTGTGACGCTAGCAAGAAGACGTCTTCTGGGTGGCGGCCTTGGACTCGCGACGAAGACCAGCAGGAGTATATGCCGCCCGTCGGCCCTTCGACGAGGGTGATGGTGCTTTCATCGACTATTCCATCGACAGTGCGGAACACACCGCGGGGCGCTTGCAGCATCGCCTCGGCGGCCCGCGTGCCGCTCATGCCGGATTCGATTCCGAGTGCCGCCCCGGCCCGGTTTACCCGCGACACGACGCCGGTGAGTAGGCCGTCTCCGAAGGCGATGCGCGACGACATGGTGGCGATAGCCGCGGCAGGCACATCGAAGTCGTCCGAGATAGGCAGTCCACCGACCCCCGCGTCGTCCAGTCCGGGGCCGGCTTCGTGAGCAATCCAGCCGCGAGCGCCTTGGCGAAGGGGCAGGACGCCGGTCGGCGCGCCGGCGAACGAGCCCCCGAGAACAACGTCATCGCGATGGTCACCGGCCTCGAAAGACGTCAATGAGTTGGCCACCAGAATGCGGCCGCGGGAAAGTCATCGAGAAAACCGAGGACCCGGTGACGACCGCCGGGCGGTGAAGATCATGGACATTCTGCTGCGGGAAGGTGCTCGACGGCTGCCAGATCGGTCGGTAGATGGTCATCTCGTCGAATCAGGTAGCTCTCGATGAGATTTGTCGGGCAACGGACGCAGATCGGGCTCTACACCACTTCGAGAGCCGTGAAATCCACTCGTGCCGCACCGAGCACAGAGACATCGATATCGAGTACATCGTTGAACTTGCGATTGGCACTCAACCATCTCTCAACGAAAGACATCGGCACGGCCACGGTCCCTGTCAGGGAGGAGCCATTCGCAGTCTCGGCGATGCTGCCTTCCGGTGTGGGGCTCTTCCGGAAAGGGCCTGTGCTGCATTTCCGTCTACCCAGCCGAGGCCTCGATCCAGCTTCGCGAGTGTGTCCGGTGAAATAGACGCGGCGACAGCGGGTTCGACATAGCTGAAGGGGGCCTGCCGGACCGCCTTGTCGGCTGCCCCGCCGTTGGTGAGTCCGAGTCCGAGTTCGATACGGCGTTGTCGCACCAGCACGCCGAAGCGCTATGCCGCCGCATCACTCGTGGTCAGTCATTCCCTTGTCACTCGTCACACGTGGTTGCGCGGTCATGACGGCCCCTTTCCGTCGAATCGGCTGTAGAGCACGAAATGCGTAGCGGCGACAGCGGTTCGGTGTCTCGCCGTTGGCCGATCAGACGCCGCTGCGCTTGTGGGGCCAGGCCCCCCGCTCGGCTGTCGTCATGTTGTCCTTATCGAGCAGTCGACGGAACGCCCGGCGTCTGCGACGGTGCTTGCTGATGCGGCTCGTGAACTCTCGTGATGGGTTCCTGCAACAGACGATTCAGCTCTTCGACGCTGCCAGGTCGAGCGCGATGTCGGTGATGAGATCTTCCTGGCCACCCACAAGTCCGCGTTCACCGACGGCGAGTAGGATTGCGCGCGTATCCAATCCATACTGTTTGGCGGCAGCCTCGGCATGACGTAGGAAGCTGGAGTACACCCCTGCGTACCCGAGGGTCAGTGTCTCGCGGTCGACCTGAACAGGCCGGTCCTGCAGTGGCCGGACGATGTCGTCTGCCGCGTCCTGCAGTGCGAACAGGTCACAATTGTGCTTCCACCCGTGTAGGTCTGCGACCGCTACGAACGGCTCGATGGGGCAGTTACCGGCTCCTGCACCGTGACCGGCGAGCGACGCGTCCACTCGCATGACGCCCTCTTCCACCGCCACAACAGAATTCGCTACCGATAGCGACAGATTTTGATGTGCATGTATGCCGATCTGGGTGTCGGCATCGAGGACGTCTCGGTAGGCGCGGACTCGGTCGCGGACGCCGTTCATGGTCAGTCGGCCGCCCGAGTCTGTGACGTACACGCAGTGCGCGCCATACGATTCCATCAGCTTGGCCTGCGCAGCAAGCTGTTCGGGCTCGGCGAGGTGCGACATCATCAAAAATCCCGACACATCCATGCCGAGTTCGCGGGCTTTGCCGATGTGCTGGGCGGAGACGTCGGCTTCGGTGCAGTGTGTCGCCACTCGGACCGAGGTGACACCGAGCTTGAAGGCGTGCTCGAGTTCTTTCACCGTCCCCACCCCGGGGAGCAGCAACGTCGTGAGCTTCGCGCGGTGCACCACCGAGGCTGCCGCTTCGATCCACTCCCAGTCGGTGTTACTGCCCGGCCCGTACGTCAGGCTGTGGCCGGCGAGACCATCACCATGCGTGACCTCGATGGCGTCGACACCGGCGCTGTCGAGGGCGCTGGCGACGCGGGCAACGTTGTCGGGGCTGATGCGGTGCCGCATGGCGTGCATGCCGTCGCGCAGGGTGACGTCCTGGATGTACAGGGCGGCACCGTCAGTCGCGTTCGGGCGAGTAGTTGTCGTTTCGGTCATCGTGCCGCCTCCAAGGTCTTGTTCTCTGCGATCTTCTCCGCGACCTGCAGGGCAGCAGAGGTCATGATGTCGAGGTTGCCGGCATACGCGGGGAGGTAGTGCGCGGCACCTTCGACTTCGAGGAACACCGACACCTTCCACAGGCCGGGCCCTTTGTCGACGCCGCCGGTCAAGGTGGCGACGGATTCTTCGTCTTCGAGTTGAGTGAATTGCACTTCTTGCTTGAGTCGGTAGCCGGGGACGTAGGCGGAGACCTTGTCGACCATGTCCAGAACGGATCGCCGGATTGTGTCCTGATCGGGGTTCGAGACCAGTGCGAGGACGGTGTCGCGCATGATCAGCGGCGGCTCGGCCGGGTTGAGGACGATGATGGCTTTGCCGCGGGCGGCACCGCCGACCTTTTCGATTGCCTCGGAGGTGGTTTCGGTGAACTCGTCGATGTTCGCGCGGGTGCCGGGACCAGCCGACTTCGAGGCGATCGAGGCGACGATCTCGGCGTAGTGAACCGGCGTCACCTGCGAGATCGCAGCGACGATCGGGATGGTCGCCTGTCCGCCGCAGGTCACCATGTTCACATCGGGCGCAGCGAGGTGCTCGTCGAGGTTGACTGCGGGGACGACGTACGGTCCGATCGCTGCAGGAGTGAGGTCGATCAGCCGCTTGTTGTACGGCCGGAGAGCTTCTTCGTTGGCGACATGCGCTTTGGCGGAGGTCGAGTCGAAGATGATGTCGATGTCGGCGAAGTCGGGGTGATCGATCAGGCCCTGCACTCCCGAGTCCACGGTGCTGATACCCAGTCGGCGTGCCCGGGCGAGACCGTCGGAGGCAGGGTCGATTCCGACGAGTACCGCGATGTCGACGTTCTTGGCTACACGTTTGAGTTTGATGACGAGGTCGGTCCCGATGTTGCCGGATCCGATCACCGCTACTTTGGTTTTGCTCATGATGTCCTTCGATTCTGTGTGGGGGTTCGTCCGTCGTCGATCACGCGGTGAATGTCGCTGTGACGTCGCCGATTCCGGATATGGACGCGGTGTACGTCGAGCCAGGGGTGACGGGGACCATCGGGCCGAGGGCACCGGAGAGGATCACTTCGCCGCCTCGCAGCGGCGAACCGTAAGACAGGCTGGTGTTGGCCAACCACACCAGCGCCTCCCACGGGCTACCCAGGCAGTCCGAGCCCTTGCCGGCAGAAACCTGTTCACCGTCCGCGGTCATGGTCATGGTGACCTCGGCGAGGTCGGGTGCGTCGGCGCGAGAAATGCTCTCCCCCAACACATAGAGCCCTGATGATGCATTGTCGGCGACGGTGTCGGCCAGGCTGATATCCCAGCCCGTGATCCGGCTGTCGACGATCTCGAACGATGCGAACACCCGGTCGACGAACGATGGCGCTTGTGCTGCGGTGATCTTCTCGTCGATGTCGGAGGACAGAATGAATGCGATCTCGGCTTCGATGCGCGGTTGCAGCAGCCGGGCAGAGTCGACGGGGCCGTCGCCGGAGACGTCGAAATCATCGAGCAGCACTCCGAAGTCGGGCTGATCGACCCCGAGCTGTTTCTGCACGGCGGGCGAGGTCAGCCCGATCTTTCGGCCGACGACGGTGCGACCCGATGCCAGGAGTGCATCGATGTTGCGTGATTGGATGCGGTAGGCGGCGTCGATATCCTCGCGTCCGATGAGGTCACGGACCGGAGCACACGGGGTGGCCGTGTTGGCGGCGGCGGCCAGACGGTCGGCCGCTTCGCTGATCGTGTGTTGTTCCACTGTGGTCATGATTTTCACGCTATTCACGATCGGCCGTCGCGGATAGGATCTGTCCCATGAAACGGGATGCGTTATCGGTGTTGCAGCGGTCCGCTTTGATCTTGGAGGCTTTTCCCGGGGGCTGTGCTCTTACGCTGGCCGAGGTGTCTACTCGCACCGGATTGCCTCGCTCGACGACGCACCGGTTGTTGGTCGATCTGGCAGAACTGGGTTGGATCATGCGTATCGGCAAAACATTCGAGCTTGGAATGTCGCTGTTCGAGCTCGGTGAGCGAGTCGGACTCAAGCATCGATTGCGCACCGCTGCACTGCCGTTCATGCAGGACCTGTTCGCAGTGACCGAACAGACGGTGCACCTCGCGGTCCGAGACGGTCACGACGCGGTGTACGTGGAAAAGATTCACGGCCACTCCTCGCTACCCTTGCCCTCGCAGATCGGCGGGCGACTACCGCTGACGTGTACTGCGGTCGGGAAGGCGCTGTTGGCATCGGAGGACTCGGCTGTACAGAACGAGATCCTCGCCCGGCCGTTCCGCCGCTTCACCCCGCAATCGATCACAGACCCTCGAATTCTGTCCAAGCAGCTCGATTCGATACGACGGACCGGCGTCGCCATCGAGCGAGAGGAAGCAGCCATCGGTGGTTGCTGCCTTGCTGCACCGGTAATTGTCTCGAAGAAGGCTATTGCCGCAATCTCGGTATCCGTTCCCAAGGCGAGCTTCAGCCCTGAATTGCTTGCACCCGCTGTCCGGACTGCCACTTTGGCACTGGGGCGATTGCTTGCACGTGTGTCTGCCGAGTGACTTGCGAGTTCGGCCCGCAAGGAGTGAACTCGGTAGGGCTCGCCACGGATAACGGTGAATTCGACTCGACTCGGATCGAAAAGAAATGTTCGGTACCAGCATCACGAACGTTCTCCGTGGCCGCTCCAGGGGTACGCTTGCTACGTGGACGAACCCCGCCTGCTCGATGGTCGGCTGAAGATCAAGCACATGCTACTTGTGGACGCGGTGACAAGATTGGGCACAGTTGTAGGGGCGGCCGGATTTCTGCATATCACTCAGCCCGTGGCAACTCGGAGCTTACATGAGCTGGAATCGATTCTTGGTGTGACGTTGTATGAGCGCGGCCCTCGGGGGGTGCGCCCAACCATATATGGCAAGGCCTTCACTCAGCATGCGAGGGCCGTGCTCGCCCAGCTCGTCCAAGCGCAGAAACACATCGCAGAACTTGCCGATGCCGATCGTGGAACCGTGGTAGTCGGGTCGCATCTAGCTGGATCGAATATATTGCTGCCCAAAGCTATTGCAACCCTCAAGGTGGATCGTCCGCAACTGACCGTCATCGTACGTGAAGGCACACCGGAAGTGTTGTTGGCAGAACTCGAAGCTGGGAAAGTGGATCTGATCGTCGGCCGATTGACATCCCATTCCGACGCCCGGGTCATCCGTATTGCTCTTTACAGTGAATCAGTACAACTTGTCACACGTGTCGACCATCCGTTGACAGATGTGAAGGAACTGAAATTTTCGGATACTGCGGGCTACCCGTGGATCTTTCCCGGTGTCGAGACTGCACTCCGTAGCGAGTTGGAAGAGTTCTTCGCACGGAACGATATGGAACTGCCGACCAATCGTGTCGATGCGACGTCATTCCTGACGGTGAGGCAGCTGCTGCTGGAAACGAATATGGTCGCGGTATTGCCGAGTCTGATTCCTCGCGCTGATTCGCGCCTGACTACTCTTCCGGTCACACTGGATCAGATATCTCACAGAGTGGGGTTGACTCTGGCAGTCAATCGTCCGCTGAACCCTTCGGCTGATGCGTTGGTGGCTCGATTGCACGAGACAGCCGACGACATTGCGAGCCCCCGACTCGACGGCTGATTCCGCTCGAAACATCCACCGTGGATGTTTCGAGTGTGTCGTCGCGAATCGAGCGCAACACCCATCTCGACGGTCACCGATCGAGATGGGTGGGGCTCGATGCAACGATGTTAGTTCAGCCCAGAACTTTCAGACCAACCCGAGAAACTGTTCAGCGTTTCCCCGCTCGATCATGTGACGCCCCGACGTGCCCAGGAACTCGCTCTTGCGTACCACCTCACCGACCGGACGTTCGCCCAGTGGATACGGGTAGTCACTGCCCACCATCACGCGGTCCACTCCTACTGTGTCGACCAACAGCCTCAGCGCACGCTCGTCGAAGACGACCGAGTCCACGTAGAACCTGCCCAAGTAATGAGAGGGCGGAAATTCGGATGTACCGATAATGTCGTTCCGGCCGTGCCAGGCGTTCTCCATCCGGCCCAACCAGAACGCGAAAGACCCACCACCGTGGGCAAATCCGATCTTGAGACGGTCGTCGATCTTGTCGAACACACCTCCCAGAATCAGCGCAAGTATCGACAGATGAGTTTCGGCCGGCATCGCGGTCAGCCACTGCGCCATCCACCGGTCCAGGCGCGGAGAGCTGGCCATGTCCCACGGGTGCACGAATACCGGCACGTCCAGCGACGCGCAGTGCTGGAGGAAGGTGACTACACCGTCGCTGTCGAGATCCAGGTCGCCGACATGATTTCCGATCTCGACACCGCGGTGCCCGTTCGCGATGCAGCGCTCGAGTTCATGGCACGCTGCGTCGGTGTCTTGTAAAGGCACCTGGCAGAAAGGAATCAACCGATCAGTTGCCGGCTGCACGATCTCCAGTGCGAGATCATTGAAGATCCGTGCAATACGACTGGCTTGCTCGCCGCTTCGGCCGTAGTTGAAGAACGCGGGCGTCGGCGATACGACTTGCGTGTGGACGCCGTCGGCATCCATGTCCCGAAGCCGCACTTCGGCATCCCAGGCGTCGGACTGGATGCGGCGGAACTCTTTGGTTCCCATCATGATCATAGCTTCGGTTTCCGACTCGACCTTCAGCCACGGCGCTTGCGGACCAGCATCTTCGGTCAAATCCGGCCACCCGTTGGGAACGTAGTGGGTGTGAATGTCTATCAGGTTACTCATGCTCAGCCCTTGCCGGGATGAAGCGTGCCGCACTTATCACACGTACGAGCGTCTTTGCTCTCGTAGAATTCGACGAACACCGGTGGGAGGTCGGACACGATGTCTCGCACCTGAAGTTCGACCTCGTAAATCTTGTGGTCACATTCGAGGCAGTACCACTGGAACTTCTCGAGGGTGCCTTCTCGGCGGACACGTTCGATGACAAGCCCGATCGAACCCACGGTGGGACGCTGAGGCGAGTGAGGGACATTTCCTGGCAGCAACCAGGTTTCACCCTCACTGATGTCGACACGCTGGGGTCCGTCGTCAGTCATGACGTTGACGTGAATGTCGCCTTCGAGCTGGTAGAACCACTCTTCGTAGGGGTCGAGGTGGTAGTCGGTCCGCTGGTTGGGGCCACCGACGACCTGCACGATGAAGTCGTCACCCAGCGCCATCGTCTGATTGTTGACAGGCGGCTGCAAGAGGTGGCGGTTGTCGTTGATCCACTTGGTGAAGTCGATGACTGGAGGAATTGTGGTCATGATGTGGTCTCCGCTTCTTGCGATTCTGGGCGCTTCGCGACGGGCACGTATGCCACGCCGGAAATTTCGATGAGCAAGTGTGGGTGTGGTAGCTGGTGAACAGCCACAGTTGTTCTGGTCGGACCGTCTTCGTCGAACCACTCGGCGTACACCTCGTTGTATCCACCGAAGTCGTTCATCGACACGAGATACGAGGTGACCTGAACCAGATCACCCAGAACCCCGCCCACTTCAGCGAGGATCGACGCGAGATTTTCGATAACTGCACGGGTCTGCTGTCGAATGTCGAGCGCCGTCGTCCCCAACTCGTCGACCTCGACACCGGCAAAGGTGTTGTCGGGCCGACGAGAACTGGTGCCAGAGACGTAGACGAAGTCACCGACCACCTTGACGTGCGGAAACTTTCCCCGCGGCTGTGCCAGCTTCTCGATGACCTGCGCGCCGCTCATTGCCTCACACCGATCACTGTGACGGTTCCGAGGCCGTCGACGCTGCACTGCGCAACGCCCTTGTCGAATCGCACAGCTGCTGTGGCAGCGCCGGCCAAAATTGTATGACCCGCGCGCAAAGGAATTCGGCGCCGACGAGCGATGTCGAGCAATGCATGGAGAGCGCGCGCCGGATCTCCCAGAATTGCTGCGGTGGAACCGAGTACCGTCTGGCCGCTGACTTCCATCTGCACGGAACGGTCTGCGACGTTCTGCAGCGGCAGCCAAGGTCCGACCACATACCCGGCCGCACTGGTGTTGTCAGCGACGACATCGGTGTAGGTGAAGCGGAAGTCGCGGTAACGCGAGTCGATGATCTCCATCGCCGGAGCCACCGCGTTGACGCAGGCTTCGATATCGACGTTCGGATCATCGATATCGACGTCGTTCGACAGACGGTAAGCCACTTCGGGTTCGATCTTGGGATGGATGAATTCAGACAGGTCGATCTCGCCTCCGTCAGCGACACACATCGCGTCGGTCAACTGACCGACGATGACCTCCGAGACGCCCATCTGCGCCATCTTCGCCTCGCTGGTGAAGCCGAGCTTGATGCCCACAATCGATTCGCCACGCTCGGTGCGTAGTACGAGGAGCTCGTTTTGAATCCTGTAGGCCTGGTCGATATCGATGGTGTGATCGTCGGCGAGGCTCGGGGTGTCGGTGCGTCTTTGCTGAGCGTCGTCGAGGCGACGTGCAAGCGCGGTGTCGGTGTCTTCCAGGGCTGTCATGACGACTCACTCATTTCTGCACAATTTCTTCGGCTTCGATATTCACAGTTGCACGCACACATTCGTGGGTTCGGTGTAGAAGTGCAGCGAGGACTCGCCACCTTCACGTCCGATGCCCGACAACCCCATACCGCCGAAGGGTGATCGCAATTCGCGTGTGAACCACGTGTTCACCCAGGAGATTCCGACGTTCATCTTCTGCGCGACGCGGTGTCCACGACGTAGGTCGTTGGTCCAGACGGAGGCTGCCAGGCCGTACTCGGTGTCGTTCGCCAAAGCGATCGCTTCGGCTTCCGTCTCGAACGGAATGAGCGCTGCGACGGGTCCGAAGATCTCTTCGCGCACGGTTCGGTCCTTGTTGGTCAGGCCCGTCCACAGAGTAGGTTCGATCCAGGACCCGCCGGACAGGTCTTGTCCAAGATCCGGAATGCCCCCGCCGGTCAGCACTTTCGCGCCTTCTTGCTCTGCGATTTCGAAGTGGTTCAAGACCTTTTTGCGGTGCGCCTGCGAGATCAGGGGACCGGTGGTCGTTGCGGCAAGCGTCGGGTCGCCGAGCCGCAGTGCCCCTGCCCGCTCCACGAGTCCGGCGGCGATGTCATCGAAGATGCTTCGATGCACGTATACCCGTTCGGTACACAGGCAGACCTGGCCGGTGTTGGCGAACACCGATTTGGTGAGGCCGGTCAGCGCTTCCTCGATATCGACGTCGTCGAACACAATCGCGGCGTTCTTCCCGCCGAGCTCGAACGAGACCGGCCGAACCCGCGGTGCAACGGTTTTCATGACATTCGACCCCGTTGCCGAGGAGCCTGTGAAGGTGACTCCGTCGATCCCGTGGTGTGTGGTCAGAAACTCCCCGGCGGAGTTCGCCCCGAACCCATGTACGACGTTGTAGACGCCGCGGGGCAGCCCGACTTCTTCGAGCACCTCTGCGAGCAGGGACGCCGTTGCCGGCGTCTCCTCGGAGGGCTTGACAACCACGGAATTTCCACATGCGAGGGCGGGCGCAACCTTCCAGGTCAGCAGAAGCAGCGGCAAGTTCCAGGGAACGATGACGGCGACGACACCGAGCGGCTTGCGGATCGCATAGTTCAGCGCCTGTTTGCCCCCGGCGAGATCGGTGACGAAAGATTCTTGACCAGCGGCGGCGACGACGTCGGCGAAGGTGCGGAAGTTCGTCAGGGCGCGCGCAACGTCGAGTTCGCGTGCCTGCGTGATCGGCTTACCTGTATCCGCCATTTCCGCGGCCACGAACTCCTCGAAACGCTCCTCGATCCGGTCGGCGGCGCGGCGCAGCAATGCCGTTCGCTCTCGGACAGGCGTATCGGACCAACCGTTGTCCAGGGCGCGTTTGGCGGAAGTCACGGCCCGGTCGACCAAAGCTTTGTCGGCCTCGTGGACCCGCCCGAGCACGCGGCCCGTTGCGGGGTCGACTTGATCGAAGCTCGAAGATTCGTCGGGTTCGACATAGGAGCCGTCGACGTAATTGCGAATCCAACCGTCGAATTGTGAGGCCATGTTATCTAGTTTCCGCTCTGTCACGTGTCAAAAATCGTTTGTGTCCAGATATGCCGCCTATACCCTGAACGTAGGCGACGCCTGCAGGGCAGTTATTCTCGCCGCTCCCGCTTTTGGTGCCGGCTCAGCGCCTTGTGGGCTGACCGCTTCGAGATGGGTCCGGGTTGTCTCAATACTGATACTTGACCCACATTCTGACCAATGCGACTTTCTCGTGCAGCTATCCCAGTCTTGGTATGTCAACTTGCAATACGCGAGTCTGCACTTGGGTACCCGCCATGCTCAGGCTGCTAGCCGTGACGTCGAAGAGCGGTGCAGTTGTTCTGAACTGGGTATGGCCGCGCCTTGCGCGCACCACCAGTTTCGATGGCCATAGAAGTAACGCACCGCGGACGCCCGACGGGCGTCCGCGGTGCGTCGCTATCGAATGACGGGCACCGTTACCGACATCGTGCTTGTTCACTTATTGCATGTTTTCGCATGCGGTGGCGACATTGGTTCGCGCCGTGCGAGGGACGTCGCCTACACAGTGTCGCCGGCCAATCGTTCACCGAAGAGGAAAGCTTTTCCTGCGGAGTAATGACTGTTCACGCTCAGATGCTCGGCAAAGCGCGCGTCGCCTAGTGCCGCTGCCGAGTCGGCGGCTGAGCGCCACTGCACATACTCGACTATTCGATCGCTCCGGAGGTCGCGAAAGAAGCTCGCCGAAACGAAGCCGTCGAGATTCTTGATGTGGTCGCGCGTCTCGCTCTCGTTGTACTCGCCGACCCACCCTTGTTTGCCGCTGACGGGTGTCATTTTGATGATCTCGGTCGCCAACTCGGCCTGATAGCGCACGGGGTCGACGTGAGTTGACGCGTCTGCCGTCACCGTGGCGCTGAACTGGTAGATCCCTTCGTCTATCAGGAGGTCGTCGACGAACTCGCTCTTGGTTCGAGCGCGACTCAGTTCCGTGGAAAACGCCTCGGCCTCGCTGCTACTGCGCCAGAAAAGAAACCCCATGAGAAGTTCGGTGTCGGTGGTGGAGGCCGGACCGAGCGCCCGGCCCTGCGCGAGCCAGATCGTTCCGCCATACCCGGGCAGCGGCCGCGCAAGCGCATCGGTAGAACTCACGAGGCCAGCCCATTGTGCCGCTCCGTCGCGCGGGGCTGCGTCAGCACTGATTACAACGGCAAAGGGAGACTTATCGAAGCTGACCTCGTGCATGTCAATTACCCACGATTTCCCGGCACAAGATCATGGTCATGGTCGTCAAGCAGACCAGCAGTGACGTCGAGCTCGATGTCGATCCGATTGCCCGCCAAGACTCCCTGTCGATCCAGCGGAACGGGGAAGCGGACTCCGAAGTCCTGACGATTGACCTGCCCTGTGGCAAGAAATCGAACGTTGTAGCGTACGTTGGCGTCGCGCTCGAACCTGAGCTGTGTCACCGCCAGCACTACCGGGCGAGTTACTCCGCGAACGGTGAGAGAGCCGTGGACTCGAACTTCGTTGCCACTGGGTTCGATCGAGGTCGAAGTGTAGGTAATGGCTGGGTGGTTATTCGCATCGAACGGGTCCTTGGCGAGCGTTCCCTCATCACGTTTGGCATTGAAAGTATCCATCGACCGCACTTGGACGCTTGCCTGGACGGCAGTCTGGGTGACATCGGGACGAGTGACGATCTGGCCGTCGAACTCGGTGAACACACCGTGCACTTTCTTCGCGATCAAGTGGCTGATCGAAAACTTGACCGCACTTCGCTGTGGATCTATCACCCACGTGCCCGTCATGTAATCGCCGGATACTTGCGTCATGTCTCTCTAGCCTCCAAGTCGTGTACTACGAATGTATGTCCGTCGCATCCGAGCGTGTCGATCGCTGGACCCGAGTAATTGTCGGCAGCCCGGAGACTGCTGAGCATCCGCCCTCGAGAGTGCTCGTACAGCAATCTCACCTTCCTCGGGATGGAGGGAGGGCCGCCGCTCGCATGGATACGCGTCCTAAGGACGGATCAACCGATCCTCGGGAATCACTGCTACCGCTGTAATTTCGATCAAGGCGTCCGCCTGCCACAGGCCGGTGGTTCCGATTCCGGCCATAGCCGGATAGACCGGCCCGGCGAGTTCACGCCACACGCGTCCGATCTCGCGCCCGTGCGCCTGATAATCGGGAATGTCGGTCAGGAAGATCGTGATGTTGGTCAGGTCATCGGGCTGTCCGCCTGCTGCAGCCAAGGTGGTCAGGACATTCGAGAACGACTGGCGGAACTGCTCGACTATTCCGCCGGGAACGATGTTCATGTCTTTGTCGAGGGCTGTCTGTCCACCCAAGTAGAGCGTGTTGCCTGCCAGTGTGCCGTGCGAGAAGCCCTTGGGTGTCGGCAGTTGGGGCGGATTGACAGTGTGGTGGGCCATGAGTGGTCCTTCCCGAGGGTCGTCGGATCTGCTGGTCGATATCAAGTATTGCGCACTTGCGACGATCGTGCAAAACTCAGCACACGATCAGTCGGAAGGACTTGAATGAGGCTCGCGACACTCGAACTCGACAACGGGGACACCGTTGCGGCTGCGGCATATGCGGGCGGCTGGGTGGCGCTACCTGCGCCGTCGTTGTCCGAGCTGCTCCGCACGGGCTGGACTATGCCCACCTCCGGTGTTGTGGAGGGGCCGCAGGTGACCGGCACTCCGGTCCTTCCGCTGCCGGCGCCCGCCAAGGTGATCTGCTGCGGATTGAACTACGGCGAGCACATCGTCGAGACCGGTCGTGAACTGCCGACCCACCCGACGTTGTTCGCGAAGTTCGCCGACTCTCTCATCGGGCCGACGGACGACGTGGTGATATCAGGGGACGTCAACGCCGACTGGGAAGCCGAACTGGCTGTGGTCGTGGGCCGGACGCTGACGCGCGCTTCGCGTGCCGAGGCAGCCGAAGCGATCTTGGGCTACACCGTCGCGAACGATGTCTCGATGCGCGATTGGCAGCGCCGCACCCTGCAGTGGTTTCAAGGAAAAGCCTGGGACGCAACAACTCCGATCGGCCCGGTCATCGTCACGGCAGACGAGATCGACCCGACCGCGGGGATCACGATCACGTGCCGGGTCAACGGCGTCGAGGTTCAGCGCGACAGCACGAGCACATTGGTGTTCGATTCTGCCGAATTACTCTCGTATATATCGACTTTCACTACTCTGCGTGCCGGTGATCTCGTACTCACCGGCACTCCTGGCGGAATCGGCATGGCTCGTGAGCCTGCCTGGTTCCTCGCCGATGGCGACGTTCTCGAAACGGAGATCGAGGCCATCGGCACCCTCACCAACACAGTCCGGGTCACCGAGCCGGCCTCGCGAGCAAGGAGAACAGCATGACAACCCAGTTCGATTCCAACGCCGGATACAGCCTGCAAGGCGACAACTCGATGTACGCGAGCGCAGATGGGCAGGTCGTTCCTGTCGTGACCCGGTCCGGCGAGGAGGACGGCCGCACCGGACAGACGGAGGGCGCGGTACGAATCTCGGGCGTCAGTCCACAGCACACACCGGCGACGAAGATATGGTACGGAAAGGTGAGTAACGAACCTGGGTACCGTTCTCTCGCACACCATCACGGCGAAGCGGAGACGGGCGGTTACGTCCTCTCGGGTCGTGCCCGCATCTACTTCGGTGAGAACTACTCGGAGTACATCGACATGAACGAGGGTGACTGGGTTTTCGTGCCGCCGTTCATGCCGCACATCGAATGCAATCTGAGCCGTACCGAGCCGTTGCATTGGCTGACCACGCGTACACCGGACAACATCGTCGTCAATCTGCCTGAGGTGGATGATGATTCGCTTCGTGACTGGTCGAACCGGCCGTGACGCAGTCGGTGGCGACCTCCGCCATGTTCACCCGTTGCGTGTCGTTGGCCGAAGTCGAGCCTCGTCGAGCCGACCTCGGGTTCACCGCGCACACCCAGGAGTGTCCGTGGCCCAAAGCGTACGGCGGCGACATGGTTGCCCAGGCAGCAGCCGCGGCCATGCGTACGGTGTCCGACGGTAAGTCGATGCACTCGATGCACTCGTATTTTTTGCGGCCCGTCGACATCGATGCAGAGGTGCATTACGACGTCGAGGTGATTCGTGACGGTCGCCGGTTCTCCACCCGGCAGGTGCGCGCATATCAGAACGACAAAGTTGCCTACATCGGCACGGTGTCCTTCGCGGCCGGCGGTCGTAGTGGGTCTTTGAGCAGCGCAGTGCCCGCGAATGTTCCTGCGCCCGAATCGCTTCCGACGTCGGCGCAATACCTGGCAGACCATGCCATCTCGGACGAGAACACGATGACCACGGTCTCGAAGGACTACTGGTCGGCGGGACGTAGCTTCGACATGCGGCATGTGCCGGGTCCGATCTACCTCGATATCGAAGGCGGGCGAAGCCCGCACCAGGCCATCTGGGTGCGCCCCTTCGACCGGTTACGTCCGGTGGACGGTCTGTCCGATGCGCAGAGGGACCTCGCCGCGCTCGCCTACGTCTGCGACTACACCATCCTCGAGCCGGTACTTCGTGCACTGGGTCATCCGTGGGCCGAGAAGGGTCTTGTCACAGCCAGTCTCGATCATGCGATGTGGTTTCACCGCATGCCCGAGCCGGGGACGATGGACGGATGGTTGCTCTACGCACAGGAGGCAGTCGCCGCCGATCGAGGTCGCGGTGTCGGCCTCGGCAAATTCTTCACCCCTGAAGGAATCCACCTGGCCACCGTCGTCCAGGAGGGCATGATCGATGCCGAGACGACAGGAGCCGGGCAATGACCGCGGACACAGTACAGGCCCTCACCCGTAGCGCACACGTGGACACGTTCGCGCGAGACAACCTCCCGCCCGCCGAATTGTGGCCGATCCTCGAATTCACGACCCCGGAACTGCAGTATCCGGAGCGGCTCAACGCGGGGGCCGAGTTGATCGAGCGCGCTGTCGAGCAATTCGGCGAGCATCACCACGCTCTTCGCACCCCAGCTGGAACAGCCTGGACGCTCGGTGAACTCCGAGACCACACGCACCGGATCGCCCGGGTGCTCACCGAGGACCTCGGACTCGTTCCCGGCAACCGCGTCTTGCTGCGTTCGCCGAATACACCGATAGCAGTCGCGGCATGGCTCGCGATCATCGAAGCAGGCGGCATCGCAGTTGTGGTGATGAGCGCGCTTCGCTCCCGCGAACTGGCCCCGATCGTGGCCAAGACACGCCCGGTCATCGCACTGGTGGACTCGCGATTTGCGCACGATTTGCACACGGTGCGCGACGAGGGGCATCCCGAACTCGTGGTGGTTCCCTTCGGAGGAGACGCGTCCGACGATTTGATGTTTCGTTCGGCAGTCAAGCCCACCGACTTCGTGGCCGTGGATACCGCAGCAGACGACGTCGCGCTTCTGTGCCCGACGTCCGGTAGTACCGGAACCCCCAAGATCACGATGCACTTTCACCGCGATGTGCTCTCGATAGACAACACGTTCGGCAAACACGGCCTCGGCTTACGGCCGGACGACGTGGTCGCGTGTACTGCACCGATGGCGTTCACGTTCGGCCTTGGGATGCTGGTGGTGTTCCCGTTGAGAGCTGGTGCCTGCGCTCTGCTCACCGAAGCGGTGGCACCCGCGGAACTCGCCGACGTGGTTCGTAGCGAGGGAGTTTCGGTTCTTGCCACCGCCCCCACGGCGTACAAGCAAATCATCAAGGCTGGGAAGATAAAGCAGCTGGCCGATCTTCGGGTCGCAGTCAGCGCAGGTGAGCACATCTCGGCGGGGGTGTGGAACGGCATCCGAGACGCCGTCGGTCTGGAGATCGTCGACGGAATCGGCGCCACAGAGCTGCTGCATATCTTTCTGTCCACCGCCGCCACGAGCGAGATACGTGAGGGTTCGACAGGTAAGCCGCTGCCGGGTTATCGGGCCGAGATTCTCGGTGACGACGGCGAGCCGGTGCCGGCAGGCATACCGGGTCGACTGGCGGTGATCGGCCCGGTCGGTTGCCGATACCTGGCCGACGAGCGTCAGCACGAGCGGGTGGAGAACGGCTGGAATGTCACCGGTGACACCTTCTACCGTGACGAGGATGGCTTCTTCTTCTACTGCGCTCGAACCGATTCCATGATCGTGTCCTCCGGTTACAACATCGGTGCCCCAGAGGTCGAGGCATGCATCGACATGCACCCGGACGTGGTGGATTCGGCCGTTGTAGCCGAGCCGGACGCCGAACGCGGACAGATCGTCAGCGCATTCGTGGTACTTCGCGCGGGAGTTGCCCACGACGCGGCAGCCGTGAAATCCATTCAGGATCACGTGAAAGCGGAACTGGCACCGTACAAGTACCCCAGAAGAATTCGCTTCATCGATGCTCTGCCGAGGAATTCCAGCGGCAAGCTTCAGCACTTCAAACTTCGCGAAACGATACAGGAGAACACACCATGAGGATTGCCATCGTGGGTGGGGGCCCCGGCGGTCTGTACTTCGCCGCCCTCGCCAAACAACTCGATGCAGGTCATGTCATCGACGTATGGGAACGTAATGCGCCGCAGGACACGTTCGGCTTCGGGGTGGTGTTCTCGGACGAGACACTCGGCAGTATCGAAGGGGCCGACGCCGTCGTCCACACCGAGATGGAGCGCCGCTTCGCTCGCTGGACGGACATCGATGTCGAGATCGACGGCCGCTCGTACACGGTGGGCGGGCAGGGATTCGCTGCAATGAGCCGCAAGGAACTACTGGCCATCCTGCAGCAGCGCGTGGCCGAGTTGGGCATCGAGGTGCAGTACAAGACTCATGCACCCGATACCGACGTTCTGCGAGAATCCTACGACTTGGTGCTCGCCTGCGACGGGATAAATTCCGCTGTCCGTACCCGCTACGCGGATGCGTTCGGTCCGACGCTGGACCGTCGCAACAACAAGTACATCTGGTTGGGCACCGACAAAGTGTTCGAGGCGTTTCAATTCCTCGTCAGGCACACCGAGTTCGGGACGATGCAGATCCACGGCTATCCGTATTCGGATCAGGGTTCGACGTTCATCGTTGAGATGCACGAGGATGTCTGGCGGCGGGCCGGTTTCGACGCGACCGAGGATCAGCAACTCCCACCCGGAGTATCCGATACCTATGCAGTCGATCGGATTCGTGAGATCTTCGCGGACGATCTCGGCGGTCACGATATTCTGACGAACAACTCGAAGTGGTTGTCGTTCCAGACTGTTCGTAACGAGCGATGGTTCGACGACAACGTGGTGCTGCTGGGCGACGCGGCGCACACAGCCCACTTCTCCATCGGATCGGGAACGAAGCTCGCGATGGAGGACGCATTGGCTCTGGCCGCTTGCGTGCATGAACACTCCAACATCCCCGACGCTCTCGCTGCTTACCAGGCCGAACGAAAGCCGGTGGTGGAGAGTACCCAGCGGGCGGCGCAGGCTTCGTTGGAATGGTTCGAGAACATCGGCCTCTATGCCGATCAGGAAGACACACAGTTCGTCTTCAATTTGCTGACCCGCTCACGCCGAATCACGTTCGAGAATCTCGGTGAGCGTGACGACGAGTTCGCGGCGCTGGTGCAGCAACGGTTTGCCGACACCGTTGCGGGTGGAAACGCGGTCGAATCAGCACCTGCGATGTTCCAACCGGTGCGCATCGGTGAACTGGATTTGGTCAACCGCATCATGCTCTCGCCGATGGACATGTACTCGGCGGTGGACGGTCTACCCGGGGAATTTCATCTCGTCCACCTCGGATCCAAAGCACTCGGTGGAGCAGGTCTGCTCATGACCGAGATGGTCTGTGTATCGCCGGAAGCGCGGATCACGCCGGGTTGCCCGGGGCTGTGGACCGACGAACAGCGCGGTGCCTGGGCTCAGGTGACGTCGTTCGTGCACGCACACAGTGCTGCGAAAATCGGAGTGCAGATCGGTCATTCGGGTCGCAAGGGCTCGACGAAGCTGATGTGGGACGGAATCGATGAACCGCTCGAATCAGGCAATTGGGAGCCGATCGGACCGTCGCCGCTCCCGTACGGCGACGGATGTCATGTTCCACGTGAGGCAACTCGCGAGGACATGGATATCGTGGTGGCCGATTTCGTCGCCGCGGCCGAGCGCGCCGTAGCCGCCGGTTTCGACCTCATCGAAGTCCATGCGGCGCACGGATATCTGCTCTCGTCGTTCCTGTCTCCGATTGCGAACGTCAGGACCGACTCCTACGGCGGAAGCCTGGAGAACCGCTTGCGGTTCCCGCTCGAGGTCTTCGATGCAGTCCGACGCGCGGTTCCGTCGAGCTTCCCGGTCTCCGTACGTATCTCGGCGACCGACTGGGCTCCGGACGGAAACACGGTCGAAGATGCCGTCGAGATCGTACGGGCGTTCGTCGAACACGGTGCCGCCGCCATCGACGTGTCCTCCGGTCAGGTGACCAAGGAGGAGAAGCCGGCGTTCGGACGGTCGTATCAGACTCCGTTCGCCGACCGCATCCGTCACGAGGTGGCCGCGGCCGCGGGAGTGGCCGTCATCGCCGTGGGAGCGATCTCGTCGTACGACGATGTCAATTCCATTCTCCTGGCCGGCCGAGCCGACATCTGCGCACTCGGTCGACCGCACCTCTACGACCCACAGTGGACACTGCATGCTGCTGCAGAGCAGGAGTACCGAGGACCCGGAGCGCAATGGCCTGTCCAGTGGCGTGCAGGTCGGCGCCGTCCGCCGACCTCCCGCACCGACAAGGTTCCGCCTCGCCTGTCGCTGCTTCGGGACGGTTCCGACAACTCCGCCCATGTCCGCTGGCGCCCGAGAAGTACAGTGCCCGCATGACTTTTTCGCTGACAGGCCGGGTCGAGTGGGTGGACACCGATGCAGCAGGCATCTACCACAACAGCACAGTCATCCGGTTCGTCGAATCTGCCGAGGCCGCACTCGTTCGCGAGTGTGGCCTCGTCGGCTATTTTCCGGTAGTCCCACGAGTGCGGTACGAGGTCGACTTCCACGCACCGCTGTATTTCGGCCAGCAGGTCACGACGGATCTCGATATCGCGCACTTGGGGTCGTCGTCGATGCGTTTCGAGTTCTCGATCTGGGGTGAGGCGTTCGAGGGGCGAGACCGATCACTCGCGGCGAGAGGCTCGTACGTGACGGTGCACATCGACCGCGCAGTCGCGGGAGCCGCTGCCGCGCCGTGGCCGCCGCAGTGGCGAGAGGTGTTGCAGGCTCTGGTGACGGCACCTGCCGAGCCCGTTCGGGACGCGAGAGTCCGAGACGGGCTCAGGCCGAACTCGGCGCGATAGCGCTGGGAGAACCGACAGCGATGGAGGACCCTGGGGGAGCCCTCACTTTCCGGGCCGTGTGAGCTTCTTGCACGGCCCGGAAAGTGAGGACGAGGATCTGTTGTTCAGTGGCCTTTGAATGCCTCTGCGAGCCACCATGCTCCGCCGTCAGCGGCGATTTTGGCGTCGATCACCATGACGCCGTTCGGTGCTGAGGCCCATCGTCGTACTTCGTCCATGTCGGCGAGCGTACGTACCGTCACGCCGCGGGCACCGAAACCTTCTGCTATAGCGGCGATGTCGATGTCGGGGAACGTGACAGTCGACAAATTCACAGCGTCACCATCATGAGGGAGGTGCTCGAAGTGGTGAACCTCCGCACCGTAGGCCGCGTCGTTGTACACCGCGATCAGCAGCGGACGTCCCAGTCGGACAGCGGTTTCGAGTTCCGAGATGCCCATCATGAAGCCGCCGTCTCCGGTCCCGATCACGGCGAGGCGATCGGGTTGAGCCAACGCTGCTCCGATGCCACTGGACAGCCCGAGCCCGATGGATTGGAACGCCTGCGTGAAGCAGAAACCCATGTGGTCGGGGACGCGTAGATACGTCGACGGATATCCCATGAAGTTGCCCGAGTCGATGGCTACCACTCGTTCTGCGGGCAGTATGTCGTCCAGGGCTTTGGTGAACGGGCGCGGATCGATGGTCTCGGACGTGGACAAGTCGGGAGTCTCGGTATCGTTCCACCAGCGCCGTGCGGAGAGTTCGGTGGATACTTCCGGAGTCCGGTATCCGTGGCGCGCCTTGGTGTTACGAGTCAATTCGGTGAGAACATCGATCGCAGTGGTTGCGCAGTCGCCATGGATTCCAAGGTCGATGGGTCGATGCGCACCGAGTGCGGAGGCGGTGTCGTCGATCTGGACCACTCGTGCATCCGGCCCGATGAGGGATCCGTGTCGCATCGTCCACATGTTCAGCGCGCATCCCCACCCCACGACGAGGTCTGCGTCGGAGATCAATTGCGCGGTCAGCGGAGCCGAGAATCCGCCGGAGATTCCCAGATCGAATTCTTCGCCTCTGAACAGACCGTTTGCGACGGCAGAGGTCGCCACGAGCGCCCCGGCATGCTCGGCCAGGGCCGAGATCTCCGGGCCCGCAGTGCGACCGCCACGGCCGGTGACGAACACCGGTCGCGACGCCCCTGCGATGAGGGCTGCGAACTGTTCGACTGCCGAGTGTGCCGGACGCACCGGCTCGGGAGCCGAGGGGGGCGCGACGGTGCCGGCGTGTTCCGGTGCGGGAGCGGACTGTACGTCGAGCGGCAAATTGAGCACCACGGTGCGACGGTCGTGCACGGCGGTCTGCCACGCTCGGGTCACGTCGGCAATGGCGGTCGCCGCCGAGTGCACACGCTCGGAAACGGCGCCGACGCTGCGGGCGAGTGCGTCTTGGTCGATGCGGAAGTTCGACAATCTCGACGATGCCGCGACGTCTGCGGCCAGCACGATGACGGGGGTGCGGCTCTTGGCGGCCTCGCCGATGCCGGTCATCGCGTTCGTCAGCCCACAACCCTGGTGCACGCTGACAATCGCGGGTAGCGCTGCAAGGCGCGCGAATCCATCGGCCATCGACGCAGCGCCTCCTTCGTGGCGTGCTGCTGTGTAGGGGATGCCGCGTGCGATGAGGGCGTTGGTGACGTCGAAGTTACCGCTACCGACGACACCGAAGATGTGGCCGACGCCGAGATCGGCGAGCACGTCCGCTACCAGGTGTGCAACCGTGCGCGTCATGCCGGCACGAACGCGAGAACACGTGCAGGAGAGCCGGTTCCGCCGACAATGGGGAGGGGGGATACCACGAGTACCGCGCCTGCGGCGGGGAGTTGATCGAGGTTCTGCAGTTGGGTGACTCCGTACTTGTCCGCGCCGAGCAGGTGGTGGTGGACGGGGAACATCGGTTCCATCGCGGCCGCTTGGCCGGCGTCGATGCCCACTGTCTCGACGGCGAATCCGGAGATGGTCGAAGCGGCGAGCCACTGCGCACCTGCGACCGACACGCCGGGAGTGTGTGGGCCGTCGTCATCGGCGTTGAGGAATTCTTCTGCGTTCTGGTTTCGAGCACTCCATCCCGTGCGGAAGACCAACCACGCATTGTCCGGAAGGGGGCCGTTCTTTGCTACGAACTCGTCGAGGTGGGCGGGCTCGAGCAGGAAATCCGGGTCCGAGGCGACCTCGGCGGTGAAGTCCAGCACGACGGCGGGGCCGACGAGTCGTGACGGGGGAATGGTGTCGACGGTGTGACCGTCGCGCCCGGTCGCCCAGTGGGCGGGCGCATCGACGTGAGTGCCGGTGTGCTCTCCGGTGTGGATGTTGTTCCATCCCCATCCTGGGCCTGCATCGTCGAAGTCGCTGACGGGCTCGAGGGACAGTGAGATCGTGTTCGCGAACGGTGCGGGCAGCGCCAGCACCGGTGTCGTGGACGACAGGGGAGCAGTGAGGTCGACGATCCGTAGCGCGCCGTTGGCCAGCTCGGTCAACAGGTTGGTGAGTGTCGAGGTTGTCGCTGGAGTGGTCATCGGTCGAGCCTTTCGTCGGTTCTGTCGAAGTTACTGTTCGGGCTAAGTCGAGATCTCATACCCGCAGGCCGCGCTGCCGTAGACGTGGCAGAACCGCGCCTGGTGACCGAACACCGCTACGATATAGCGCCCGAGTGACTCCCGTCATCATTTCGATGTTAATTTCTCGATAGCTCTGCGAACGCGATCGACACTGCGTGTGCGACGAGATGGCGCGAGTAGTTGCTGAGCAACCAGGTGGCCCGAACCACCGCCGAGTCCGGGCCCGGGGTGCGTGAAAGCACCGATGTGAAACAGTCCGTCGATGCCGGTGCGGTGGCCTGTGCCGGTGCCGGGGCGCCAAAGCAGCGATTGATCGATTTCGGCCGCACCGCCGTAAGGATCGCCTGCGACGGCGTTGGCGTTCGCAGCCGTCAGCGCGGTCGGCGGGATGGAATACGCGTGCAACACGGTCGAACGTAGACCAGGTGCGAAACGCTCGATCGAGTCCAACACGCGATCGACGTACGCTGCCGTCGTGTCGGTATTCCACGTACCGTCCGTCGAGATCGACCCCGCAGCATCACCTTTCGGCGCAAACGGCAGCTCCTGTAGTTGTACCCACAAAGTAGCCTTGCCGGTCGGAGCTCGGCTCGGATCGAGGACGCACTGCTGGCCGACGACGATCGTGGGATCTGACGGTAGATAGCCTGATTCGGCTTGTGCACAGGCGATTCCGGTGCTCGACGCACCGCTTCCGATGTGCACCAGCGGCACATCGTCCAGGCGCGAATCGGACCACCGAACGGGACGGTCCAACGCAAAATGCAGTTGCATTGCAGCACGGCCCGGGCGATGCCGGTCGGCGGCGCGTCGGCCTGCAACAGGAACGGCCGAAGGATCGAGCAGGTTGTCGTAGAGTCTGGGCGTTGCTGTCGATGCCAGTACGGCTCGCGTCGCCGACAGTCTCTCGTCGGCCAGTTGCACGGCAACGGCGCGACCGGACCGAATCTCGATGTGCTGCGCGGATTCACCGAGTATCACCGTCACCCCGCGCTCGTTGAGCACGCGGGCGAATGCGGTCACGAAATTGTCCGCACCACCGGTCACCACAGGAAGTCCGGCCGCGTGCATAGTAAGAGCCATGATCGGCAGCATCAGCCCGCCGGTCGCGTGGTCGGGCGACAGGCCTGCATGCAGTAACCACGGAGTCCAGAGTTGGTCGGCCTCGAAACCACGAAAGCGCTCACGGATGAGCGCGCGTCCGCTCTGTGCCGAGACGCGTAGCATGTCGAAGCTGGCGTCCTTGCCGAGTGCGCGCGCCATCGATGTGCCCAGGCGAGCGAGATCGAACGGCCGCAGTTCCGAGCCCAAGGCACCGAACACATGGGGGGACCAGGATTCCAGATCGGCCAGCATCGCTGCGTACGCCACTCGATCGTGTTCGTGCTCGAAGCTCTGGGCGGTTTGCGTTGGGTCGCGATGCGCCACTGCTACGCCCCGATCCGAGACCGCGCCCGTGACAGCTCCGTCGGAGTTGGAATACGCGAGGCCATGACGGTGCAGGTCGTCCCCGAGAGTCGCGTATGCGCCACCGGTGACGAACAAGGGGTGCCAGGAACTGAAGGTGTCGTGGACGAAACCGGGACACGTCAGCGGATCCGAGGCGATGAATCCTCCGAGCTTCTCGCGCTCGTCGACGAGAGCGACCGACCATCCCGAGCCGGCAAGTTCTGCGGCAGCGACCATCCCGTTGATTCCCGCACCGACCACAACCGCGTCGAACGTGCGGGTGCTCACCCGTGTATCCGCTTCTCGAGTATGGTCATGGTTCCACGGTAGTCACTCGGGTTCACCGGAAAAAGCTATTGCTTCGCCCTCATCGGCATCGACACGTTCATGCCGAGCGGAGGTCTCCGCCGACAGCGGCGAGAAGTGTTGCAGCAGGAAGGCCTCGGACTCAGACCATTTCGGCGGCGACATCGTCCCAGGAGGTCTGCTGTGTGATCAATCGACGATATTTGAGTAGATCTTTCGCCGCATTTACGCCCAAGGCCGCCACCAGTCGGTCCTGTCGACCATAAAGTGCAACCAGCGGTGTTTCTTGCAGCGAACCAGAGACAATCCGTACCGAGTCGGCTCCGGCAACATCTCCGTAGAGCTGGAACCGAAGGTTGTACTGATCGGACCATACATACGGGACGGGAGCGAAAGTGCGATACTCGCCAGTTGCGATCGCACGCCCAACCGCAGCCCCTTGCTCACTGGCATTTGTCCAGTGTTCGATGCGCATGGTGCGGTCGAAGAGGGGATTGGGCCAGCAAGCTACGTCACCTGCGGCGTATATGCTCGGCCCTGCTCGAAGCCTGTCGTTGCACATGACGCCGTTGTCGAGATGGAGTCCGCTGCCTGCCAGCCACCCGACGTTCGGCGTGACACCTACCCCCATGACAACCAGGTCTGCTGCTACTGACGACCCATCGGAAAGGGAGAGTCCGTTGGCCCGACCCAGACGGCTGGTAATTCCGTCTACTCTCACGTCGGTGCGTACGTCGACGCCGTGACTACGGTGCAACTGAGCCGACCACTGCCCGATCTGGGTCCCCAACACGGCGGACATCGGTGCCGGTCCGGCTTCCACTAATGTCACTCGACGGCCTAGAGCCGTTGCAGTAGAGGCGATTTCAGCACCGATGAAGCCTCCGCCGACGATAGCAATATGGTCTGATTCTGCAAGGTCTTCAGCCAATCCGATGCTGTCGTCCAACGTGCGCAACACATGGACACCCTTCAGGCCTGCACTTCCGGGCAGGCGCCGCGGGGTTGCTCCGGTCGCGATGACGAGTGAATCGAATTGGACCGCGCTACCGTTGTCGAGATCCACCGTGCTTTCTGCCACGTTCAAGGCGGTTGCACGCGATCCGAGCCTCAAATCAATGCCGTCGAGTTGCTCTTCAGCGCAAAGCATCGCGCCTTCGGCTGAGAGGAGGCCTGCAAGAACATCTTTGGACAGAGTGGTCCGGTCGTAGGGCAGCCACCGTTCTTCGCCGATCAACGTTACGTGTTCATCCTGATTGGACTGGCGAAGACTCTGAGCGGCGGCGAGGCCGGCCCGGGAAGCACCGACAATTACAGTTCGATGGTGCCGGGTCATGCGTCGACCAGGTCGATGACGTCAGTGGGGCAATCGGTGATGGCCTCGCGGATGGTGTCGATTTCGGACTCGTCAGGTTGATCTTTGATGAGGACGACCCGGGCATCGTTGTCGTCGAGATCGAAGAATTCTGGCGCGACCAACACACAGTTGCCGCAACTCGTGCACTTTTCTCGCGCGATGGTGATGTGCATCAGTTGGTATCCCATTCCACTTGCAGTTCTTTCGGGCCACGAAATGAGATGTTGGGAGGAAAGCTCCACCGTTGTTCATCGGACAATCGAAGTCCGGGCAAGCGGGAAACGAGCATCTCGATGACGACGCGAGCTTCGACACGTGCAAGGTGCTGTCCCATGCAGAAGTGCGCACCCTTACCGAAGGACAGGTGTGTTCGAGAATTCTTCCGACCGATATCGAAAGTCTCCGGATCTGCAAACTGCTCGGGGTCGCGATTCGCGGAGGCAAGACTGAGCATCAGCTTTGCTCCCTCGGGAACCTCCACACCTCCGATGGTTGTGGGCTTGGTGGTGACACGTCGCCACGCCACTACCGATGAATCGAACCGAAGAGTCTCCTCGACCGCTCGGTCGATCGAACTGGGATCGGCTTGGATCGCGAGGAGAAGGTCCGGCCGCGAGAGCAGCTGGCGCAGAGTGTTGCCGATCAAATTGGTGGTGGTTTCGTGTCCGGCGAAGCTCAGCGCGAAGATCACACTGGTGATTTCGCGGTCATCGAGGGCATCTTCATCGGTCTCGCGTTGGCGGATCAGTTCGGAGGTGAGGTCGTCGGCCAGGTCGGACAGTCGTGTAGTGACGAATCGTTCGCAATAGTCCCAGAACAACGACATGTTCGTTGCTGCCCGCTGCTGGTAATCCGGAGACGGACGCCCCCAATTGACTTCGAGCTTGTTGTCGCACCACGATTTGAGTTGGTCGGCGTCCTCAGCTGGGAAACCGATGAGGCCGAATACTGTCAAGGCGGGAAGCGGGAAAGTCAGCGCTTCAACCAGATCCGCACTGCCGTTCGAGGCGAACTTGTCGATAAGCTCTCCAGTCCTTTGCTCGATAAGTGGGCGTAGTTGCTCTACCCGACGAGGAAGGAACGGGCGCGCGAGACGGAGACGAATTCTGGTGTGCCCTGGAGCGCCGAAGTTCGTGAGTACCGGAGTGTTGCGTACACCCTCCGTCAGAATCTGGCGTGCCTCCTCGCTCAACGGTGCAAGTGGTTCCTGGGCAATGCGTTCCGAGAAAGTCTCGCGGTCTGCGAATACCCCAGCGATATCGGCGTAGCGCGTGACGAGCCAGTAGCCGAAGGATGGCACGAAGTGCACAGGACTCTCGTCGCGAAGGGATTTGAGAGGTTGGTACGGATCGGATAGGTAGCCAGCATTGAGTGGATCGAAGTCGTGGGCGACGGGACACACTTGGGGCGGCGAGGCGTCAACAGTCATCTGGACCTCCGAGAGTGAATACGATGGCAAGAGGACCACCGGCAGTGTCTTGATTGTCACACTCTCCGCCTTGCTCAAGAAATGCTTATTCGAGTGTTCGGTATGCCTTTCGGGGTATAGCTGTGGCTCCCTTCCCCGGTCAATAGGCGCTCGATCGGCAGACCATCGGTGATGGGCTATTCTTCTCGGTGTCGATCGATCCGGTAATCACAGTCGCATTCATTGTTTTCCGCCGTTCTGTGACCACTCGAGGCATTGGCGGCACATTGATCGGTGGTCGCTGCGCAGGGCTCGGCTGATATGGCGCGAATGTCTTACGCGCGCAAACGCTATCAACATTCGGTGCTGGTCATCAGGCCAACGGGCAGGGTGCCGAGCAACATGCCCACCGAGGCAAGGCTGCCGATCGGACCGGCTGAACCGCTGTCGAGGTTCCATCCCTCGTACGCGATCACGGTGGCACCGTTTATCCGTCGACCACCAGGTCATAGCCGTCGAACACGATGGTGACGAAGCAAAGAGCCAATACCGATAAGCCGGGAGCGGTGCCTTGTGGCGGTGTGACGTGTCATATGTATTTCCTCGTCTCGGAACTTACCTCAGGGTATTTCTTCTCTGAAATGATCGTCGATGAGGCGATATATTCAGCAGGCTGAGGTCAGGATTGAGGTGGTAGCTGTGACCGATGTGCCCGAACGCGAGCTCGAGACGACCATGATGACGTCCAGAGCAAATGGCGCTGTCGACCGCGTCGAATTCTTGCGCAGTCTGCGCCTGCTCCACGAGCAGAAGATGTGGACCCAAACACGCCTGGCGAAGGCCAACGGGGTCACCCAGCCGGCGATCTCGAAATGGTTGAAGATGGCACGTATCGATGCTCCGGACCTACGGCCGGGCATGGCCGGTGGAACCCCGTACGAGATCGCTGCGCGCTACGCAGCCAGATTGCTCGATCACGAAACGATGATCGAGCAGCTGTCGGACTGGGTCCGCGAGGCGGCTTCACGGACAGCATCCACTGAGGACGACGTTTCTTCGTTGAACCTCTCGGGATTCAACCTGCAGGTCGGTCGAGCTATGGCCGATCGATTCATCGACGAGACCGACTTCGACCGCATCCTCGACGCCATAGCCGACTGACTTGGGCAGAGGGGACGTAGAGCCCTCCGTCGCCAGGTCGGGGCTCATTGTCGGTGTCACTGAATCACGTTCGCGCACAACCGTGAACTCTTGCAAATCGAATGTAGCTTAGCCTACCCTAATGTTAGCTTCTCCTTAACGCCCATTCGATCGCGGAGGTTTTGTCAGATGAGCGTGATTCCGAAAGTGCAACGTCCGAAGGGTCGGAAGATGACCGCGTTGACGGTCATCGACAACGTTGAGATCAGCCCGAGCTTCAGGAGGGTCACTGTGGGAGGCGACGGACTGGCCGACCTGGACTACCTTGGATTCGATCAGGTCGTTCGCTTCTTCTTTCCGCGGGATGGTCAGATGCAGCTGCACATGCCCACAGTGTCGAATGATGCATGGATGGCGCAGTTTCTCCTCCAGCCCAAGTCGCGGCGACCCTGGGTACGCAACTACACCATCCGACGTTTCAGGCCCGACGCCTCGGAAATCGACATCGACTTCGTACGCCACGGAGACGTCAGCCCTGCAGCGAGGTGGGTCGAGCACGCGCAGCCGGGCGATCCGGTAGGAATCTTCGACGAGGGCATCACCTATTTACCGCCATCGGATGCTCGGTGGCATTTGCTGGCTGGCGAGGAAAGCGCTGTACCGGCCGTTTTGTCTATCCTCGAGTGTGCTCCTGATGATCTACAAACCGAGGTGTTCCTCGAAGTTCCTCTGGCGTCCGACATTCCCGAGACGGTGCCTGCCCCGCGGTCCGCGCGTATCAACTGGATCGTTCGTGACAACCTGAGCGAAGTGCCCGGGACGCAGTTGCTGCGCGAAATCAAGGATTCGGTCCTTCCTCCCGGGAGGTTTTACACCTGGGTTGCCGGTGAGCACAAGCTGCCGACGGGACTGCGACGGCATCTGGTCAACGATCGAGGAATCCCCAAGTCCGACATCACCTTCGGTGGATATTGGCGGCACGGCAAAAACAGCCCGGGCTGATTCTCCGCGAACAGAACGGTCCGCGTGACGAGGTGTCCGAAGGGCGGAAGCGTCAGGTCCAAGGATCGTTTTCTAGGGCAAGACTGTCAATTTGTGACGCTCAGCGAACAGGCACGCTTCGATGTCGGACACTTCGGGTCCCTGGTCTTGGACGATTCGACAGACCAGCGCAACCGGAGCATTTCCGCCTGCTACCACCGCGCTGAGCGCGCGTTCGTAGACAGTGTGCGCGTGTTCCTCAAGGTCTCGACGACAGCGCACGGGTAGGACATGCCCTGGACGGCGGAGATCGTCCGCGGTGGTGCCAGAATCGGCGAGGGTTCGGAGTGTGTGCGCACGATCGATAGCCGATATTCCGGTGCCCACACCGACTGCGTCGACTGCGACTGTGAAGCAGAGACCACTGCGCTCACTATCGAAGATGGGTTGATCAGGAATGCGCAACCGGTCGAGGTCCTCGGAGTGCATGGCCGCGTGTATGAGTCCGGACGAGTATCGCACTGCCATCGCCACGTCCTTGGCGGTAACTGTCTCGGCAGCGCCGAACAGCACCGCGCCCTCGGAATCCAGCAAGACGGATAGACCTGAAACGTAACTTCCGTCCGTTCGGTGCATTTTGCCGCGTTTCAAAGTAGTAGCGCTCATGTCGAAGTTCCTGTCCGATGTCGGGATGCCTAGTGGCATCGACGGTTCGTGGCCTTGCGGAAATCGGCGCTACGGGTTGCGGCTGACCGCACCACCTTGCGCGCTGAGAAGACCCGCTCCACGAGCGCAGGGAGTCGTTGGATGGTGTGCTGGGGGTTAGGCAAACGTGGTTGTGAGGCTGGACTGGCCAGGTCGGCGGTCACATCCGCGATGACGAGCGATAGGTCCGTTATTGACGACTTGTGTGCCCTCGAGTGCCATGATTCTTGTTCCGATCACTGGTTCCGCCCACCCTGGCAAGCCTTGTTCGACGAAGGCCGGACTGGCGGGCGGGTTATCAGGAGAGTTTATAGCGTCTTTTGAACGGGCGTCTACCGATAGGAGGATAAAGTTTGACGCCGGGTCGCGATGTCGACCGGGTGTGATCCGCGTCAACCGACCGTTGCATCGGCAGTGAGTTCGGAAGAGCGTCAGGGCTGCGGTCACGCGTGACGAGGTTCTCGCAACGGCGGGTTCGCGGCGTCATGCACCGACTACGACGCTGAGCGCAAGTCGGCGTGCATCGGCGGATGTACGAAGCTGACAACGCATTTCGGATCGCGAGTTCGCGACATTTAGATTCCGAGCAGTGTGACATCCAACTTGGACGCTTGCTCGGTGGGGTGTGGGTAAGCCCGCAAGACCATAATATTTCGTACTAGCGACGGAGGCGACAGTGGCACTATGGCGGGTGGTGTGGTGATCTTCGATGACATCCGCCGCCTACCCAGCGAATACGAGTGGTCCGAATCGCGCTGTAGTTCGGGAATCACAAGAGAAGATGATTTACGGTGGCGACGCGAAACCCGCCGAAGGCAGGGGGTCACTCAGCAAGCGATCCTCGACCGTGGACCACGTTGAAGGCATGTTTGTGCGCGAGTGCGTTGAGCAACTCGTTGAGTTGGTCGAACAGGGCACCTGCCGCCTCGCCGTTCCAAGCAGGGGGGAGTAGCGAGAGTGGAATGCCTGGATCGCGGTACGGCAGTCGGCGCCATTGAGTGAGCATGGGTACGTAGATCTGGAACGCCTCACATGGCGTTATGGTCGGAGACTTTGCCTGATGCAACACCGGGCGGTAGACCTCGAGGAAATCTGCATACAAGGAAGTCAGCTCGTCGAGATCCCACCAAGTGCGAATCTTTGCGTGTAGGTCACCGAAGGCGATGTAGTTTCCGCTGAACATATCCACGTATTCGGACAAGCCCCGAAGATCCAAGGTGTGTCGCGCTTCGCGTGCCATCGTGCCTGGGGCGATCCATACGCCAGGGGCCGCGGTCCCGAAACCCAAGCGTGTGAGATGGGAGCGGAGAGCGTGCCGCTTGTCTCGCTCGGACTCGGGAACGGAGAAGGCCACGACAACCCAACCGTCTTCCTCGGCCGCACGCTTCCGATGAAAGATTCGAACGTCGCCCTCGGCCAGAACCTCGAGCGTTGATTCTGAAAGGGAGTACCCGGCGGCACCGCCGTGCCGTTCGGCACACAAGACCCCGCGCCGCTTCAGTCGGGAGATCGAGGAACGCACAGCTTGGCCGTCCATTCCGAGGTCTCCCATGAGTGACACCACAGAGGCGACGGAGAGCCAATTGCCTTCGGAGCGCGCACACAAGCCGAAAATGGTGAGAATCAACTGCGCGAGACGCGTGTCGCGGCCAGCACCGATGCCCACCTGAACGTCCGCATCTTGCTTCATGAGATCACCATACGATACGGGTTTGTCTGATCCACGCTCTCCGAGCTTGGGGTTGGCATAAGGAGGTGTGCATAACGCGTGGTCATGGCAACCTTTCTTTGAATGTATCGCCCAGTATATCGACGTTAACAATTCGATATACCGCGCGTGGAGCAGAACAGGTGCTCCAACGGCCGCTCCATGGCGGGCAGCGGGGATGTCTGCGTCGCCGGCTCGCGGCCGGCGAAAGGAAAGAGCCTGTCGCGGAGCCCTTCCCTACCGTGGTTCCGGGGCCGGACAGCTAGGCGGTCGAGTCAGAAGTCCCCGAGGGGAAATGACCGGCCAGTCGAGCTCATACTGTTCGGGTGGGCGATGCATCGATATCAGACACATTGCTGACCTTGCGTATCCTGAAAAATCGGTAAACCTCAACCCCGAGAAGCGCTTTGAGTAAAGCTATCGATGCTCGGTTGCAAGTCGAAGGCTCATCGATGGCGACCGCGGCTTCTCTGCTTTCGTTCAACTGCGCGACCGAAGGGCCTCGAATCGGCGCTGGGCGTGTTCGAAACTGCTCGGGGCGGAGCGTGGTTTTGTGACCGACGGGCCTGGTCCCCTCGGTGTGGTGTCACCGTTCGGCCGCTGTGAGTTGCAGACAGTCACATTCGTTAAAAGCTACTGCAGCCCAGTCGGATTAAGGTGCAGCCTTGACTGCTTCTTCGAAAGAGAGGGACGAAGTCGCTTCCGTCCAGGGTCGTAACATACCTCGGACACTGAATCGAAGTATGTTACGACGCCGGCTAATGGCCTTCTTAATATCCAAGCAGCCCTAGACAATAGGCCAGCTGGGCTTCTGCTCCCGACCGAGTCGACCGAGCGAGGATGCCGCGGCAGCGTCGACATCGGCCACCAATGCGGGCAGATCCACAGACAGCAGTTTGCCTTCGTTCATCACCACACGGCCGTCGATGAGCACGGTCTCGACATCGGATCCGCTCGATGCGTAGACGATGTCGTTGACCGGGTCCGCAAAACGATTCGGTGCAAATGTCAAACCGCTCGCATCGAACATGACCAGGTCTGCAGCTTTCCCCACCTCTATCGAGCCTATGGTGTCTTCCCATCGTGCCGCTTTTGCGCCGTTGATGGTCGCCATCTCGAATACCGTCGTCGCAGGCATGATGGAAGGATCGGTACGTACGTCCTTGTGTGTGGCAGCCGCAAGGTACATGACGCGTACGAGGTCGAGGAACCGGCTGATGGCAGCTCCGTCTGTGCCCAGCGTCGCGAGGCCACCAGCAGCGACGAACTCCGGAATCACGCCCTTGGAAATGTTGCCATGGGCACCGAGCATCGACGAGGACGGGCAGTGTGCGACAGAGGATGCGGACGCGGCAAGCATCTGCACGTCTGCCTCCGGAATCCACCCCAGATGTCCGAGCACAATGCCGTGATCCAGGATGCCGCTCCGCTCATAACGTGCGAGATCCGGTGCGTGCTCGGGAATTTTACCCAGCGGTTTGCGCCCTATGTAGTGTCCGACGATGCCTGTGTTGTTCGCTCGCGCGTGCTCTACGACACCGGCGAGCAACTCGTCGGTCACGGACAGGGGATGGTCCAAGTCGTAGAAGACTTTGAGCCTGCCGTCGGCGGCACCGTCGAATCGGGCAAACAGCTCATCGGCGTGAGCCAAAGCCTCATTCGCGGACGGGACTTTCCGTTCGAACGGACCGGGGAGATCGCTCATCTGCGGGGCCAGGACACCGCGGATACCTATCGCAGTGGCTGCGGCCGCAGTCTGCTCGGTCTGCGGGCCACCGGCATCGATGAAGGTTGTCGTACCGTGTCGGATCATCTCGGCGAAAGTCGCCATCGACGCGACGTACGCCTCATCGGGTCGAAGATCGTCCTCGTGCGGCATAAGCGTTCGGGTAAGCCGCTCGATGGCCGGCAGCTCGTCGATCGTCCCGCGAATCAGGTACGCACCCGCTGGGTGAGAATGACTGTCGACCAGGCCTGGAGTAAGAATGCCGTTCGGTCGGTCGATCAACCGAGCGGGTTTGTACTGGGCAAGCACGTCCGCTCGCTTGCCAACTGCGACAATCTTCGAGCCTGCGACGGCGACTGCGCCTCCGATGATGATCTGCCGACCGGGATCCACCGTGATCACCGCACCAGCGGCGAGGACCAGGTCCACGGTTTCCTGCTGCCCTTGGGCTACGGGCGTCTGAGTGCTTGTCATCGTGTTATTCCTCAATGTTGCAACGTATGGATTGCTCAAAATGCGGTGCAGTGCCGGGGGCGTTCTTCTGAGGTGCGTGATTGGATTCTGACCCACCGGCAGTACGGGATGAGTTCTGCCGGAGTGCGCTACGTAGGTGGCGGGCGCGTGTGTCCCCTTCGGTTGCAGTGTCCGAATCTTCGAGAGCCAGCCGCTCGCGGGCGCTCACCCGGTCGATACTTCTCGCCATGCGCGACACGGCTCCGACTGAAAAGTATCGCGTATATCGGCCGTCCGTCAAGAAGGCGTTGTTGTCGGTCCGCTCGATCGCTGTGGCTTCAGCGGCACTGGGAGCGGTACTGTCCTACAGCGTCGTGACGACCGACGCAAAGGGTGTCCCGGCGATGTCTGTTCACTGGTTTGGTACCGACTTGCGGTAACGCTTTGACCTGCCTTGGGGCGCTCGATCTCCGCGTGACGCGGTCTGATCGGCCGGTGCGAATGGTGAAGCCGATTTGTTGACGAAATCGCAAACTGCCACTACTCTCGCGGTTGTGTGACGAGCGATACTAGTTCGACATACTCAAGGATTGGACAGTGCATCTCCGGCACCGACGGATAGCGCCCCAGGCGCCTTCTGGAGGACGATCGACCAGGCTGTTTTTGGCCAGAGCGCTCACCTGTCCATCACTCAATCAGAGAGGACAGCGCCAAGTGGCGAAAACAATCGAGACCGGGATCTTTCTACCGGTTGGCAATCACGGCTGGATTCATTCTGCCAACTCGCCCGCTATCGAGGACGGCAGCTTCGGCCGAGTGCTCGATATTACGCGGCGTGCAGAGCTTCGAGGTTTCGATTTCGCCCTGAGCCCGGCGATCTGGCGCGGCCGAAAAGGCCCGACGAACCACTGGATGCACGCTCTGGAATCGATAACCACATCGGCTGCCTTACTCCAGGCCACCGACCGAATCAAGGTTTTCGCGACCACACACATGGTCGTATACCCGCCTGCGACAATCGCAAAGATGGTGTCGACGCTCGACCAGATCGGTCCTGGCCGAGTGGGGCTCAACCTCGTGACCGGGGCCAGCTACCTCGATATGTCCCACGTCGGTCTCTGGAACGACGACCTCGACCACGACAAGAGATACGACCTCGGAGATGAATGGATTTCCTTGGTGAAGCAGTTCTGGACTGACGAGATCATCGATTTCAAGGGTGAATTCTTCGAAACGGACAACGGCCACATGGGCCCGAAACCCTCCAAGATGCCCGAACTCGTCAACGCAGGATCCTCCGACCGTGGATTCCGTTTTGCCGCTGAGAACTGCGATATTGCGTTCACTTTGGCCAACGACGAACCGAAGTACTTGAGCACCGTTCGTAGAACCAAAGAGGCTGCCCGTGAACTTGGCAGGACCGATCTCAAGACATACGGATCGATTACCCTCGTGCCCGCAGAGACAGACGCGCTGGCCGAGGCCCGCGTGAAGCACTTCAACGATGGCGTGGACAGTGAAGCAGTCCTCGACATCATCGCCGGGTATGCACAGAACAAGGATGCGGCGAAGACCGGAGCCAACTCGAAGTTCTTCACGGAGGGCGCTCCTCCGCAGGCTCTGATGGACGGGTATATGTCCGGGTCGTACGACACCCTCGCCGAGCGCTTGGCAACCATAGTGAACGACGGCGATCTCGACGGCCTCATGCTGATCGTTCCCGACTACACGAAAGACCTCGACGCGGTCACGGATCGTATTTTCCCGAAGCTTGCCGAGTACGGCGTGCTGACCCGAGTCACTCCCAACGAGTGACTGCAGCGTCGAACCGGGTGTGCTGCTAATGCATCGAGGCGGTCGCGACAGATTCTGATCTGCGCCGAGCCTGCGTCGTTGCAGTGCAATTGGTTGGAAGCTTTAGCGTGCGAAAGGATTTTGTGTCTCGTTGCGGGGATGGCCACACCGAACGTCGTGGCCATCCCCGCCGTAACGGAAGAGTTGCGGAGGTGCACTTTTCGGCTGCATTGCCATCTGCCTTCTTCTCGAACCAGATCTGTTTCGCCCTGGCCGGACACAACACCGCGCCGTCCCGCATGCCGTTTCTGGCTCTCGCACGTACGACGACAGACGAAAAGCGTTGCACGACTACTCGTGACACGCGATCCCACCTGATAGTTAGGAGTTTCACCGTGCTCGAAGATCATGACGGTGATGTGCGCAAGCTGAAGGAAGCTTTTGGTGCCTTCGCGAGCGGTGTCACCACAATTTGCGCTCATCAGGACGGAGCCCCGATCGGCATTTCGGCTAGCTCCTTCGTTGCTGTGTCCATCGACCCGCCACTGGTGTCGGTCTGCGTACAACGCACCTCGACCACTTGGCCCACTCTGGCGACGTCCCCGAGACTGGGAGTTTCCGTCCTCGGTGTCGGCCAATCGGCAGCGTGTCGGCAGATCGCTGCACGCGACGGTGACCGCTTCGCGGGTATCGAACTCGACACGACCGATGAGGGTGCTGTGTTCCTGGTCGGTGCCGCAGCATGGTTGGACTGTTCGGTGCACGAGATCGTTCCGGCCGGCGATCATGAACTCGTTCTCTTGGCTGTCCACGCACTGTGGACAAACCGCAGTATCGCGCCGCTTGTCTTCCACGGCAGTGGTTTTCATGCGCTATCGGCTGTGGGGGAGTGATTCGAGTACGGCTTCAGGCTGCTGAGTGTCGCAAGTAGAGTCGACCTTCATCACTGAGCCATACCCGCAGGGTTGCCTTTCGGGTTCGATCGGTCTGGCCGCCGGGACCGCCGACGTGTTTCCTCTGCTTATCGGACCGACAGCGAAAACTTCTATCGTAAGGACAGATAATGAGTGTGACTGTGGTGGTCGGCAACCCCAAGCCGGGATCGCATACCCGTCGGGCAGCTGAAATGCTGGCTGAACAGCTGTCGGGCCGTGAGGCCGACGAAACCATCGAATTGTCCGAGTTGGGCCCGAAACTGCTTGGCTGGGGCGATCCCGACGTGTCCGAAACCAAGGATCGAACAGCCTCGTCACGGCTGGTCATTTTCGCCAGCCCCACCTTCAAGGCAACCTACAGTGGGTTGTTGAAACTGTTCCTCGAGCAATTTTCCGGTGGCACGGGCCTCGAACATATAGTGGCGGTTCCGCTCATGCTGGGTGGAGGTCCGACGCATGCACTAGCGCCCGAGTTGACTCTGCGACCTGTACTGGCCGAGTTAGGTGCCACCTGTACCTCAGGACTGTATCTGCTGGACTCGTCCTTCGACGACGGTGTCGTGATCGGTGAATACGCAGATCGCTGGCGTCCCATGGTGCAGGCTCTGTTTCAAGGGAATTGACGCGGACGGGATCGCTCGGGCGTTTGTAGATCGGCGCTCGGGCACTCGGTCATTGCGTTCTCGTTGAACCCGATAGTCATGAGCGTTGTTGTGTGACTCAGCTACTCAGTGTTGTGCAACCGACTTAACGTTCCTCAGGAGGTGGTGACCGAATGAAGAACGCGTTTCAGTGGAACAGGTCAGGGACACGCATTCCGCGGAGGATGTGCTCTTCCCACATCTGCACGACAGCTTCGGATTCACCGCTCTGTACGGCGGCATGCAGTGCGGTTTGCAGAATGACGTGGCGGTCGACAGCGATCGAGCTGACCAGATCATGGTTGAAATCCGCGGCTATCAGCGCCAGACGTATTTGATCGGACAGTTCAGCGTAGCGAGCACTGAGACGTGGCATATCGGCGAGATCGACGACTGTTGAATGAAATTCACGATCTGCTTCGGCGATCTCCGAGGGCGTCGCTTGGGCGTCGCGAAACCTGTCGATCGCTTTATCCAATGACTCTATGTTCGTGCGGTTTTTGATGATCGAGCGGACGGCGATAATCTCGTCAGCAACTCGAAGCGAGGCAAGTTCCGGAATGTCAGTGGCAGCCAACTCGGAAATCCGGTACGAGCGATTGGCGGCCTTTCTGACAAGACCTGCCTGCTCGAGCATCCTGAGCGCTTCACGGACCGGAGATCGGCTGATGCCCATCTGCGAAGCGAGCACTGAATCTCGCAACGGTGCTCCGGGTGCGAAGTCTCCTGCCACGATTCGCTTACGAATCTGTCGTTGGGCCTCGTCCACCAGCGACAGCACGTTGATGCTGTCGAAGTTTCGATCGTCGGCGGACATGACACAACTATAAACCTTCCAATATTCGCGCCATCGAAGCAGATGCAGTGTGGACGTGACCTGAGGACCGTCTGTGGTCCGCACCTCTGCGGACCACAGACGGTCGGCTAACGGATGACGGCAAGCGGTGAGTTCACTGCGTACTTGGGGGGCTGACCCTGCAATACACTGCGCACATCGTGGAGCGCCTTCGTCTTCGTCTCCGTGAACGACTCTGTGCTGAAGTGCGCGGAGTGTGGAGTCAGAATTACTCGGTCGAGGGACCTGAGTCGATTGTTCGCGTCCAGGGGACCGGTGTCGCCGACGAATGCGTCCAGGCCGGCACCTGCGATCTGTCCCGACTCGATCGCAACCGCCAAGGCTGTCTCGTCTACGAGGCCCCCACGCGAGACGTTCACAAGGATGGATCCGCGGGGCATCAGCGCTATTTGTTCTTCGCCAATGATATTCGCGGTTACCGATGTGAGGGGTACATGCAATGACAGAATGTCCGATGTCGCTATGAGCTCATCGAACGACACCAGGTCGATGCCCTGTTCGAGTGCTGACGCCTCAGTGAGTGCTGGATCGAATGCCTTGACCTGAAACCCGATAGCTCGGGCCATTGTTGCTACCCGCTGTCCTATTCTGCCGACGCCGAGCAAGCCGAACACTTGATCGTCGGGCCGTCGGGTTCCAAAGGCCAGCGACAGGGATGCCGATCCGCTCTCGTGCATTGCTTTGTCCAGTACGGTTATTCGCCGCGAGAGGTTGAGCGCAAGTGCAATGGCGTGAACAGCAACCTCGCGGTAGTTGGCGTCGGGAACATTGCTGACCCACACCCCAGCTGCGGTTGCGGCTGCGATGTCGACCACGTCGAGTCCGATCCCGAAACGGGTGACTACTTTGAGTCGAGGAAGTGCGCGTAAGACCTCCGAACTGATCGGTTCGGCAACTACGATCAGTGCGTCGGCATCGGTAGCACCCGCAATGAGTTCATCCTCCGTCGTCAAGTTGCGTGCCTCGAACTCGATCCCCGCGCTACCGAGGATGTCGGCGGCCTCGGCTTCCAGAGGAACGGCCAGGCTGGTCATGATGACTTTAGGCATGTTCACGCCACCGCCGTCGAGGTTGCAGACTTGACACGGTCCCACATGTCCCATTCGGCTGCGACGCCGGACGAGATCCACGGTAGGTCTCCTCCGATCAGGAGAACTCGGCTGCCCCTCCTGGAGTAGAAGTCGACGTCGCGTTCGCTGAAGCAGAAGGCACCTGTAGCTACGCCGCGTTCGGTCGCGGATTCGATTACTTTCTCGATCGCCTTGGTGTGTTCCTGCCCGAACGGTGCGACGCCCATAGAAAGTGCGAGGTCGAAAGGCCCGATCACCACGGCGTCAAGTTCGGGCACACTGACAATCTCGTCGATCGCGTTGACCGCCGCCGCGTTTTCTATCTGCACGATGACCAAATTGCTCTCGTTGGCTCGGGCTGTGTAATCACTACTTGCGAGTGAGTACCCGTACTGGCTACCGCGACCCGGTCCAGCCCCTCGTTTTCCCGACGGTGCGAAACGAGCTCGTTGGACGACGTCTGCGACCTCGTCCGCAGTCTCGAGCCGGGGAACGACAACTCCCGACGCTCCGAGATCCAAAACGCGACCGATGTAGTGGCCGGCCTCCGGAACGCGCACGATAGTCGGTTTGTTATGCACGTCGGCTGCTCGAACAAGCGTCTCTATCTGCTCGATGGTTAGAGCTGAGTGCTCAGCATCCAGGCAGAGTACGTCGAATGGGCTCATTGCGGCGATCTCGACAATCGAGGGGGCTGTCGATAAAATCGTTGTGCCGATCAGTGGGCGATCGGCAATGTGTTTACGCAATTCGTGTAGTGGCACTTGAATTCTCCTCGTTGTTTCGTTTTACTTGGTGCGAGCATTTGGGGAAATGGTAAGAAGGCCTCGGTAAGCAGGAGTAGCTGCCGCGTCTTCGGCCGTAATTATCGGCCGCGCGATCGTTGCTCCGATAATGGTCATCAGTTGTGCAACTACCAACATGCCTGCCACGAGCCAAGGCGAACCGTTCAGTGCGAGAACTAGTGCGGCAGCAACAAGTGGTGTTGGCCCGGCGATGAATCCGCCTTGCAACTCTCGTGAAGACGTAAGACCGGACGCTCGGTACTCCGGCTTGAAAAGAGTTGGAAGTACAAGGGTCTGAGTCGTGGATCCGGTCGCCCAACCCACTCCCCATAGAATCACGCTCGCCAGCACGATCAAAGCTAGATTCCCAGTGCCCAAGAGCATGAAGTAGGGGAACGCGAAAACAATGCCACCGATCGCACCTGTCAGTAATATCGACTTTGAACCGAACCGGTCGGAAAGTTTCCCCCACATCAAGATGAACACCATTCCGGTGGAGATCATAGCGAGGTTCGTCAGCAGGGCTTCGGTTGGCTCCAGACCGATTTGCTTGGTGAGATAGCTTATCCCGAAAGTAGTTGCCACAAATCCGGTTACATTGAGGCCGGATGGTATGAGAAATCCTCCTGCAAAGTTTCTTGGACTCGCACGAAACGCGTGGCCCATCGCAAGGAATGGGTTACCACGAGCCTCTCGCATATGTCCAGCTCTACGAGACTCCTTGATCTTCTCGAACTCTGGTGTCTCTCCGATTTTGCTTCGTAGAACGATGCCCACAATTGTCAGTATCGCGCCTAGTAAGAAGGGTAATCTCCATCCCCAATCGAGGAAATTCTCAGTAGATAGAAAAGTGCTCAAAGACGTGAACAGAACAAGCGCGAGTAGGTTTCCCGCCATCGACCCGAACATCAAGAAGGATGAATGGAATCCCTTCTTTTTCGGTAGCGTGGACTCGCTGACGTAAATCATGGCAGTAGCCAATTCGGCACCGGCCCCCGCACCTTGCATCAGTCGAAATATGATGAGAAGTATCGGTGCCCAGTATCCTATTGCGGAGAACGGCGGCAGCAATCCTATGGCTGTGGTAGCGACCCCCATCAGCACAATAGAAATGACCATCACGGGTCGGCGACCCCATTTGTCAGCGGCAGCGCCGAAAATTATCCCTCCCAGTGGGCGGGCGATGAATCCCACTGCAAACGTGCCGAAGGCGGCTAGCTGAGCCAGTGAACCGATATCCGGGGGGAAGAACAGAGGGGCAATAACCAGGCCCGCAACGAAAGCGTACAGCCCGTATTCGTACCACTCTATGAAGGTTCCTGCCGTAGCGGCAGCGACCGCGCGGCGAGTTCGTTGCTGAGGATCATCCGTGACGTGCTGCAGCGATAGTTCGCTCATGAAGCTTCCTTCAGTTGAGGTGTGCTTGAAAACACCATAATGAATACTGTCGACACTTTCAAGGTTTTCGCGGATCTACTTGCACGGGCTCGGTCGTCGTTGCTAGCGGAGAACCCGCCGAAGCACCACGTGAGAATTTGTGTCCTCCCTTTGGGCTGCCCTCCGTCTCGAGGCAGGGCAAGGTGTGGACCGACCGAACCTCGAATTGCGAACACTGCTGCTGCAGTTGATGCCTTCTCGGCGATCATCCGGATTGGTACATCGCTTCGGCTCATGACGGTCGGGGCAGCCGCCTCCAGTTCGAACCGATCGATGCGGTCATCGTGGTCGCGCAACCTCTGCCCACCGGCCTGCAGAATGTGACCGTTCAACGAATCGGCCACGTGAGCTGGGAAAGAGAGGCCCATCCGTTTTTGGGAACCAATGTGGTTGCATCACAAAGGCACTGGGTAGTGCGTGGACGCGAGCGTGGGGCGATACGGAGTCGCCTGCTCGTCCGGACCTCGGTTGATCCGTGTTATCTGAGGACGCATCCGTGTCTGGGGCAAAGTCGCCATCGACCCGATGACCGTTCCGCGGCGCGATGACGTCGTGGCAGCTGGGGAGTGCGGTGGCATCTGGCGGCAGATTGCCGTGGACACACCTACGACAACCGATCGGGGTCTTTCACGTCGATCGGTCGGACTCGCTGGCCCCGCATAGCAACCACTTGATCAGAAATAGAGGAAAGGCTAACCTAAGTTCAAGCACTTGCAAGTGCCTGCCCACTATCGAAAGTTTGTCCAATGAGTGTGATTCCAAAAGTGCAACGTCCGAAAAGTCGGCGAATGACCGCGTTGACAGTCACCAGCAACGTTCGACTCAGTCCGAGCTTCCGCAGAGTCACCATGGGAGGAGAGGGTCTTGCAGATCTGGACTACGTCGGCTTCGATCAGGCTGTTCGCTTGTTCTTTCCCCGAGACGGACAGATCCAGCTGCGAATGCCGACGGTGTCCAATGATGCGTGGCTGGGGCAGTTCCTACTCCAGCCGAAGTCGCGGCGTCCATGGGTGCGCAACTACACCATCCGGCGGTTCAGGCCCGGCGACAGCGAGATCGACATCGACTTCGTACGTCACGGCGACGCCGATCACGGAACCGTGCCCGGCCCGGCGTCGGCATGGGCCGAGCACGCGCAGCCCGGCGACCCGGTAGGAATCTTCGACGAGGGCTACACCTATTTGCCGCCTTCGGATGCTCAGTGGCATCTGTTGGCAGGTGAAGAAAGTGCTGTGCCGGCAATTTTGTCGATTCTCGAGTGTGTTCCTGAGGATGTGCAGGCAGAGGTGTTCCTCGAAGTTCCGCTGGCGTCCGACATCCCCGAGCAGGTGTACGCCCCACAGTCATCAAAGATTCACTGGATCGTTCGCGATGACCCGAGCGAAGTGCCCGGGACGAAGCTGCTGCGGGAAATGAAGGATGCGCCACTTGCGGACGGGAAGTTCTACACCTGGGTTGCCGGTGAACACAAGTTGCCGACAGGACTGCGGCGGCATCTGGTGAACGATCGAGGAACTCCCAAGTCCGACATTACTTTCGGTGGATACTGGAGGCATGGCAAGAGCAGCCCGGGCTGACAACCCGAACCTGGTCGCAATTGTGGTGCTGGAGGTTCATTCGTCAGATATCGTTGCCTGCTGCGCCGGTGCGCAGCAGGCAACGACAGTTCTCACAGATCGAAATGTCAGCGAGCTGGTTTAACTGCCAGAACTGGCTTGGGCACGAGAGCAGCAACTGCTGGGCGGAGCTGCCCATCAGCAGTTTTCCCACCGCCGATCGGTGCCTGATTCCGATGACCAGGACGTCGGCATCGTCACCGTCCATGACGGCGACGCGAAACGTGCCGTCGGCGCCGGGGGTACCGCGATTTCTGTGTCCAATCACCGGGGGCAACAATCTCGACGGTTCACCGGCGTCTGTTCGGGTGTTGCCGGCGATTGCCGACGCGGTGGGCGATCAGGTGGAGGTCACCCTCGACGGTGCAATCAGGCGGCAGTGATGTGGCGAAGGCACTCACTCTCGGCGCGCGTGCGGTGCTGATCGGGCGGGCGTATCTGTGGGGATTGGCGTCGAACGGTCAGGCCGGCGTGGAAAACGTGCTCGACATCCTGCGCGGCGGCCTGGACTCCACGGTGCTGGGACTCGGACACTCGTCGATTCATACCCTCGGACCCGCCGATGTCGTCGTGCCCCCCGACTTCGGCCGGCCCTCCATCAAGAGGTCGGCCAGCTCCGGGACATCCTGGACTTACCCTGCGTAACTCAGCGACGCCAAACTCGCACTCCCACGCGGTGGGCTCTGCGCTTCGTCGCCTTCACTCAGCGCAAGGTATACGGACCGATGCATGGTCGAGGTGTGATCGATTCTGAAAAGGGTCAGTGGTTGTGGGACATTGTCGAGGCGAGGAGGCCGTTGTCAGGGAATGCCCCGGCTTAGGACCGTGGTTAGTGCTGCGCTATTTCAGATATGAGGTTCTGCTTGCTCGTTTTTTGTAGCCAATTTGGTGAAGGCTCGGCTCCGCAAGCATCATCGCCGCAGCGAACTCCCGGCCTCCACCTACTGACATCGTCTTGTATCACTGGGACAGCCTTTCTCTCGTTCAGCTCCGCAACTCCATGACAGTTCAAGCAGGCAGCCGGGTAGCGAAACCCCGGCCACACAAGGGCGGTGACGAAACCCGCCAATCGACGTCAAGTGCGCTGATGCAAAGTCGTCGCCGGATCGCGGACGCCTGGCATGGAGCAGAATTTGTCCACAAGTTGTCGGACAAATCCGGTGGGGCCTGCAGTTGCGCGGTCCTACTGACTTGAGGGCGATATGTTCTCGCGACGAATGAGTCTCGTTGTCACGAGTTCGCGAGGTCTGTCGATGCGGCATGGCGCTCTCCGTCCACCCGATACCGTGGCTGTCCGACACCGATCAGGTGTCAATGGCCAAGTTGAAGTCCCCGCTGGTGGCCAGGTGAAAGTCCCCACCCCGTGTTGATGTTTCCGGTTTTTCAGGGGCGGTCCTTTCGGTGTTGTGCGTCTTTCATGCGATAGGACTCGCCGTCGGTGACGACGATGGTGGCGTGGTGGAGCAATCGGTCGAGGATCGAGGCGGCGGTGGTGTGCTCGGGCAGGAACCGGCCCCATTGCTCGAACGGCCAGTGCGATCCGATCGCCAACGAGCGGCGTTCGTAGGCACCGGCGACGAGACGGAACAGCAATTGCGTGCCGGTGTCGTCGAGCGGGGCGAAGCCCATTTCGTCGATGATGATCAGGTCGACCCGCAGCAGTGATTCGATGATCTTGCCGACGGTATTGTCTGCCAATCCGCGATACAGGGTTTCGACGAGATCGGCGGCGGTGAAGTAGCGGACCTTGTGTCCAGCGTGGACGGCGGCGACACCGAGCCCGATCAAGGTAAGAGACTTGCCTGTCCCGGCAGGTCCGATCATCGCCAGGTTCGACTGTGCCCGAACCCATTCCAGGCTGGAGAGGTAGTCGAACACCTTCGGCTGGATCGATGACGCTGCGACATCGAAGGACTCCAACGTTTTCGTCACCGGGAACGCGGCAGCTTTGAGCCGGTGGACGATGTTGGAGGCATCACGTGCGGCGAGTTCGGACTCGATGAGCGTCCGCAGCACTTCTTCCGGGGTCCAGCGTTGCGTCTTCGCAGTGATCAACACCTCCGGTGCGGTCCGGCGGATTGCAGCCAGTTTCAGGCGCCGCAGTCCGGCGTCGAGATCAGCAGCGAGTTCGGGAACATGCTGGGGCGCAGCAGCCTTCGGAGAGTGTGCAGTGGTGGTGTCGGTCATGACGGCACCTGCGTATCGGCGGCAGGGGTCCGGATGGCGTAGGCATCGAGGGAGCGCGTCGGTGCGGTCGGCAGGTCCAGAATCAACGCGTCCCCGGCCGGCCTGGGCTGTGGCGCTCCGGCACCGGCAGCGAGAATCGATCGGACGTCCGCGGCCCGGAATCGACGGAACGCCACCGCCCGGGTCAACGCCGCCACCGACAGTTCGGTGCCATGTGCTGCGCCGAGTGCCAGCAGGATCTCGAGCTCGGATCCGAGCCTGGTGTTGCCGATCGCGGCGGCACCGACGAGGAATGCTTCTGCTTCGGGTCCGAGTGCGCAGAACTGTTGCTCGACAGTGGTTCTCGGCCTGGGACCACGATGGGGTGCGGGGCGGGCACCGCCGTAATGCTCGTCGAGGACCGACGCGGTCCCCGGCTGGCCCAGGTCGTGTTCGGCGACGACCTCACCGGTGGCCGGCTCGACAACCACCAACCGTCCCTCGGTCTGGACGAGGGTGACGGTCGCGCCGATCAACCGCACCGGCACGGAGTAGCGCGCGGACGCGAACCGCACGCAGGACAAGCGGTCGACTTTGCGGGTCACCGGCGGTGGACCGATCTCCAGTCGGAGCGATGGCAATGGCGACAACAACTCTCGCTCTTCGTCGAGTTTGTCGTTCGGGATCGCGCATATCTCCGAATGCACCCTGGCGTTGACTTCCGTGCACCACACCCTGGCGGCGGCGTTGGCTGCGTGGACATCGACGGTGGTGTCGGCGATGGCTGATTCGGTGAGCAACGGGACAGCGAGATCGCGTTGGGCGTATCCGACGAGGTTCTCCACGACGCCTTTCGATTGTGGGTCGTTCGCGTGGCAGAAGTCCGGTGCGAACCCGTAATGAGCAGCGAACCGGACGTAGTCCGGGGTGGGGATGACGACGTTCGCGACGACCCCACCTTTGAGGCATGCCATGCGGTCGGCGAGGACCTTGCGCGGGACACCACCGACAGCGGCAAGTGCTTCGGCGATCAATGCCATTGTGGTGGTTGCTTTCTCGTCCGTGGCGAATGCAGCAAACCGCCACCGCGAGTAGGCCATGACGGCGCAGAACAGGTGCAGTCCGCCGACAGTGGCCCAGTCGATGATCAGGTAGTCACCCGGTGCCCATACCGCGGGCCGTCGGCCGCGGTGATGGTCGGTGCGCCACCGTTTCTTCTCCTCGGCGACCAGGCGTCGGAAGTTGCGGTCCGATCCTGCATAGCCGGCCTTGCGGGCGATCGGCAGGATTCGTTTCGCGGAGATTCGGCCCTGAGATTTGTCGACCCGTTCGGCTACCAGGTCGGTGACGGCGGCGTAGTTGCGTTCACGCTCGGCCCGCGGCGGTGGTGTGTTGCCGGCCTGGTCGGCTTCGAATTTGTCGATGGTGCGTTTGACGGTCTTGTGGGTGGTGCCGACGAGTTCGGCGGCTCCTCGATACGACCCGACTTCGCGGTAAGCGGAAATGATGTCCATGCGTTCCTTCGCAGACTTCAATGGAACTCCCCGGGCGGTGCGGTGTGTGGTTGGCACCTTCACCGTCACCGCTCGGGCCAGAAGTTCCTGATCGACACGACGAACACGGGGTGGGGACTTTCAGTTGGCCACCAGTGGGGACCTCGACCTGGCCACCAGTGGGTACTTTTTCATGGCCACGGACACGTAGCGCAGGCATGCCAGAGCGAAGTGCCACCACAAGCGCGGAGATGGTTCCTTGCCGTACCAGCCGAAGACTTCTTCCGGTTCGGCCCGTACTCGGAGGCCCGCAGCCACGCTGGTGTCCCAGCACCGTGGATCAGCCATCATTGCGGCCCAGGCCAGGTCGAGTTCTTGCGGTCCGATATCGGCAAGCTCCCAATCCACCACTGCCACGACCTGCGGACCATCTGGATCGAACAACACGTTGTTGGTCTGGAAGTCGCCGTGAACCAGCCCGACCGGCCCCGGCCCGGGTTGTGTCGCTGCCAGCGATTCGAGGAGACGTAGCCCGTGGTCTTGCCAGCTCGGCTCGGGGGACCGGGCCAGAACTCGCGACGTCAGGTTCAGCAACGAGGTTGGGGTCTGAGGTTCAGACCATCCCTGCAGATCGCGTCGCCAGTCGAAGCTGTGGAACATGGCCAAGGTCTCGACGGCTTTGCTCAGGGGTACTCGATTTGCAACGATTTCTTCCGCCGAAGCGGGGGAGGGTCCGAACATATCGATCGAGTTCGCCGGCAGTCGTTCCTGGATGATCGCATCCGTGCCGAACTGCTCTCGGCTCGGCGTCGACCAGACCAGTGGAGCCACCGGAAGCTGGGCCCGACTCAAAGCAGTGAGCAGCGGAACCTGACGTAGGACGTCGGCGGGTCCTCCCTGACGCCCTGAGGCCGGAGCGAGACGAATGACGAGCCGCCGGCTGATACCGCCGGGAGAAACGGCGTCGAAACGGTAGCTCAAGCCGGCGTGGCCTCCTAGAGGCAAGAGGTCGGCAATGTCGGCCTTCTCGTTTATGTGTTGGCGCGACCATGACCTCAAGTCGGATTCAAGATCTCGCTCGGTACTCGGTCTTGTCGGATGGCCGGTCACCGCTTCAGATTAAGTGATGCAAGTGCATTAGTAAAGCGTTCGGCCGATTCCGCCTTCGCGCTAGGCGCGGTTCCGGTCTTCCAGCGCCGCCATAGTCCCGCCTGAGGGCTGGGCCTCCGCGAGTGCGGTCAACAAGTCGGTCAGGTGCGACTCGAACAACGCCCGATTTCGCGGAGGATGGGCGACCTGCGCCTGGCGGGCGACTTCGACATAAGCGAATCTCAACAGGGCAAATCGCTGATGCAACGGTCCGCCGCTGACCAGGGGCGACATGAAAGGCGCAATCATCTGAGCCCATCGCTGAATTGCCCCATCCGGGTCGTCGACGAGAACCTGGAGCGGGTCGTCTTTTCCGCTGGGTGAATGCCGTGCGCGCCCGATCACCTCGGCGGCGATCTGCGCAAAGCAGAGCCCTCGTGGAGTCCACGCGATGGCGCACAGTGGCGCGACGAAGCATTCCACAACGCTGCGTGCGTCTGAGTCGGGCGCATGCTCGAGGGCGTCGAGTCGATCGTGCATCTGCACCGCGAGTTGGTGAGCATGGAATTCCAGGACTGCCACCACTAGGCCACGCCGGTCGGCGAAATGATATTGCAGTGCCCTCACATTCCGTTCGCCGGCAGCGCGAGTGATCTCGCGGAGCGAGGCGTCGTCGATGCCCCGTTCTGCGAATAAACGCTCAGCTGCCACGATGATGGTGTCTCGCGCGCTCACGGAACAACCATACGACCTAACCAGGCTCCCGCGATGACAGCCGAACGTGCGCGCGCCTCTGCGAGTTGCGGGGCCTTGCGCCGTGCGTACTCCCGATTCGTAGGACCGGAGTTGCGCGGAGCTCATTGCCGTCCCCTCGTAGATCTTTGGTTCGCACCCGTGGGCGCGTAGGCAGTTGGCCAATCGATTCGAGGGTTTTCGGGCGCTACCCGAGTTGCAGCTCGCTAGGATCGGCAACATGCTCACTACCGCGATGATCACAGGCGCTGCCGGCGGCCTTGGCACGGCACTGGCCGAGGCACTGGCTCCGACGCACAGGCTGTTTCTGATGGGGCGGCCGTCGTCGCGGCTCGACGAGGTGACCACGCGGTTCGGTGCCACCGCGCTGCCAGTCGATTTGGTTGATACCGAACAACTCTCAGCGGCCGTCCACTCGATTGACCGGTTGAACGTCCTCGTTCATAACGCCGGCGTCGCGTTCCCCGCTCGAGTAGCTGAATCGAGTGCGGCTGAGTGGCGAAATACTATGGAAGTCAACGTTATTGGTGCTGTAGCGTTGACTTTGGCGCTCCTGCCTGCCTTGCGTGCCGCTGAAGGCCATGTGGTCTTCGTCAATTCAGGGTCTGGCATCAATGTCTCACCAGGATTGGCGTCGTATTCGGCGAGCAAGTTCGCGTTACGCGGGTTCGCCGAGTCGCTGCGCAACGACGAACCATCATTGCGTGTGACGTCGATCTACCCAGGGCGTATCGCGACGGTGATGCAAGAGGGTTTGATCGCGTATGCGGGGGACAAATACGACCCCTCGCTTTATTTGAGCCCTGAGACCGTCGCGAATATGGTGGCCAACGCGGTGAATGCGCCGTCCGACGCCGATATTCGTGACGTCGTGGTCCGTGCCCGTTGACCAGACGACGATTGTCGCCACCCGACCGACCATCGGTTCAGTGGCACCGGTTCGCGCGCCGCGGGGAGGCTCATGTGTGCCGGCTCGTGAGTGACCAGCCCTCTGGTGTGTGAAGTACGCGACGCCTGAAGGGCCCTCGGCTCCCGCTGGCGTCAACCGTGGCAATCGATCTCGCCGCTATCGGGACCACGTTGCCACCGATCGAGATTACCGTCGACGCCGCGCGATTGCTCGTCACGACCATTGGCGCCAAGCGCCGCCCCTCAAGCATGGCCGACCATTACGACCTCGGTTCAGCCAGGGCGACCACGGCGTCCGCCAGTACATGCAGCGACGCCCTCGAGACATCGGAATCTCGGTCGGCGAGCCACGCAAGGGCGGTCCCGTCGATCGCAGTGGCCACCAGTCGAGCCAGGGCGTGAAGGTCGACTGTCCATCGAACATCCGCATGTTCGGCAACCGAGGCCAGCAGCGATGCCGCCCGTTGAGTGTAGAGGCTGTATTGCCAGCGACCGAGAGATCCGGGATCCTCCGGCGCTCTCATGTCCAGTAGCGTCAACTCGTAGACCACCGCCTGCCGGGGGGCGTCGACCACGATCGACTCGTGGATGCGGTCCATCGCCGCCACGAGCGTGGTGCGCAGATCTCTTTCGTCGAGTGCGAGCTGATCGAGGTCGGTCGTGACCGTACCGACCGAAATTTCTGTGATCCGTTGCAGTAACTCTGCTTTGGATCGAAATGCATAATGGAATGCACTCTGCGGCATCGCTGCTTCGGCGCATATCGATCGTGTGGTAGCTGCAGCGACCCCATCCCTGGCCATCACGGTCAGAGCCGCCTCGACCAGCAGCGCGCGGCGGTTCTCGGCCGTCAGTCGAGCCACGTAGCCCCCTTCCTCGCAGATGCGATCAGCGTACGGCCTCTCGGTCGCGCAACTCGATCCATATCCGAGACCGCAATTCTGCACTGGCGCACATCAGGATTACTGGGCTAGTGTGTCAACTGACTTGGTCGGTTGACCAACTTATTGGCGAGAGGATCACCATGAAGAAGTACGCACTCGTCACCGGTGCCGCCGGGGGCATCGGCCAGGTGGTGGCACGCCGTCTGGCCGGCCGGGACTACACGGTTCTGGCCGCCGACCGTGACGATGACCTGGCCGCTCGCGCTGCGCACGCCATTACGGGAGCCGTTCCGATCACATGCGATCTCGACAACGCAGCCGCCGTCCGATCTCTTCGCGAACGGGTCTCGGCAGAGTGGTCGAGCAATCTTGAGATCGCATTTCTCAACGCGGGAACGATTGTTCCGGGCAACGTGGTGAACGCCGATCCTGATGACATAGACAGCCAGCTGCGCATCATGCTGTCCTCAACTGTTCACCTGGCGCAGGCGGCGGCGCAGGTTATGACTCGACAAGGTCGCGGTCACATAGTCGCAACAGTGTCCCAGGGGGCGGTGTTGCCAATACCGGGATCGGCTGCGTATTCGGCAGCCAAAGCTGGCCTACGAGCGTTTCTCGCGGCCCTGCACCTCGAACTTCGGGGGTCCGGGGTAACAGTCGGGGGTGTCTACCCGAGCGCGGTCGATACGGCAATGCTGCGCCACGAGGCGAATCACGACGGCAGCCTGCTGAATTTCGTGGGAACGGTCTCCACGGCCGAGCACGTCGCCGACGGCGTCGACAAGGCGATCCGTACCGGTCGACTCGAAGTTTTTCTACCGCGTACCGACGCACTCAGCGTCAAATTGTTACAGCTGTTCCCTCGCCTCGTACCTGTTCTGCTTCCACTGGCAGAACGCATCGGTGAACGCGGGCGTCTCCGGTACCTCGCCTCCTCGACATCGTGATCAGTCCCCTCCCCGAAGTCCCCTCCCTGAAGGAAATGGCATGCACAGCAACGCGACACAATCGGAAGCGATGGATCGAAGCTCGGCCGTCGCTATCATCGGAGCCGGCCCTGCCGGGCTCAGTGCTGGACGACTTCTGCGCCACTACGGTGTCGAATACGATCATTTCGAACGGCACAACAACGTAGGCGGAATCTGGGATATCGACAACCCTGGAACCCCGATGTACGAGTCGGCGCACTTCATCTCCTCACGAGACGTGTCCGGATTCTTCGATTTTCCCATGCCCGATCACTTCGGTGATTACCCGTCACGCGCTCAAATCTTCGACTACACGAAGGATTTCGCACGCACTTTCGGGCTCGAGGAGATCATCGAGTTCGGGACCCCGATCACCGACGTGCGTGCAGACGACGACACCTGGATCGTCACTCCCGCTGGGCAGACTCCCCGCCGGTATCGCGGAGTGATCTGTGCGTCGGGTACCAATTGGCACCCTCGCGTACCTCGTCATCGCGGCAACTTCACAGGAGAAATCCGGCATGCAGTCAGCCACCGCAGCGGGCGCGACTTCGCCGGCAAACGAGTTCTCATTGTGGGCCTGGGGAACTCGGGGGCGGATATCGCCTGCGACGCTGCTCAGTTCGCAGACAGCGCCTACATCAGCGTTCGCCGTGGGTACCACATCGTACCGAAGCACGTCTTCGGGAGACCGGCCGATTCCTTCGACGAGGGCATCACGATGCCCATGTGGCTCGAACGTCCGGTCTTGTCAGCACTTCTTCGCCTACTGGTCGGCGACGTCACCCGCTGGGGCCTGCCGAAACCGGACCACAAGCTGTTTCAGACGCACCCGTTGCTCAACAGTCAACTGCTGCATCATCTTCAGCACGCGGACATCGCGGTCAAGAACGATATCGAACGGTTCGACGGCGATCACGTCGTGTTCACCGACGGATCGCGCCTCGAGATCGACCTGGTGCTCTACGCAACCGGATACGAAATGCGAATTCCGTATCTCGACAAGGAGATCTTCGAATGGGACGGTGATCGCCCCGCGCAATATTTGACCGCCTTCAATCGACACCACCGTAACTTGTTCACCATCGGCTTCATCGAAACCAACTCGAGCGCATACACACTGTTCGACAACATTTCGAACGTCATTGCTCAGTACTTGAGGGACCAGGTGACCCGACCGGAATCGGCCAGAAAATTCGAAGAGATGATCGCGAACGACCGCCCGAATCTCGCCGGCAGCCTCCACCTCGTCGACTCGCCGCGCCACGCCGGTTACGTCGACGCGAAGGTGTACAAGAAACACCTCGCCCGAGTTCGGAAGCAGATGAAGTGGAGTGACTTGGAGCCGGGCTTCGCGAGTTCGATGCGCGAGGCCGTCAACTCTACGGCGACTCGGAATCGACCATGATGAGGTAGTTGTGTGTCGGTGCCCGTGAACACTCTGTACGAGAAGGTGAGCTGAAGCATGCCGATCGATCCCGCCGCTATCGGGACCACGTTGCCACCGGTCGAGATGACCGTCGACGCCGCGCGCTTGCGTTTCTTCGCCAAGGCCATCGGCGAGACGAACCCGATCTACCTCGACAGCACTGCTGCTGCAGCAGCGGGGCACCCGGCTCTGCCCGTGCCCCCGACGTTCTTGTTCTCCATCGAACTGGGCGGTCCCGATCCGTTCCCGTGGATTTCGGACCTCGGGGTCGATCTTCGGTTCGTCCTGCACGGCGAACAGGCCTTCACGTACCACTCGACGGCGCACGCAGGCGACACCTTGGTCGCTACCTCCACGATTTCCGACATCTATTCCAAGAAGGGCGGAGCACTGGAGTTCGTCGTCAAGGACACGGCAGTCACCCGTGTCGACGGCTCCGCTGTCGCCGATCTCCGAACGGTCATCGTCGTACGCAATCCGGGAGTCCGGCAATGACATCTTTCGAACACCTCACTGTCGGCACCGAGCTTCCCGCGTTGAACGTCGGCACCCTCTCCCGCACCACGCTGGCGCTGTTCGCCGGCGCATCCGGCGATCACAACCCGATGCACATCGACATCGATGTCGCGAAGTCGGTGGGCCTCGACGACGTCTTCGCCCACGGCATGCTCTCCATGGCCCACCTGGGTCGACTGCTGACCAATTGGGTTCCGCAGGAAGCGATTCGCTCCTACCGGGTTCGGTTCGCGTCCATCACCCCGGTGCTGGCCGAGCCCACCGCCACCGGCACAGTCGTCTCCATCGACGACGTCGACGGAATTCGCACGGCCACAATCGAACTGGCCGTCACCCTCGCCGACGGCACCGTCACACTCACCGGCGACGCCGTTGTCGCACTCGAGTGAAAGAGACCGTTCACGAGCAAGACGCCGGCCGGTCAGGCCCGCCCGATCTTTCGACGCAGCTCCTGCTCGTAGGACGCGCGAGCCGTCGTGTCTGCATCGCTCAGAACCGTATCGGCACTGATCAGCCGCTGCAGACCCAGTCGCACGCTGCGGGGCAGCACCGCCGACGCGGCGACCATGAGTCCACCCGAGCGAGGCACCCACGTCTCGGCTCTGGGGCGTCGGACGACCCCGACTATCGCCCGTGCGACGTCCTCCGGCGCGAGGTGTTTGACTCCCTTGGCGTGGGAGATGCCGGCGGCCAGGGCTGTTTCGACGGCGGTCGGCAGGATCACGCTGACGTCGATGCCGTCGTGGGCGAGCTCGTCGCGGACGGCCTCGCTCATCGCGATGACTGCGGCCTTCGACGCCGAGTAGCTGGCACCGTCGGCCAAGGGCAGCCGTCCGACTGCGGAGGCGACGTTGACCACGTGCCCACCCCCGCGGGCGATCATGCCCGGCACGACCATCTTCATGCCGAGTCCGCAGCCCAACACGTTCACGTCGAACACGGCTCGCGAGATGGCATCGTCCTCGTCGATGAATCGACCGATCGGCATGATGCCGGCGTTGTTGACGAGTACGTCGATCGGCCCGACGGCGGCCGTCGCTTCGAGGAATTCGCTCCACGACTCGC